>JBBRQE010000107.1:0-11134 GCA_038226905.1 Chthoniobacterales bacterium | reverse complement strand
AGGAAATAGTTCCAGCGATAAACAAAGGTGTTCTGCAGTCCGATGTTGAAAACAGAAAGATACTTGGCGGCGTTCATTGTCTCACCCCTGCTCGGTCAGGCGGGTGATGGCACGGTCGTGTAGACGACTGAGAAAGAGAAGGGCGAAAGTCGCACCGATCAGCGCCATGAACATGTCTTCCTGCGTGTCCCCGATATCGCCCTGTGTGCCCAGAAAGGCGGAGGCAGCATTGCCACTGGAGAGAGCGGTCCACCATTCCACCAATTCATAGAACGCGCTGATGGCGAGGCAAACCCGACACCGTCAAGAAGGGAATCCATTTTCGACGCGCCACCACACTTTGGCGCAGGAAAATTTCCCGTGTGATCATGGCCGGGACGAGGCCCTGCGCGAAGTGTCCGAGGCGATCGTAGTGATTCCGCTGCCAGTGAAAGACCGGTCGCAGCCAGTCAAAAAGCGGAACGCGCGCGTAGGTGTAATGCCCCCCTACGCACAACAGGCAAATGTGCGCGGCAATGAGCGTGTAACAAAGAGCAGTGAAGCGAAAACGGCCATAGGTCGTGGCCAGAATGATCAGACCGGCCACGATCATGAGCAGGAGAAAGTGCCCCGGAGGAATGCGCTTCATTTACTTTTGTGGGCAGGAGCCACCGCCATTTCAACCGCGAGATTGAGTGCCGCGATCATGCTGTCTGGTCGCGCGATTTCTTTTCCGGCGAGGTGAAAAGCGGTCCCGTGATCCGGACTGGTGCGCGGAAAGGGGAGGCCAAGCGTGACATTCACTCCGCTATGGAAAGAGTGCAGCTTCAAGGGAATGAGCCCCTGGTCGTGGTACATGCAGAGAACGGCGTCGAATTCACCGATGGAGGCGCGGTGAAACACCGTGTCGGAAGCGAGCGGCCCTGCGAAGGTCGCGGAGATGCCGAAGGCTTCCGCCAATTGGCTTACGGCCGGCGCGATGATTTCAATCTCTTCCCGGCCGATTGTCCCCGACTCGCCCGCATGCGGATTCAGTCCCGCCACCGCTATTCGCGCGGGGTGGGGTGAACGCCGTCGGAGAAAATCCACCAGAAGCCCGCCCACGCGTACGATCTCCGATTGTTGCAGGAGATGAGGAACGTCGCGCAACGGGACGTGGATCGTGACGAGGGCAACGGTTAGATTGCCGCCCGTCAGAAGCATGGCGAAATTATTGATTCCGCAGCGGTTCGCGAAAAACTCTGTCTGCCCCGGAAACGCAAATCCGATTTTGTACATGGCAGCCTTGTGTATTGGTCCGGTTACAACGGCGTCGAGTTCGCCGCCGCGCGCCAATGTGACCGCCTCTTCGAGGGCGGCGGCGGCGGCTCGCGCCGTGTCGGAAGTTGGCTGACCCGGTATGCAGTCGGGGTAACTTCCGATAATCTCGTAATCGGCCTCGTTCGAAAGGAGATGGGAAGCGAGAGCAGCGCGCGCGACCTCAGGGCCGATCCCGGCGGGATCGCCTAGTGTGATTCCGATGCGCAGCGGCATGGCGCATTGTCAGCAAGGCGCCGCCACAGAGCAAGTCATGGGTCGTGTGGGAGGGCGGGTTGTTAAATCCGTGGAGCGGACTTTTCCGCGCGACATCCCTACACTAGAAGGTCCGGATGTAAGCTTTGGAGCGGAGACTGGCGATCCACTTCTCCTGAAGTTTCTGTGCTTCTTCCTGCAAAAGCTTTTTCTCAATCTCATCCCGCATGGAAGCGAGGGTGGGCGTGCTGCCGCCTTTTTTCTCTTCCACTTTCAGGATGTAGTAGTTGCCGCTGAACGCGACGATGCTGCTGACCCGTCCCACGGGAAGATTGAAGGCCGCTTTCTCCAGCGGAGGAGCGAGCGTTTTTCGATCGATCCAGCCCCAGTCGCCGCCCAGATCGCGCGAGCTATCTTCCGAGTAAATTTGCGCCATGCGATCAAACTCGGCGCCGCCCGCCAGTTTGCTCAGAATTTCTTCGGCCATCGATTTCTGGCCGGCCGCGTTGCCATCATTGGCGTGCGCCGGAATCATAATCATGCGCAGTTTTACCTGTTCCTTGGAGGTGAGTTCCTGCCGGTGCGCCTTGTAATATTCGTCGATCTTGGAAGGAGATGCCACCGTGTCGCGCTTCACATTCTTGCCGCGCATGGCCTGCACGATCATGCGTTCGGTTTCCATCTTCTTGAATTCTCCGATCGTGTAGTTCTGCGCCTCCAGCGTTTTAATGAACGTGTTGCGATCACCGCCAAAATTTTCGTTGATGATTTCGTGCAACCGTTGGTCGACGAAATGATCAGGTATCTGGTAGTTCTCTTTCTTAAAGGATTGAATGATTAACTGGCGGTCGATCAGATCCTTGAGGGCAGCTTCCCGCGTTTCCTTAATCTGCTTGACCAGGTCCGCGCCAGTGAATTGCGAGCGCAGCACTTTCTCGCGCGGCACGACGAGCGCGCGAACCTGGGAATAGGTAATGATGTCGCCATTAACCACTGCGGCAATGCCGTCGACCACCTCCGCGTTCTGTCCGTAGGCCGCAAAACAGAGGGGCGAAAGCGGTAACATGACCGCGCTGACAAAAATAATGAAAAAGTGACGACCGATCATTTGACTACAGTGTCCTGATTAGACGCAGCACCTCGGAGAGCTGTTCGATTCTACGGGCAACTAAACGAGGGAATTTGCCACCTACAAGTATAAAATCCCCTCGCCGGGTGAGCATCAGCTTGCCGTCCCGCACTTCGACGCGAGTGACGTTGACTTTGGCGGCGGCGAGCTTGATTTCGGTCAGGAGGAACAAATTGTCAATGGCGGGCGGCGGCTTTCCGAAACGATCCCGCCAGTCGCGGCGCAGGCTGTGCATTTGCTGGTGGGTCGTGATCTCGGCCAGACTACGGTAGGCTTGGATGCGCAAAATTGTGTCGCCGATATAGCTGGTCGGGATAAAGGCAGGGACTCCCTCCTCCGCGCCGGCCGGCGCGAATTCCGTTTCGCTCGAGGCGACAAAATCCAAACGCACCTCGACCTCGAGGCGAAAGCGGGTTTTCTCGCCTTTCAGCTGGGCCACGGCCTGCTTTAAAAGCTGACAATAAAGGTCGAATCCCACGGCCGCGATGTGTCCGCTCTGCGCCGTCCCCAGGATGCTGCCTGCTCCCCGAATCTCCAGGTCACGCATGGCGATGCGGAAACCGGCTCCGAGAGAACTGTACTGTTTGATCGCATTGATTCTTTTGCGAGCCGCGCCCACCGCCATCATTTCGCGCGGCAGGAGGAGGTAGGCATAGGCCTTGTGCTCGGCCCGGCCGACCCGTCCGCGCAGTTGATAAAGATCGGCCAAACCGAACCGATCCGCGCGGTTGATGATGATGGTGTTGGCGTTCGGAATATCGAGGCCGCTCTCGATGATAGTCGTGCAAACGAGGATATCGGTGTGGCCGGCCACGAAGCGCTGCATGACGGATTCCAATTCGTCCGCGTCCATCTGCCCATGCCCTATGTCGACGCGCGCCCCCGGGCAAAGGTCCGAAATCTTGTCGCGCATGCGCTGAATACTCTGCACGCGGTTGTGCAGGAAAAAAACCTGGCCCTGTCGCTCCAGTTCGCGGTTAATGGCATCGCGGATGATCCGCTCGTCGTAGCCGCAGACCACCGTTTCGACGGGCAGGCGATTGAGCGGCGGCGTCTCTATGGTCGACATGTCTTTCACCCCCACGAGCGATAGATAAAGGGTTCGAGGAATGGGCGTGGCGGAAAGCGTCAACACGTCCACCAGCTTGAACAGTTCCTTGAATTTTTCCTTGTGCACGACGCCGAAACGCTGCTCTTCGTCGATCACAACCAGACCCAGATCCTTGAAGATCACGTCACCGGAAATGATGCGATGGGTCCCGATAACGATATCGACTCCGCCTTCGCGCAATAGTTTCAGGACCTGGCGTTGTTCGCTGTGGGAACGGAACCGGCTGAGCATTTCAATGCGCACCGGATAGTCGAGCATGCGCTGGCGGAAGGTGTCGAAATGCTGCTGGGCCAGCACCGTGGTGGGGGCGAGCATGGCCACCTGTTTGCCTTCCATGACTGCCTTGAAAGCCGCGCGAATGGCGACCTCGGTCTTGCCGAAACCAACGTCCCCGCAGATGAGGCGATCCATGGAACGGGACTGCTCCATGTCCCCCTTGGTGTCGACGATGGCCTTGAGCTGATCGGGCGTCTCCCGGAAAGGAAAGGAATGTTCGAATTCGACCTGCCATTTCGTGTCCGGGGCAAAGGCGTGGCCCAGTTGGGTTTCTCGTTCCGCCTGGAGCGATAACATTTTTCCGGCGTAGTCAAAAATGGAAGCAACCGCGGTGCGCTTGGCTCGCGCCCATCGCGCGTCGGCCAGGGAGCTGAGGGGCGGGTTTTTCTTCCCCACTCCCACGTAGCGGGAAACGAGGTAGGCCTGTTCGAGGGGCACATAGAGTTTTGCGTCGTCCGCGAATTCCAGAGCCAGCACTTCTTTTTCGCCGACGGGCTTTTCGGAGGAGCGAACGGAGGTTTCACCACTGGGCGATAGAAGGCGCGCCGCCTCCGGACCGCTGGCGCGTTCCGTGGTTGGCAGCCTAACGAGCCCGGCGAATCGCCCGACTCCATGCTCGAGGTGAACGACGTAATCGCCCTCGCGCAATTCACTGAAGTCGATTTGCGTCCGGTTCCGGGTCAGTCGATCGCGCCGCTGCAAGCGACGCACCGCGTGGGGCGCGAATCGTCCGAAGAGCTCGGCCGCCGAAAGGACAACCAGGTTGGCCGCCGCCAAACAAAATCCGCGCGGCAAGGTTCCCTCGACCAGATCGATTCCCTGCAAGGTGGCTGGGTGGGCGAGGATCTCGCGGAAACGCTCCATCTCTCCTTCGGTCTGGAAGTAAATAACCACGTGGGCCTGTTGGCGGCGCCACTCCTCCAGACGCGCCAGAAACTGCGTTCGCTTCGCCTCCACCAGCATGAAATCGCCCACGGCAAAGGCGCCCACCTCGCAATCCTGGAAGGCGCCCGTGAAATCTTCGGGTCCCTCTTCGATCCAACCTTCGCTTATGACAATGTGCGCCGGGGCGGCTTCCGCGGGCGGTTCGATTTCGACCATGACGTCGTCCGGCGCGATGTAATCGCGAACCTTTCCCCTCTGCTCATCCGGGGCGCCCAAGAGAATTCCAATGTCGTCGAGGTCCCGCACCGACGTTTGCGTGTCGAGATCAAATTCCCGCAGCGATTCGATATCGTCGCCCAGAAACTCGATTCGAATGGGCGACGGCAATTGCCACGAGTAAATATCAACGATACCGCCGCGCACCGCGAACTGACCCCGTGCCGTGACTTGCGGCAGGCGCTGATATCCTGCCTCAGTAAGTTTTTCGCGCAGCGACTCCAGGCCGACTGGTTGACCGCGGCGCAACGTGAGCGAGGCCGCCCGCAGCGTGCCCGCTTTGGGAGCGGGTTGATCGAGGCAGGCCCGTGTTGTCACAATCACCCGGACCGCGTCGCGCTGATCCAGTTTGGCCAGCAGACTCAGTCGCTCAGCCGTCAGTTCCGGATCTGGCAGAATATTTTCGACGGCAGCGAATTCCGCCTCGGGGAGGAAATCGGCCGAAGGCAACCAGTTCACCAGCATCTCGTAAAACGACTCCTGCGTGCGCACGGTGGGGCAGAGCACCCAGATTCGTTTCGGCACGGCCCGAGCGATGGCGGCGAGGAGGAAAGGCTGCGCGGAGCCAATCACGTGAGAAAAGCGCACGGGTCCTGCGCCTTCGCGCGCCAGGCGGAGTTTTCCGGCGAAGGGTGCGGCCTGCGCGGCGATGCTCAGCAGGTCGACGTTATTTTCCACCGCTTACCTTTGCGCTGAACGCGGTAAAGGTCGAATGAGAGCCTAGGGGACCCAGTGCTTTCCCCGATGGCTCAAGCGGGCCAGGGCCCCCAATGGGAAGATGCCGCCAAAGGCAACTGTATGGGCAACCGAACGAGGAAGGGACGAACTAATTTAAAATGGTCACCGGCGTGCCGGTTGAAACCGCCTTAAAGAAGTTCTCGGCCATGAACTCAGGCATGCGGATGCAACCGTGCGAAGCCGGATAACCGGGAAGGTAACCGGCGTGCATGCCGACCCCGCCAACAATGCGCATGAAGTAAGGCATGGGAGCACCTTTGTAATGGGCGCCGGGAGGTTTCTTGTCTTTCTCGACGTCCACATTGGGCATGATCACGTTACCGGCGTCATCTACGTAATCGCCGTACCTGCTGGAAGCATGGTGCACGTCCTTTTGGGTAATACTGTAATGCCCGGCGGGAGTAACGAGGCCCTCGCGACCGGTGGAAAGCTGGGAAATGCCGACCAAAAGGTTATTCTTGTAGAAGTAAGCGCGTTGTTCCGAGAGGCTGATCTTGACCGAAGGTTTCCCGCCAATGTTATCGCCGTCCCAATAAGAAACGGTGTCCTGCGGTGCGCCACTGGTTGGGGTGTTTCCGTAAACGCCTCCGAGATATTGTGTCTGGGCGGAGAAACGCGGGTCGTTTTCTTCGCAGCCGGCCAAAAAGATCGCAGCAAAGGCTAAAACGGTCAGAGGGAGAACACGGCAAATGGATCGAAGCATAGGAATTTTCCGAACAAACCTTTCCGCGTTGAAACGGGAAAAGTCAAGAAATCGACAGTGGTGGTGGGCGCGGGGACGCGTCGCCAGGCAGCACGCCGACGCGGCGGCTTGCGCTCCGGCTTGAATTGTGGCCGCTCTCATGCAGTGTTCCGCGCACTGCTTCCGGTTCAATTTCCTTCACTATGCCGACTTACGAATACCACTGCGAAAAGTGCGGGAAAAACTTTGACGCGTCCCAGTCGATGCGAGATGACGCCTTCAAACAGTGTCCCAAGGAGTTGTGCCGGCGGGCCAAATGGGGGCACGGCAAGGTGAAACGCCTGCTCGGCACCGGGGCTGGCCTCATTTTTAAGGGCTCGGGCTTTTATATCACGGATTACCGCAGTTCTTCCTATAAAGAGGGGGCAAAAAAAGATGCTCCGGCCACCCCCGACTCGGGGGTCAAAAAAGCGGAGGGCACAAAAGACGCTGTGAGTAGCACTCCACCGCCCAAAACCCCCGAGAAGAAGCCGAAAACAGATTAGCCCTCATGATTAGTACAATGACGAGCCTGGTTTGCTCTGAGTGCCGCCACGAAAATGAACCGGAACGCGTCTATTGTCATAGCTGCGGGGCGCGACTTAACCGGGCGGCGGCCAAAGTTCGGACAGATCCGGGTCCGGAGACGCGGAAGCATCTGTCAAAACTGTTCGATCCGCAGCGTGCCCGCCTACGCGCTCTCTTTTTCAAGGTCAGTAAGCTGGCCCTCGGCGCGTTGGCGGTAGCTGTGCTCGTGCAGATAGCGCTTCCTCCGGATTTGCCCGAACGCTCCAAGGGCCTCATGCTGGCCTCCCAATTGGGGCTCGATTTGGAGCGTGCAGCGTCCCACCGACAGGCCACTTCGTTGCATTTCACGGATGAGCAGGTGAACGCTTTTCTCGCGTCCAATCTGAAAACGAAAAAGAAGTCGCTGGACGAGCCGCTGCTGGAGTTTCAGCGCGTCATCGTGGGATTCCGCGAGGGAGTCTGCGCGCTCACCATGGAGCGATCCCTTTTCGGATACTCACTTTATACTACGATCAGCGTGACACCTTCCATCGCCGGCGGAAAGATCGCGGTGATCAACCGTGGCGGCCATATCGGGCGATTACCGATTCATCCGGAAATAGCGCAGTTCATGGGTCTTCTTTTTCGCGATCTCTGGTCGGCTCTCGATCGTGAAACGAAAATGGTCGCCAAGCTCGGGGCGATCGAATTTCACGACAAGAGTGTCTCTCTGTCCGTCGCACCGTAAAGGTTGTCGCCTTCGAACTAGAGCGTTCTTCGAATCGGCAGGCGGTTAGCCTTTCCTGCTCGATTACCGGGCAACACGGGTTAGCCTTTGATCCGGGAATGCGATGAATTTCGGCCGGTCTTTTTTCGTTCTAACTTTATGGGCGGGGCTCGTTTTTAATCGAGCGGGTCAGGCCGCTCCCCCTGAGCGGAGCATCAGTTCTTCCCGTCAATTTATCGTCTACGGCCCTAACGTCCCGTTGCGCGGCGCCCTGAGCGACCTGGCAGAACGAACCAAGGCTAGCCTGCTCAAGATCTTGCGGAAACGCGACGATTGGAAAACGCCGATCGTTCTGAATTTGCAGTTCCGTCAGGCCAATGTCCCGGAGATGCCGGCCTCGCAATTACACGTGAGCCAAACCGGCCTCGGTTTAAAGTTGCAACTGGATCTGACTATTCCGGCCAACCTTGATCGCCCCGCCATCCAGCGCGATCTGCTCCGTGCGATTTTGGCCGAGCTGATTTACCGGAACCATCGCGATACCCCGGCCGGGAGCATGTTTGCGGAGGCTCCTCCCTGGCTGATCGAGGCGGTCATGACGATGAGTTCGGACGAACAAAAACAAACGCTGAGCAATCTGCTGACGGCTGCGTCCGCCTCGGACAAGATTATTGCTCTGTCCGATTTTTTGGAGGAAAAGCCGGAACAACTCGATTCGCAGGCGCGCCAGCTTTATCAGGCGTATGCCGCAGCTCTCCTTCAGTTGCTCCTTGATCAGCCGGAGGGTGCGTTCCACCTGTCCTCCTATATCGAGAGTCTGATCGCCGCGTCTAACGATCCGCTCCTCGATTTGCGGTCGCAGTTTCCCGGGCTGGGAAGTTCGGAGGTGGTCAATGCTTTGTGGAAATCGGCGGTGGCCAGGTTTGCTTCTGCCGAGAGGCATGAGTTTCTGCTCAGTTTTACAGAGACGCAGCATCAGCTCGAACAGCTGCTTGATACTCCGATTCCGAATTCGAACGGACCGAACAAGCCACTACGATTGGAACAGCTGGGGAGAACGAAACCGATCGGCAGCCAGGTGGTCGCCCTCCAGTCGCTCGGCCAGAATCTTTTGCTGCTGGCCACTGTGTCTCATCCCCTCCTCCGGCCGGTTGTTCTGGAATATCAGGAGATCACGCAACGGCTGGCCCGCCGAAACCGCAGCAAAGTGACGCAAAGGTTGTCGCAAGCGAAGGCGGTCCGCGAGGGAATGGCCAGGCGCATGACCCAGATCGATGATTACATGAATTGGTATGAAGCCACCCGTTTGCGGACGAGTAGCGGAGCGTTTACTCACTATCTCAAGGCGGCGGACCAGTTGGGTGGGCCGGAAAAACGACGGCGCGACGCTTTATCTGTCTACCTGGACGCGATCGAGGCGCAATTTCAGAATTAGTGTTTGTGAAGGATGAGGTGGACCCTCGAGGGCCGTGCTCCGGCGAGTCCGTTTCCGGCAATGGCCTCGCAGGCCCTCGGCCTCCTGCCCGACCTTGAGCAGCCCCGTAGTTGCTCGCGCCATTGTTGCTGGCTATCGTAAGCGCTCGCGCCCCGTGTGCGCCCCCACTATTCATGCAAAAAATAGGATTTGCCGAAGCTCTTGATTCCATCGTGGCGACCGATCCGCGATATTCGCGGGACGCCTACGTCTTTTTGCGGGACGCGCTCGACTTTACGACGAAGCAGCAGAAGAAAATTAAGGGCACGACCGTCCGGCATGTGGCCGGGCCGGAGCTGCTGGAAGGGGTGCGCCAGTACGCCCTGAAGGAGTTTGGCCCCATGGTGGTGACGGTTTTTTCCTGTTGGGGCATCAATCGCTGTGAAGATATCGGTCACATGGTTTTTAATCTGATCGGGGCGGGGATTTTTGGAAAAACGGACGAAGACTCGATGGAGGATTTCAAGAGCGTCTATGACTTTGAAGACGCGTTCGTCAAACCGTTCGTGCCGGACAAAGCGCCGACGCCGCAAGTGCCGCCTGGCTTGCCCGCCCCCAAGTCTACATGAGCGGCCTTGTGCCGCGCCTTGCCCTGATCGGCGCACTTATGCTTAACACTTCCAGTTTAAAAGCCGCTTCTCCCCAGCCAGAGACCTCGGTCGTTACCGTGCCTCCGCCAAGCGGAGCGCAAAAGTGGGTTTTGCCCGACGGGCTCACTTTGATTGTCAAAGAAGATCACAGCGCTCCCGTGGCGAGCGTGCAGGCCTGGTGCGCCACGGGCAGCATCGACGAAGATGTGCACATTGGGGCCGGTCTCTCCCACATTCTCGAACACATGCTCTTCAAGGGAACCAAAACGCAATCAAACAGCGCGATTGCGCAAAAAGTCCAGGACGTGGGTGGTTATATCAATGCGTATACGTCCTTTGATCGGACTGTTTTCTGGATCGACGTGCCTAAAGCCGGGGTCCCCACTGCACTGGATGTCTTGGCCGATGCCATGATGAATTCCACTTTGCCGGCCACCGAATATTCGAAGGAACAGGAAGTCATTCGCCGGGAATTCGCCATGGGATTTGACGATCCCGATCGCATGTCGGGGCAACTTCTCTTTGCCACCGCTTATCAGAGGCATCCTTATCGACTTCCGGTTATCGGACAGCTCGAAATCTATAACCAGCTCACCCAGGAGCAGGTCATGCAGTACTATAAGTCCCGTTATGTTCCGAATAATCTGACCTTCGTCGTGGTGGGAGATGTGGTGGCGGAAAAAGTGCGGCAGCAATTGGCCGATTTCTTCAAGACGTATCCCGAGAAGTCGCTCAAACCCGTTTACGTCCCGGCGGAACCTCCTCAACTGGGCCGGCGCGATGCGCACGAAGAATTCCCCACCGAGTTAACCCGCCTCTCCCTCGCCTGGCATGTGCCGGAGGTGACGCATCCCGATGTGCCCGCTCTTGATCTCCTTTCGTCCATCCTCGGCGAAGGCCGCAGTTCACGGTTATATCGGCAGGTGCGCGATCAAGCCGGTCTGGCCTACGGAGTATCCGCCTTTTCCTACACTCCGGGGGAGCCCGGTTTGTTTGGGCTCGATGCCACGGTGGAACCGCGCCATCGCGAGGAAGTTCAGGACCTGCTGCTCAAGATCGTGGAGGAGGTGAAGCAGGCTGGCGTCACGCCCGAAGAGTTAACTAAGGCCAAGAAAATCGCGCTGAGCCATCACCTGGGCTCTCTCACCACCATGCGGGGACAAGCTTCGGATATAGGATCGAACTGGCTCCTAACGCGGAATCTTGATT
>JBBRQE010000106.1:0-11170 GCA_038226905.1 Chthoniobacterales bacterium | reverse complement strand
GTACACGGGCATGTATCCGCGTTCATACCCGAACCGCCGCAAATCGTCGAAACCCATGATATGGTCCGTGTGAGAATGGGTAAAGATAACTGCATCAACCGCGCGGATGTTGGCTCGCAGCGCCTGGGTGCGGAAATCCGTGCCCGTGTCCACCACGAAGGAACATTCCGGCGTCTCTATATATATGGAAGACCGAAGACGTTGATCGCGCGAATCGGTCGAATGGCAGACCTCGCAGTCGCATCCGATCATGGGAACGCCCTGCGAAGTGCCCGTGCCTAAGAAGGTAAGGCGCAGTTGGGAGTTGAAAGTTGAGTGGGGAGGGTTTGAAATCTTCAAAAGCGCGGCACTCTCAACTCTCCCTCCCGTACTCTCAACCTTTCCATGAGCGCAGTTCTTAGTCTTCTTCGCATCCGGAACCTGGCTCTTGTTGAAGAGTTGCAGTGGGAAGTGGGCCCCGGTTTGATTGCCGTAACGGGAGAGACCGGCGCGGGCAAGTCGATTATTGTCGGGGCGTTGCAACTACTGCTCGGTGAGCGCGCGGACAAGTCTTTGATCCGGACGGGCGCGGAAACCTGCACAGTGGAAGCGGTTTTTTCCGGAGCCGACCTGCAAAAGTTGAATGCGCGCTTCCTCGAGGCGGGAATCGAATCGTGCCTCGAGGAAGTGATTATTAAACGTTCCCTCACGGCGGGAGGCATTAACCGCCAGTTCATCAATGGTTCTCCCACGACCCTCACAGTTTTAAAGCAACTGGGCGACGAGTTCGTCGATCTGCATGGACCGCACGACCATCAGTCTTTGCTATCTCCCGAGCGGCAGCTCGCGCTCCTCGATAGTTTCGCGCGGGCCGAAAGTTTTTTAGTTCAATACAGGAAAGCCTTTGTCGAATTACAATCGCTGGAGGCCGAGCATGCGTCTCTCCAGACGGAGGAGACGGCGCGGGAACAGGAACTTGATCTGTTGCGCCATCAGGTTAACGAAATCACTTTGGCCAATTTGCGCGCGGATGAAGAGGTGGAGATGGGAGACCGCTACAAGCGGGCCAGCAACAGCAAGCGATTGATCGAACTCGCCTCGGCTGCTTCGCAGCGTCTCGCCGAAGCCGACGATTCGGTCTTGTCGCAATTGGCGGAAACCCAGCGGCTCTTGCGCGATTTGGAAAAGATCGACAGCTCCATCTCGCATTTCATGTCCGGTCACGAAACCGCCGTGTTGGAACTCTCCGAAATCGCGCGGGCCTTGTCGGCCTACGTCGAGAAACTGGAACTGGATCCGGCTCAGCTTGCGATTCTGGAACAGCGGGTCTCGCTTTTTGAAACGTTAAAACGGAAATACGGCGGATCCATTCCGGAGGTGGTCGAGTTCGGAAACCGTGCGGCCGAACGGATGCGTAGAATCGAGGGGCGCGAGGCCGAGTTAAAGCAATTGGCGGGAAAAATCGAATCCGCGCGCGCCCATCTGAAGAGCTGCGGCGAAGCCTTGCGTAAGCAGCGCCTGAAGGCCGCCCCCCGGTTGTCGGAGAACGTGCGACGAAATTTGCGCGACCTTGGATTTCGCCAGTCAGAGTTTGAAGCGACGTTAACTCCGACGACCGAACCGCGCGCCAACGGATTCGATACAGTGGAACTGCTCTTCTCTCCCAATCCGGGCGAACCGCCCAAGCCGCTTCGGGCCATCGCTTCGAGCGGCGAGATTTCCCGATTGATGCTGGCCATTAAATCCGCCCTGGCCGCCCACGATTCCATTCCGTTGCTCATTTTCGATGAGATCGATGCCAATGTGGGGGGCGAAATCGCGCATGCCGTGGGCGCCAAAATGCGCACGCTGGCCCAGGAGCATCAGGTGATTTGCATCACGCATCTTCCGCAGGTGGCCGCCGCCGCCTCCACCCATTTTGTCGTCACCAAGGAAGTCACGGGCGGCCGCACCCATTCGCAGTTGCGCGAAGTAAAAGGCAAAGCGCGCCAGGAAGAAATCGCACGAATGCTGGGCGGCAGATCCGAGTCCGCCCTGAAGCTCGCGGCGACCTTGTTGAAAGGCGAAACCTGATGCAATGCGATTTGGAGGGACAGGCGCCGGCGTGTCCAACTCTTGGTTAGGCAGCGTCGGCAGCGCGGCGCTCGCCAAAGAGTGAATCCACCTTGCCTGCCAGGCCTTCTCCCTCCGCGCGGTCGGGCTCGGCGTCTCGCCAAAGCATTTGTTCCTTTGAGGACGCTGTTTCAACTGGCCGCGGCTGGTCACGGCGTCTAAGGAATAGCGTGTGCTGAATTACATTTGGCTGGCCCTTGTTCTTTGCGCGGTTGCGATCGGCGGCTGGACGAATCGTTTGAAGGAAGTGACGGATGGAGCGTTCGACGGCGCCCGCACCGCCGTTACCATTTCGCTTGGCTTGATCGGAATCATGGCGCTCTGGCTCGGGGTCATGCGCCTGGCCGAACGGGCCGGTCTCATTCAGCGCATGGCGCGGGGCCTGCGTCCCATCATGCGGCGCCTTTTTCCCGACGTGCCTGCCGACCACCCCGCCATGGGCGCTATGTTGATGAACATGGCGGCCAACATGCTCGGACTGGGCAATGCGGCCACGCCGCTGGGGCTTCGGGCTATGCGCGACCTGGAGACATTGAATCCGCGGCCGGGCGTGGCGACCAACGCCATGTGCACGTTTCTGGCGATCAACACCGCCTCGGTTCAACTGATTCCGACCACCGCCATTGCCATCCTGGCCGCCTCGGGCTCAAAACGCCCCACCGCCATCGTGGGGACGGCGCTCATGGCCACGCTCTGCGCGGCCACCGTAGGTCTTGTGACGGTCAAGCTCCTGCAAAAGCTCCCCATGTTTCGACTCAAGCCGCTGCCGGAGAGCACCGCGAGGGAGCCCGTCTCCGTCGCTCTTTCGCCTAACGAATCGGAGTCGACCGAAATGGATTTGAATTCCGGAGAGCGCGCGCATCTGCCGCTCTGGGGAACGATTTCGCTGGTCGGACTCTCCCTGTTCTTCCTATTTTTGTTTCTGCGCCTGGCTTTTCCTGCCCTGATGGGATTGGCCCTGCCCGTGGAGGTTAGCCCTCCCAACGGATTCGTTCGCGCCGTCAATGCTTTGTCCTTGCTGGCTATTCCTTTTCTTCTGAGTTTTTTTCCGGTCTACGCGGCGGC
Source organism: Chthoniobacterales bacterium (assembly GCA_038226905.1). GTDB lineage: Bacteria > Verrucomicrobiota > Verrucomicrobiia > Chthoniobacterales > UBA10450 > JBBRDU01. Next base: position 8,014 of record JBBRQE010000106.1, on the reverse strand, counting down.
TCGCGGCATCAAGGTCTATGACGAATTCGTGGAAGGCGCCAAGGAAGGCTTCAACGTCATCCTTCGCATCATTCCTTTCCTCGTCACCATGCTGGTTGCCATCAGCATGTTTAAGGGGGCCGGGGGTATTGAATTGTTGCAAGGAGCGCTCAGCCCCATACTGCAACCATTGCATTTTCCGTCCGACCTCCTGCCCCTCGCCCTGATGCGTCCGCTGAGCGGCAGTGGCACCCTCGCCTTGCTCACCGATATCGTGCACCGTCTCGGCCCGGAAAGCATCGTTAGTCTCACGGCTGCTACGATTTACGGCAGCACCGAGACCACCTTTTACGTAGCAGCCGTCTACTTTGGTTCGGTGGGCGTGAAACAGACTCGGCACGCCATTCCAGCCGGCTTGCTTGCCGATCTCACGGGGGTAATCGCCTCTGTCATTATTTGCCGGGCCGTTCTTTAGATGGTAGGTCACGGGCTGGCCATTTTGGGCGGCGCGAAAGTTGACGTTTTTCCTCGCCGTCTGTGCACTGATTTTTTATGGTCCATTTCTCCTAAATGATTCAACGCGATTATCTCATTATCGGCGCCGGTATTGGCGGAGCCAGCGCATGCGCGGGAATTCGGAAATACGACAAGCGGGGATCGATCACGCTGATCGGGGCCGAGGTTTTTCATCCCTACAAACGCTGGCTTCTTTCCAAGGAGTTCATGCGGGAAAAGGCACCCCAGGTGAAGAAACTCACCGAGTTCGACGAGCATTGGTACGAGGCGCACAAAATCGAGACGCGTTTTGGCACGGTCGTGACCCAGTTTAATCTCGATCGTCGGGTGGCGGTTCTAGGCAACGGCGAGAGCATTGAGTTTAACAAGGCGTGTCTGGCCATGGGCAGCCGGCCCCTGCGTCCACCGGTCGCCGGTGTTGGTTTGGGCAATGTCATTTATTTGCGAACCGTCCGGGATGCCCTCGCTCTGCGTGAGATGGGGCACCTGGAAAAGACCGTGATGGTCGTGGGCGGTGGATTGCTCGCCTGTGAGACGGCGGCCAGTCTGCGCATGATGAAACTGAAGGTCAGCATCATGCATCGGAATGCGTATTTGCTGAATCGATACGTGGATGCCGAATTGAGCGCGTGGTTAACGGAATATTTCGAGAAGCATGGCGTGACCATGCTGATGGGCGAAAGCCTCAACGGTTTTGAAGGCAAGACGGTGCTGCGCAATATCCAGACAAAGAGCGGAAACCGGGTTCAGGCGGGACTTGCCGTGGTAGCCTGTGGCGCTGAACCCAATCTGGATCTGGTGCGGAACACGCCTCTCTCCGGACCCCATGGCTCCCCCGTGACGGAGTATCTGGAGACGGAAGAGAAGGGGATTTACGCGGTGGGCGACCTGGCCTTTTACCCCGACCGGGTGATGGGCGGGGTCCGGCGTCAGACGCACTGGGAGAACGCGCGTGAACAAGGCCTGGTGGCGGGTGCCAATATGACGGGCAAGAAACGCATCAAGTATGAACAGATCCCGTATTTCTGGACGGAGATGTTTGACTTGCGCATGGATTTTGTGGGCGACTTCAGCATGCAACCGAGTCGGGTTGAGACGAAGGGCAGTTACGCCAAGAAAAAATTTACGAGCCGTTACTATCAAGGAGAGAAGCTTCGCGCCATCCTCCTCTGTAATCAGACGGAGAAAGAGACCGACTCGGCCAAGTCGGAGCTACGGCACGCCCTCGGCAAATAGCCGCCCGGCGCCCGTCGGCAAGCCGCTGTATCGTCTCGGCGTTGGCGATCAATACTCGAACCCGGAAGGAAGTAGCAGATCGGGATTCGAAACCTTGGCCAGATGCCAATCCCATGGTTTCCGCGAGGTCCGGCGCCACTCCAGAGTGAAAGGCGACGTTAAATAATTCACGCGATCCTTTACTAGTCCGAGCATCTCGTTGTTGCTTCCCTCCAGCGCGAGCTTGGCCTGCCAGCGCCCCTTGCCGTCGGCGGTTTCCACGACAACGGGTCCAGGAACGATCCGGACGCCGCGCAGATAGCCGAAGATTTCGGCGGTCCGCTCGAGGATGACCGTTCGATTCTGTCCCCATTGATCGTGATAATCGTCGGCCAGGAAGGAGGAGAATTTCGACCAATTCCGGTCCTCCATGGAGTCGAACAAATGCCGGGTATGGAGTTTTACCTGATGGTCCGGCCGCCAAAGCCACACCAGGTATAGGCCAAGAATCAGGGCGAGGCCCGCGCCAGCGTAGAACCCATCACGAAACCAAAGGCGCATCTATTATTATAACCCTGCGGCGCGCCTCTTCAGGGATTTTTCAGCCTGCGGAAACTATGGGCCTCGTCAACCCAATGGCTCGGGATGAAAGATTGCGATTGACCTCGGGCTCCGGACACGGCATGAAGCGTGCTGATTTCGTAAAAATCTTACCTGATGCTGACAGTTGGAACCTTCGCCATCGCCTTCGCCGCCGTGCTCGGTTGTGTTTGGTTCGCCTGTCTGGACGATAATGATTAAGAGACGAAATCCCCATGCTTGACCACGAAGATTTAAAGTGGATCGCTACTACCTCGACAGAGCTGAACTCGATCCTGCAGCAGATTTCGCGTTACTCCGATCTGGCGCGCCGGCATACGGGTGAGCCGAATTATTTAGAACTGCTCAGCGGGCGCGTCGAACTGGCCTCGAAGACGGCCCAGGCCTTGTTCGACCGCGTGACCTCCTGCATTCTGGAGAACGCCAGCGCGACCGCGGCGGTGCCGCCTCCGCCACCGCATACTCCGTTCACCGTTCTGCCGCCACCCGCGCGTGGTGCTCCCGCGCCTTCCGCCGCGATCAAAACGATGCCGCGCATGGAAGAAGCCATTTCAAAGCTGACGGCGGCAGTGGCCAAAGCTACGGCCGCGGCCAAGCCCAGCCTGGTCGCACCGGCCCTCTCTAGTCCGGCCGATATCGAGGTCAGGAACGCCAAAGGCAAACGCGAACTCATTCTTCTGATCGAGGACGAGGTCGAGGTAGCGGAGCTCGCGGCTGAGATGCTCGCGGTCGAAGGTTACAAGGTAATCGTGGTGCACGACGGGATTCAGGCGCTCAGAATCTATGAGCGCGTGGGCCGCCAGATCGCCCTGGTCATCCTCGACTTCTTCCTGCCCATCATGGATGGCGATGCGGTCTTCGACGAATTGCGTTCCTTGAATCCGAATATCAACGTCGTCTTGAGCAGCGGCTTCGCCGAACAGATCAAAATCAGCTCGATGCTAACGCAGGGATTGCGCGGATTTATTCCCAAACCGTACACGAGCGACAAGCTTCTCGTACAGGTGCGCTCGACTCTGGACGCCGGTCGGCAGGCCACCCGGTAAGGCGCGGCAGCCTGCCTTCTCCCTAAGAACGCCCGCCGTGGCATCAATTTAGCTCTCACGGGGATGAGACCCCATGGCGCGGATTGACGCTTTTTTTAAATTAATGTCGGAGCAAAAGGCTTCCGACCTTCACCTTGCCACCAATAACCCGCCGATGCTGCGCATCAACGGTGAACTGGTCCGCGTGGATTTTCCCGCCCTTAAGAACGACGAACTGAAGGCCATGGTTTATGAAATCGCGCCCGAAGGAAAGATAAAGACTTTTGAAGAGACCTCCGACGTCGACTTTGGTTATGAAGTGCCGGGCGTGGCCCGCTATCGCGCCAATTTTTTCCAGCAGAAATATGGCATCTCGGCCGTCTTCCGCCTGATTCCCGCCACGGTTCTGACCGTCGAACAACTTGGGTTGCCCCCGGTCCTGAAGAAATTTCCCATGTTAAAAAAAGGGCTGGTCCTCGTGACTGGTCCGACCGGCTCGGGGAAATCGACGACGCTGGCGGCCATGATGGACTATGCCAACCTGCAGCGCCAGGACCATATCATCACGGTGGAAGATCCCATCGAATTCGTGCATCGCAGCCAGAACTGTCTTGTGCAGCATCGCGAAGTCGGCGTCCACACTCGTTCCTTTGCCGCGGCCCTGCGCGGCGCCTTGCGCGAAGATCCGGATATCCTTCTGGTCGGTGAGTTGCGCGATCATGAGACTATCGAGTTGGCTTTGACAGCGGCGGCCACGGGTCACCTCGTTTTCGGTACCCTCCATACCTCCAGCGCCTCCAAAGCAGTGGACCGAATCATCGACGTCTTCCCGACCAACCAACAGAATCAAATCCGCAGCACTCTCGCGGAATCACTCAAGGGAGTGATTGCACAAAATTTATTTAAGCGCATCGATAAACCGGGCCGGGTGGCTGCGCTGGAAATCCTGGTTGTGGATATGGCCATCGCCAACCTTGTGCGGGAAGCCAAGACGCATCAAATCCCCGGCATGTTGCAGGTGGGCAAGAAGAAGGGAAACCAGCCACTGGACGATGCCATTATGGATCATTTGCGAAACATGCGGATCAGTCCGGAAGAAGCTTACGACAAGTCTTTGGACAAAAAAAAGTTTCGCCCTTTTCTGAAGGAACCGCCGGCTGACGCCTCGGACGAATAGAAATGCGCACGCCAGATCTTGATCGAATCCTCTCGGCCATGCTGAAGCCGTATGACGGCATCTCTGACCTTAATTTTTCGGTGGGTTATCCATTGCAGGTGGAAGATTTCGGGGAACTGAAGCCTGTTTTTGTTGACCCACCGATTGAAGCTTTAACCCCTTACCAGACGGAACAGATCGCCCTCACCATCATGCAGGGTAATCGCCGTTTGATTTACGACTATCTTACGAACGGTTCCTGCGACTGCAGCTACTCGTTAGGGGAGGAAGCCCGTTTCCGGGTCAGTGTCTTTCGTCAACAGGGGAACTTTTCCGTCGTCATGCGGAAACTGGAAGCCCACGTACCCACCATCGAATCCCTGAACTTTCCGACAATCTTGCGCGAAGTGGCCAAGGAAAAGACGGGCCTCGTCCTGGTGACGGGCTCCACCGGCAGCGGCAAGACGACCACCCTGGCGGCTATCCTCAATGAGATTAATGAGACCCAACCGGTCCATGTCATTACTCTGGAAGATCCCATTGAATTTGTTCATCCAAAGCTGAAGGCCACCTTCAATCAGCGCGAACTTGGCCACGATTTCAAGAGTTATCCGGAAGGCTTGCGCGCGGCCCTGCGCCAGGCGCCCAAGGTCATTTTGGTGGGCGAAATGCGCGATCGCGCCACTGTGGAAGTGGCCCTGATGGCAGCAGAAACAGGCCACCTCGTCCTGAGCACTCTGCATACGGTGGACGCCGGCCAGGCTATCAACCGTATCCTGGGCCTCTTTTCCCTGGGCGAGGAAAATCAACTGCGCATCCGTCTGGCTGACTCCCTCCGCTACGTGATCAGCCAGCGTCTCGCTCCCAGAGTGAGTGGCGGTCGGCAGTTGCTCACCGAGATTCTTGGTTACAACTTGCGCACGCGCGAGACGGTCGCCTTGGGCGAAGGCGAGCATCGCAGCTTCTACGAGATCATCGAGGCCAGCTCGCCTTTTGGCTGGATGACTTTCGATCAGTCGATTTTGAACGCCTACGAGAATGGTTTCATCACGGAAGAGACGGCCAAGCTTTATGCATCGCGAAAAGGGCGCGTGACGCGCGGCATCGATCTTATTCAGAAAACGCGCGGCCTTGACGCGGAACTTGATTCCGGCCTGCGCCTCGACATGCCGGTTAACGCTTTCGACTAAGGAACTCCATGGACCAGGAAGCCAGCTCCAGTTTTGTCGATCTGGGTGATAACACCGCCCTCGTCTGCGTCGATCATCAGCAATATCAGAAGATCATCGTGCCGCAGTTGATCGACATGACCTACAAGGTTCACCTCGGTCTCTTTGAGGAAGATGTCGTTTTGAAATTGCGAACCTACAACTACAACGTGGTTGTAATTTACGAGAATTTCAAAAACTCGAACTTGCAGACCAATCCCCTTTTGAAGGACATGGGGAAGAAGCGCGACTCCCGCCGGCGCGAGCATTTTGTTGTTCTGCTCAGCCATAAATTTGCCACCAACGACGCCATGAGTGCCTTTGTCCACAGTGTTGATCAGATCATCAACATCGCGGACCTGGCCAATTTGAAGCCGGTCCTGCGGCGGGGCGTGGCCCAGTATCATGAGCTCTACCATTCGTTCAACGACATGGTGAAGAGCGTGCAAGCGCTTTAACCCGCCCGAACATCCGTTTCGACCCGCGCAAGCCGGCGGTATCCCACGATTCTATTTGTGGAGGAACGAGGAACGAGTGACTGTTTCGCATGCTTGGCACGTCCAAGCAGGTGACATGGGAAGGAGGCAGGGCTATGAAACTACTTAAGTGGGTTCAATTCACGTGGGATTTGGGCGAACTTCCCGCTGCGGGTGGAGACTTGCCCCCGCACTATCAAATTTCCCCGGCCACGGCGTTGGACGAAATGGCCTTGCGTAAGGTTTTCTCCAGTTCGTTTCTGCTTGATCCCTCATGGAATCCGGCCATCGGCGAGGTGATGACGACGATTCAATCCCGGCTCGATGCGGCCCTCGCGTCCGACACACAGACCTGCCTCACGCTCCGCCACGGTCACCGTATTATCGGCGCCACCCTTTTGCATTCTGCGGCGGGGGCTCTGGAACATTTCGCCATCGGTCCCAGCATCCTTTCCGAGTACCGCAACCGCGGGTTCGGCACGCTTCTCTTGCAGTCGTCCCTGGCCTGGCTGCGCGATGCCGGGATCAAGCGGGCTTTAGCGATATTGCCCGATTACGTTCCGGCGACAAAATTCCTTTACCCGAAGTTCGGTGGCCTTCTCACTCCCGTCGAGCCAGTGGTGTTGCTCGCCGCCTGAGCGGAGCGAGGGCCGCCGTCCACCTGCGCCGATCATCAAGGTGCGCAGTCCGCTGCCGAGGAAGCAGCGACAATACCAGGTGACGAGGAGAGTCGAAGCATTGCCGCAGTGAGGTAGGCCGGTCCTTTGATCAGGCATATCGAGTGAAGGCAACCTTTCAGTCCCTCGTTTTCCCCGGCGAAATGGAAAGAAAGTGGCTGGGGCCGGAATCGAACCGGCGACACGAGGATTTTCAGTCCTTAGCGCTTACGAGGCTAGACAGTCTATTTTTTGTTCTTGCATGACACCTGCATGACGCTTAAAGGTAGTGGAAGAAAGACGAAACAAGATGAAGCGCCACAAGAAAGACATTTTCCCGCTCGCTATCACGAAAGGTCACGCCAGCGTCAAAATCTACAAAGGGGAGAACCGGGGAAAGCCACTGTTCACCCTCAGCTACATCACCGGCAGCGGACGCAAGCGGGAGAACTTCTCCGACCTCGACGCGGCCAAGCGGGAAGCGAATAGCCGCGTCGCTGCGCTCGCGCAAGGCGACCTGGAGGCGCTCAAGCTCACCGGACGGGAGCGGCAGGTTTTCGTCGCCGCTGCCGACGCACTGCTGCCAACTGGTGTCAGCCTCGACATTGCCGCGAGAGAGTTTGCCACCGCTTTCGAGATTTTGGGACATGACGCAATTATTGAGGCGGCAAGATATTTCAAGCGGCACGTCGAATCGGCTTTGCCTGACATCACCGTGACCGATGCCGTTGCGCGCTTTGCCGAGGCCAAGGCTGCGGAGGGAATGTCTAAGCTCTATCTCAAAGACATCCGCGGAAGCCTTCCGAAGGACAAATCGAAGGCTGGCCCTAATAATGGGCGCGGCTTGCTTGGCCGGTTTGCGACGTGCTTTCAGTGCAACTTAAAGGCGATCACCGCCGATGAACTGCAAACCTATATGGGACGGCTCAAGGTGGGGCCGGTGGCGAAGAACAATCACCGCCGTTTGATCGTGGCGCTGTTTAATTTCGGCAAGGCGCAAGGATGGCTGAATAAGGGCGAGACAACCGCCGCCGATGCGCTCGGAACGGTGAAGGTGAAGCACAAGGAGGTTGAGATTTACACGCCGAAGGAAATGGCAGCGCTCGTTGCCGCTGCCGATGGAGATTTTCTTCCGTGGCTGCTATTGATCGGATTCGGCGGACTCCGGCGCGAGGAACTGGCG
>JBBRQE010000105.1:0-11193 GCA_038226905.1 Chthoniobacterales bacterium | reverse complement strand
CGACCGAACTCTTCCGCCATTTTGAAAGGGATCGCGGCGGGCGATGTGCGAGCCGATCCGAAAACCGCTACTTTGCGTATCCGGCTGTACGGCGCGAACACCTTGGCCGCATAACGCAGTTCTTTTAAGGATCGGTTTATCAGCTTCAAATCCGCCACCGCCATTTGATCGCGCCCGATCTTCAAAGCGGTGGCGATCATTTCCTCAAGCAATTCCGGGTTCTTATCGGCTCCCCAGTCGGCTACAAGCTGGCGCACGCGCGTGTCCCACTCGTCGCCCAGCGTCGAGGATCGGCGCGACCATCGGTTCGGGGGCGTTCCAGTTGTGACGTCTTCCACCACATTCTCCTTAGCGTGACTTACGCCAACGTGCACCGGCATTTTACATTCACTTGCCGGTAGGACGGCGCGGCTGCCCCATCCGCGCCGCGGATCACCATGGACGGACACGCGCTGTCGTGTCCGGTTCCTGAGCGCCGGCAGCTCAACGCCTTCCAGTAGCCCGTGCGGCCACGCAGCGCGCGATCCCTACCCTGTCAGCATCAAATCACGCAGAATTTCCGTCATGTGCCGAATCGGGAGTGAATAGTGCCCGGCATCCGCGATGTAATGGGCGCGACAATCAGGCAGACGACTGGCGATTTGCTCGGCCGTCCGGAATGAGAAGCTGCGATCCTTCATCCCATGCCAGAGACGGACGGGCACCAGCACTTCCTCGAGGGCGAAGCCCCATGCATCGGCGTAAATCCGCGCGTCGGTTATAACTCCATCGGCCGACCCGCTCCACGCGCGTCGTTGACTCTCGGAGTAAATCTCGAAGGAGGTGGAATCGCGCAAGCTGGTCGCGTCGCACGGTTGCAAAAGTTTGAGAAAAAAAGGCCGAAATCGAAAGGGCAAGCGCACCCGGGCAAACGGGCGGAAAGCGTGGAAGCCCGCGCGGAGCAGCGCCGGCTGCTTGTCATTCAGAGCGAGCATCCAGCGGTAAAGCAGGAGCAGGCCGCTTTGATCCACCAACTCACCGATGGGCGGCGCTCCGCATATCACGGCGATCGCCTGCACCTGCTCCGGCATGGCCCACGCGCTCGCGTAGGCGTAGGGCGCGCCTCCCGAGATGGCCAGCATGCGAAATTGCTTCAGCCCCAGGTAATCGACCAACGCGCGGAGGAGCGGAGGCCAGTCGAGCAGTTTTCTCTCCGGATGAAATTCAGACTGACTGATCCCGGGCCGGTCAGGAGAGATGACACGCACGCCAAGCTCGCGCGCCGCCCGGTCGGTCAATTGCGCGAGAGTGCTCGAACTGGGCCAGCCATGACAAAATACGACCGGAAGACCGTCCGGGTCGCCATACTCTCGAAAGGCCACTGCCCTTCCGGCCACCTGAATCACTCTCTCGCCGGTCATTTTTGATTTGAGGGGACGAATCGCGCGTTGCAACGCGATAATCTCTAATCCACACTGTGATGCGAACACTCCGCCCGACAGATTCGTATTACTAGTATGAACGAATATTCACAACCCGGAGCGGGAAAAATTGAAATCCATGGGAATGGGCTCGGCGTAGCCAGCCCGGAACAGGTGGAGCAACGCGCGCGCGAAATCGCGCTGATTGCGGAACGCGATCCCGAAGCATTCACCGATGCGGACTGGGAACAGGCTCGCCAGGAGTTGATCGGCGCAGGGGTGAGCGCGGCGCCTGAGGAAACGATTGAGAGCGATGATTCGGGTCATCGCGTCCCTCGTACGGAAGATGAGGATGAATCCGTCGGCGAACAACTGGTGGCCGGTGGCGTCGAAGAAGCAACGCACGATCAAATGCTCGAAGCGCGGCGCCAGGAAATCGAGCAGGAAGGCCTAACGAGTTGATGTCCGGCGCGGTCGCAACCATCGAACGAGATGCGGTCGCGCCTGCGGGCGGTAGCGGAGCCTCGTCTCGCGCTCGCGACCTTTTGCAGCGCTTTCAGCAGGTGCGTAACTTCACCAGCCAGCTCTGCTCGGAGCTGGCTCCGGAAGATTGTGTCGTCCAATCGATGCCCGATGTCAGTCCGGCCAAGTGGCACATGGCGCATACCACCTGGTTCTTCGAAACCTTCGTGATCAAGAAATGGGTGCCCGGTTATCAACCGGAAGTGCCGGAGTACGCCTACCTTTTTAATTCCTATTATAACGCGGCTGGAGACATGCATCGGCGGGACTTGCGCGGTCTTATCTCGCGCCCAACCGTGCAGGAGACACATCGATACCGCGCCTCCGTCGATTCCCACATCGAGCATCTTCTGGCTGAGCCGGACGAAAATTTATTGGCCGAACTGGAGCCGCTGCTCATCCTCGGCCTCCATCACGAACAACAACATCAGGAGTTGCTCGTCACCGATATCAAACATGTCCTTTCGCAAAACCCGCTCTTCCCGGTGTTTCGGGCGGGGAAAATCGCCGCGGCCTCAGGTGCGCCGGGCGCGCTTGATTTTGTGGAGTTCGACGAGACCATCGTTCGGATCGGTCACGAAGGGTCCGGCTTTTCCTATGACAACGAGGGGCCGCGGCACCGCGCCTTACTTGGGCCGTATTCGCTCGCCTCGCGTCCGATCACCAATGGCGAGTACGCTGAGTTTATTGAATCGGGCGGATATGCCCGCGCCGAATATTGGCTGGCCCTCGGATGGACCACCGTGAACGAACAACGTTGGAGCGCTCCCTTGTACTGGACAAAAAAGGAGGGCCAATGGTGGAACTTTACTTTGTCTGGATTTCGCCCGGTCAACTTTTTGGAACCGGTGACGCACGTGAGTTATTTTGAAGCTGACGCTTACGCCAACTGGGCGGGTGCACGCTTGCCTACGGAGTTCGAATGGGAACACGCCGCCACCTCCTGTCCCGTGGAGGGTAATTTCGTGGACGATCAGACGTTTCATCCACAGCCGGATGCGGCTGGACCGGGTTCGGGGACTCTGCGACAAATGTTTGGGGACGTCTGGGAATGGACGCGCAGTTCCTACTCTCCCTATCCCGGCTATCGCGCGGCGCCGGGCGCGCTGGGCGAGTACAATGGCAAGTTCATGTGTAATCAATATGTGCTGCGCGGCGGATCCTGCGCCACCTCGCGCTCTCACATCCGCACCACCTATCGCAATTTCTTTCAGCCGGAAAAGCGCTGGCAGTTCACCGGCATCCGCCTGGCCCGGGATCGGTCATGAGCCGATTGTCCCCCGCCAGCGCGGTCCTTGATCTGGAACCGGGAAAATCGGAATTCCTTGGCGAGGTCATGGCGGGGTTGTCGAAGGTTCCGCGCACCTTGCCTTGTAAATTCTTTTACGATCAACAGGGAGCCGCACTGTTCCAGAAAATCTGCGAACTGCCCGAATATTATGTCACCCGGACGGAACTGCGGATTCTGCAAACTTACGGATGCGATATGTCCAAACACCTTGGCCCCGGCGTCGAACTCATCGGTTTCGGGACGGGCGCCGGCACGAAAACCCGGATCCTGCTGGAGCAACTGCGCGAACCGGCGGCTTACATTCCGGTCGACATATCGAGCGCGCAGTTAAGTCAGTCCACCACTCTGTTTCGCCAGCTCTTTCCCGGATTGGAAATCCTGGCCGTCTGCGCTGACTATCTGCAACCCTTCAGACTGCCTTCACCAACTCATCGGGCCCAGCGCAAGGTGGTTTATTTCCCCGGCTCCACCATTGGGAATTTCGAACCGTTCGCCGCGCTCGAATTTCTTCGTCGCATCGCCGCGCTCGTCCAGCCGGGAGGCGGACTTCTCATCGGCGTTGATTTGCGCAAGGATCCCGTCGTCCTGGAGCGTGCCTATAACGACAGCCAGGGCGTAACAGCGGAGTTCAACCTGAATCTATTGACTCGGGCCAATCGGGAATTGCACGCCAATTTCGATCTGCACTCCTGGCGGCATCGAGCGGATTACAACGCGAGCGCCGGCCGCATCGAGATGAACCTGATCAGCGAGCGGAACCAATCCGTTCAAATCGACGATCGCCGTTTTGATTTTGTAACCGGTGAAAAGATTATTACCGAATTTTCCTACAAACACACACAGGAAGGCTTTGCGGCCATGGCGCAGGAGGCCGGGTTCGAATTCGACAAGATTTGGACGGATGAGGGAAATCTTTTCGGTGTTTTCTATTTCACCCTGCCGTCCTAGGGCCGTTTTCTAGAGTGGCGGCCCCACCCCGGCCTCGTATCCCTGTCTGTTACACGAACCATGGCTGCACTCGTTAGTCTGGCGGAGGTAAGCAAGCGCTACCCGGATGCGCCCGCCTTACATCCCACCACCCTTTCCATTGAACGTGACCGAACCACTGTCCTGATCGGGCCCAGCGGTTGCGGAAAATCCACCCTCCTCCGTTTGATCATCGGATTGATCGAGTCAGACACGGGACGTATCGAGTTCGATGGCCAGCCCGTTAATCCGCGGACGATCGGGGAGGTGCGTCGTCACATCGGTTATGTCATACAGGAGGGCGGACTCTTTCCGCATCTGACCGCCCGCGGCAATGTGGAATTAATGGCCCGGCACCTCGCGCAGGCCCCTGAAAAAACGGAGGCCCGCATCAAAGAGCTGTCCGCTCTGACGCGCTTTCCTGACAGTGCTCTTGAGCGTTATCCGGTCGAGCTTTCCGGCGGGCAACGGCAGCGGGTCAGCCTGATGCGCGCTTTAATGCTGGCGCCGGAGTTGTTGTTGCTTGATGAACCGTTAGGCGCGCTCGACCCGCTGGTGCGGGCAGCCCTGCAGAAGGATCTCAAGGAAATCTTCAGTCAACTCGGCCAGACCGTATTGCTTGTGACGCACGACCTTCCGGAAGCGGCTTACTTCGGAGACACCATTGTTTTGATGAATGAGGGGAAGATCGTGCAGCAAGGTTCCATCGAGGATTTGCGCGCGCGGCCCGCCACTCCCTTTGTCACGGAGTTCATCACGGCGCAACGCTCTTTGATTGCCGTATGAATTGGATGCCGCTCCGGCTTTTTCTTCTGGCCCTTCTTGTCGCGATCCATGGGGCCCGCGGACAGACCGTTATCATCGGCTCCAAAAAGTTCACCGAATCTTACGTGCTCGCCGAGATTGCCAAAAGGGCCCTGACCGAAGCGGGCGTTCCCGTCGAACACAAGCCGGGTATGGGCGGCACCATCATCCTATGGGAGGCGCTGCGCAGCGCACAGATCCAAGCCTATCCGGAGTATACCGGCACAATTTCGGAAGAGATCCTGCACGATCGAAGCATCAATTCCCTCGCCAAAATGAGCGCCGCCCTCGACCGCTTCGGCGTGGCCATGACGGCGCCGCTGGGCTTCAACAATACCTACGCACTGGTCATGCGCCGAACCGCGGCGGAGCGACTCGGCATTCGGACCATAACCGACCTGCGCGCCCACCCGGAGCTAAAGTTTGGTCTCACACACGAATTTCTCGACCGGCAGGATGGCTGGCGTCCCTTGCGCGAGCGCTATGTCTTGCCTCAGCAAAGCGTCAACGGGATCGATCACGGCCTGGGTTACGCCGCCCTGGCTAATGGCTCGATTGATGTGAAAGACGCATATTCAACCGATGCCAAGATTGGCGAATACGACCTTGTCGCCCTGCGCGATGATCTTGGTTTTTTTCCACGGTACGAGGCGCTCTTTCTTTACCGGAAATCACTTCCCGAAACGACGGCCGCTCTTCTGCGCAAAATCGAAGGACAGCTCGACGAAGCGCGCATGATTCGTCTCAACGCCGAGGCCGAACGCACGAAAGATTACAGCCGGGCGGCCGATCTTTATTTTAATCCTGCCGGCGGCGGCGGCGCGTCCGTGGGGGGAGAGTCGTTTGCCCACAAGCTGACGCGTTGGACTCTGCGCCACCACGAACTGGCTGGGATCTCGCTCTTTCTGGCGATCCTGGTGGGAGTGCCACAGGGAATTATATCCAGCCGCGGCGGAGGACTCGGTCATCTTATTCTCGGATTCGCCGCCACCGTGCAGACCATCCCGTCGCTCGCTTTGCTCGCCCTGCTCGTGCCACTTCCATTTTTCGGGATTAGCGCGCGCACGGCCATCACCGCGTTATTTCTCTACGGTCTGTTACCGATCGTCCGCAATACTGCCACGGGTTTGCAGGATATCGCTCAACCGATTCGCGATTCGGCCATCGCCCTCGGTCTCGAACCCTCGGCGCGCCTGCGCAAGATCTATCTACCTATGGCAGCGCGATCCATCCTGGCGGGGATTAAAACCTCCGCGGTCATCAACATTGGGACCGCCACGCTGGCTGCGTTGATCGGCGCGGGCGGTCTGGGCGAACCGATCCTAAGCGGGCTGAATTTGAACGATCACGCCACTATTCTGGAGGGAGCAATTCCGGCGGCCTTGCTCGCCCTGCTGGTGCAATGGGGTTTTGATCTGCTCGACCGCGTTTTGATTCCAAAAGGCCTGCGATTATAGCAGCCCCCTTGACTGGTAGGCTTGGCAGGGAGCAATGTATCTTAAGGCGATGCCCATCACATCGATCAACCCCGCCACGGGCGAAAAACTGAAAGACTTCGACGTCCATCCCGCCGGGGAAATCGAGAGGCGGCTGAGTCTGGCGGAGCGGGCCTTTCAACACCACCGCCACCGTCCATTCCATGAACGCGCCGAGTCTATGATGGCAGCTGCCTCATTGCTGGAGAGCGAAAAGGACAGGTTCGCGCGCCTCATTACTTTGGAGATGGGCAAAATATTGCGGGGTTCGATCGATGAAGTCGAAAAATGCGCGCGCGTTTGCCGGTTCTATGCCGAAAATGCAGAACGTTTTCTGGAAGACGAGCCCGCTCAGACCCACGCCGCGCGCAGCTTCGTCCGCTACCAGCCGATGGGCGCCATTCTCGCCATCATGCCTTGGAACTTCCCATTCTGGCAGGTCTTTCGCTTTGCCGCGCCAGCTCTGATGGCGGGCAATGTGGGCCTGCTCAAGCACGCGGCCAACGTGCCGCAATGCGCCCTCGCCATCGAAGAAATTTTTCACAGGGCCGGTTTCGACGAGGGGATCTTGCAAACGTTGCTGATCGAACCGTCCCAGGCCGAACAGTTGATTGGCGATCCCCGCATCAAAGCCGTCACCCTCACCGGCAGCGACCGCGCCGGCAGTGCGGTGGCAGCCGCGGCCGGGCGACAGATCAAAAGATGCGTGCTTGAGCTAGGCGGTAACGACCCGCTCATCGTCATGCCCAGCGCGGACTTCGAGGCCGCGCTCGGCACTGCGATCAAGGCTCGCACCATCAACGCGGGACAATCGTGCATCGCGGCCAAGCGGTTTTTGGTGGCCGATTCAATCTACGACAAGTTTCTCGATCGCTTCGTCGAGGGCATGAGCGCATTGCGAATGGGCGACCCGCTGGACGAATTCACCGACATCGGTCCCCTCGCCACGGAACACATCCGGGACGGCGTCCACGACCAGGTGCAAAAATCGATTGCGGCCGGGGCCCGGCTCCTGACCGGCGGCAATCGCGTGCACGGCGCAGGGTTCTTTTATGAACCGACTGTCCTGACCGATATTCCACCGAGCTCCCCCGCCTGGCGCGAAGAAATCTTCGGGCCAGTGGCCTCCCTCTTTCGCGTGCGCGACAACGAGGAAGCCATTGAGCTGGCTAACGACAGTCAGTTTGGGCTGGGCGCGAGCGTCTGGACCAACGACCCGGTCGAGCAGGAGCTTTTCACCTCAGAACTGGAAGTCGGTATGGTTTTCATCAACGGCATGGTGGCGTCCGATCCCCGGCTCCCTTTTGGCGGCATCAAGAGGTCCGGGTTCGGTCGCGAACTCGGCGCGCAGGGCATCCGTGAGTTCATGAACGTCAAGACGGTGTGCATCGCGTAGTGGTCGCGTGAAATTTGTTAGGGCTATTTCGCGGAGAACTGGTCGTCCTTGTTCTTGAACAGAATGTTGAAGGTGGTGAGCGATCCGTAGCAGCGGGTGATGTACTGGTGCATGTCGAACTTTTCCGCCTCGGCCAGCTTGTCGCTTGCGTTCACTTTTTGTTCCAGCACCCGCAGATTGTTTCGGATCATCACAATCTTGTGAAAGAAAGTCTCGAGCGGAACCTCCTTGGCCTGGAGCGAACTGTCCCCCGGCTGTAAAACAAAGGTCCCGTTGTGCCAGCGGCTACCCAGGCCTTCCACGATGGTGTCGGCTTTTTCCAGACCGAGCGCATCGACCACCGCTTGGGCCGTCTGACGAATGAGTGTATCGAGCGGTAACTCCAATTCCCGCAGCACAGCGGTCGTCTCGGCCGTGGTCAGGTCGCTCGTTTCCGGCGCGATCGTCCGCAGTTGATTGTCAAAGACAATATCGGCGGTGTGTTCGGTCAGCGCTTTCACCGCTCCCACGCCGTAACTCGGGTGACGCACTTTCATTCCAATATGCAAAGCCTGGATCGACATCCCCATAAGAGAAACAAGGTCCGGAGGAGCGGACCTCGCCGCAAGCGCCAAGTCACCGGATGAACAGTTTTTTTGCGTTGTGAAAGGGATGCAATTCGGGACATGCTCGATAAAACGCATGGCCACCGCTGATTCTTCTGCTTCTCCAGCCATCATTCCGCATCCGCCAGGGTTCCGCGCACGGCGTGGCCTGAACTGGACGTTTATCGGCCTGCTCTACACTTCTTTTTACATGTGCCGTTACAATCTGCCCCTGGCGGCCGGTTCGATCGGCAATGAGTTCGGATTCAACAAAGCTCAGCTCGGCTCGATCATCACGACCGCGCTGCTCGCCTACGCGTGCGGACAAATCTTGAATGGTCTTCTCGCCGATCGGTTTGGCGGGAAACGCGCCATGCTGATCGGGGTGAGCGGCACGATCGTCATGAATGTCCTGTTTGGTGTCGCCTCGTTTTGGGGACTTCTTTGGCTCTTCGTCGTGATTCGCGGAATCGACGGATACCTGCAGGCGTTTGGCGCACCTGGAATGGTGAAGATAAACGCCGCGTGGTTCCGTCCGACCGAGCGCGGAGGTTTTGCCGGCATCTTCGGGTTCATGATTAATCTCGGACGGTTCGGAATCAACAGTGTCGGTGCCGCTTTGCTGGCCGGCTTCGCGTTTCTGGGCCTGATTCAAATTCCGCCGTTGCATTGGCGCTGGCTATTTTGGATTCCTGCGGGCATCGCGCTGGTCGCGGGCATCTGCATGGCGCTGATTGTCAAAGACACGCCGGAAGAGGCTGGTTTCGCCCCCGTCAATCCCGATGAAGAAACGGGCGGCCAGGTTAAGGCCAAGGTCTTCGACGTGTTTAAGATCATCGTAACCAACCCCGTGGTCTGGATCGTGGCGTGTGCCTATGCGTGTACCGGAGCTGTCCGCCAAGGAATTGACCAATGGTTCCCGCTATTCATGCGCGAAGTGCACCACGTTGATTACAAATCGGCCCAATTCCAATGGCTCGCTTTTTCGATCCCAATCGTGGCCTCTACCGGTTCGCTCCTTTCAGGTTTCATTTCGGACAAGGTTTTCCAGGGCCGTCGGGCACCGGTGGCGGCCGCACTCTATTTTGCCGAGACCGTCATTATTCTCGCCGCAGCGCAGTTTCACTCGGTTAACGCTGCCATTTTCTTCCTCGTTCTTATTTCCCTAACGGCTAACTCGACGCATTCGATTCTCGGAACCGCCGCCGCCATGGACATCGGCGGGGCCAAAATGGCTGGTTTCGCCTCGGGCATGATCGATTCCTTCCAATATTTCGGCGGAAGCCTGGCGGGCTATTTTCTTGGGGCTCTCCTCGACAAGAGCTGGGGCAATTACTTTTATTTCATGGCGCCTTTCGGGGCCATTGGCGGCATTTTGATGTTGACCATTCTCGGACGCGTTAGCCTGGCCAAGCAACCGCCCGCCGTTAAGACCTGAAAAGCTCGAACTGCTCCTGGAGGCGGCGGAATGACGCCGTGGAAAGGCTCGGGCGTTCGCCGATCCCAGCGCGACGACAGGAGATTTTAAACATCGAACGCACCTGCTCCGCAAAGATGCCCTGCCCGACAATGCGGGAGCCCCAGCGCGAATCGTTCAACCGGTCTCCTCCGCCCCGCAGCGCCCGAATCCGACCGAGCACCTTTTCTTTTTTCTCTGGAAAGTGTTCCTCCAGCCAGTTTTCGAAGAGCGGAGCGATCGCCCAAGGCAGCCTAACAATCGTATAGCCGGCGAATTGCGCGCCCGCCTCGACAATTTTTGGCACTTCATGATCGGTCAGGCCCGGAATGATCGGCGCCACCATCACGCCGACCGGGATTCCGGCCGCGCGCAAGTTGGCCACCGTTTCCAGACGCGCGGCCGGCGATGAGGTGCGCGGCTCAAGCACTCGCTGGACATTCACATCGAGCGAAGTCACGGAAACGTTGACGGCGGCGGCGTTGAACGAAGCGAGTTTGCGCAGGGTATCGATGTCGCGCGTGACCAGACGGTTCTTGGTAATGATGGCCACGGGATTGCGAAAACGTGCCAGCACTTCGAGGCAGCGCCGCGTTATCTTCAGGGTGCGTTCGATCGGCTGATAAGGATCGGTTACGCCGCTCATGACAATGACCTGCGGCTGCCAGCGCTGCGAAGTCAGCTCCGCCTCAAGCAGCTCCGGGGCGTCCTCTTTCACCATGATCCGGCTTTCGAAATCGAGGCCGGCAGAAAATCCGAGATACTCGTGGGTCGGCCGCGCGTAGCAGTAAATGCATCCGTGCTCGCACCCACGATAAGGATTGACGCTCGTCTCGAAACCAACGTCGGGACTCTGGTTCCGCGAGATGATGCTTTTGGTGCCATCGCGGAAAAATTGCGTGGCGCGGCGATGGCGTTCTTCCGCAGCGTCCGGACCTGGATCCGCCACGTCCACATTCTTGAGATCGATGTGCAGTTTCTCGAAGCGATTGGCCGGGCTCCAGGAGGCCCCGCGTCCGTGCACGGGCGCATCGCTCTGCGGCATCTCTTCCACGACCGGGGTAAACTTCTTCGATTGTCGCGTGCCCATATTATATGTTCACATGAACAGTCAGAATGTCCAAACGTTGGTTAAAGCAGCAGGTCAAATCAATCGCCGCGGGCGGTTCGGCGAACCGCCCCTACCTATTCACCGACAGGTGGAACGACCTCTCCGAGGCGTTTGCTTGCTCAGACAAAGGCTGATGGCACAATAGTCGCGCAGCGCTCGAAAAGGAGGGGTGGTCGAGTGGTTGATGG
>JBBRQE010000104.1:0-11538 GCA_038226905.1 Chthoniobacterales bacterium | reverse complement strand
GGGATCGTTTTTCTCATGCTGGTGCGGCGCTATCGGCCGTGGCCCTCGTCCATTCTGAGAACGTTGCTCTGGACGGAGATTTACTTCGTGATCACATTTCCGATCGATCTTCTGACCGGAGTGAATTACGGATTTCTGCTGCATAAACCCGAGGCCTTTTCGCTTTTGAGTTATCTGTCCGATTGGCGCCCGCTCTACCTCCTGCAGATGCATGGCGTGGCTTTGTTATTCTACGTGGCACTCTATATACCCTTTGCCATTTGGGACATTATTCGACGCGGCGTGACGCAAGAATTGCCGCCTGAGGCGCTCCGGTAAATGGTACGGAAAGTTCGCGAAGACGAGACGTGTTCGCCAGACACTCGAGAAAAGCGCGCTGCCAGACCGGGATTTGCCTCTAATCAGACTGCCGAGCGGACGGCACAGCGCGTCGTCCCCGCTAATCTGCAACTGCGAGATTGGATTTGCCGGCGAAACAGCGCAGATTCCGTGCGCGTGTGAAGGTATCACCTCTGAAAATCGGAAAGGTCACGATCGGCGGAAAAAGGCCGGTCTTTATCCTGGGGCCCTGTGTCATCGAATCCGAAAAATTCGTCTGGCGCATGGCGCGGCGAATCGCCCGCATCTGCGCGGATGAGGGCGTTCCCTGGATATTTAAGGCCTCTTATGACAAGGCGAACCGAACCTCGGGGCGGTCCTTTCGTGGAATCGACGTCGCGCGGGGCTGCGCTATCCTTGCGGAGATAAGGGAAGAACTGAAAACGCCCGTCACCACGGATGTGCATTCGCCAGCGGAAGCCGAAGTAGCCGGTGAGATGATAGATCTCCTGCAGATCCCGGCCTTCCTCTGCCGCCAAACTGACCTGCTACGGGCGGCGGGGCAAACAGGACAGGCCGTTAATGTGAAGAAAGGCCAGTTTCTCGCGCCTTGGGACGTGAAAAATATCGCGGAAAAGTTGGTCTCGTTCGGATGCGAGCGTTTTTGTTTCACCGAGCGTGGAACGACTTTCGGTTACAACAACCTGGTGGCCGACATGCGTTCGCTTTACTGGATTCGGGAAGCAGGTTATCCCGTTATTTTCGACGCCACTCATTCGGTGCAGCGTCCGGGCGGTGCCGGTGATACCACATCCGGGGACGGAATCCTTGCACCCGTTTTGGCGCGGGCGGCGGTGGCGGCCGGTTGCGATGGAATCTTCATGGAAGTGCATGAAAATCCGACTCGGGCTTTGTCGGACGGGCCGAATCAGATTCCGCTAAAGAATTTGCCGAAGCATTTGCGCATGTTAAAAGCAATTCATGCTGCCGTTACGTAGCAGACGCGCCGGCCGTTGCGGCGCGTTTGTTTTTATCCTTTTGCTCCTGTGCGCATTAGCCGCACCTGCCTTCGCGCAAAAGACCAGGGATAAGAAGGGCAAAGGGAAAGGCGCGAAAAAGAAGGCAGAAGCGGCCGCTGCGAGCGGATCCCCCGGCGAACCGAACCTCACCGACATTCCACTGCCGGTGGGGCACGATGCCAAGGGGCTGGTCCTCCCGGATTTTGACGCGGAGGGTCACTTACGGGGCAAATTCGTGGCTGGAAACGCGCGCCGGATTGATGAAGAGCAGGTGGCGTTTACCGATCTCAAGATCACCTCTTTCACGCCGGACAATCAGACCGATCTGCAAGTCGATCTGCACACCGCCATTTTCAATCTGAAGAGCAAAATTCTGAGCTCAAAGGAGCGGGGGACGGTCAAGCGGGCCGATTTCAACATCGTGGGAGATGCGCTTGATTTTGACACGGACAAGCGGACCGGACATATGGTGGGCCATGTTAAAATGGTGATTACGAGCAACTCGAAACTCATTGAAAAGGAAAAGGAATGATCGGGCGCACCTTCGCCATCGTGCTCTGGTTGAGTGCGGCCGCCACCGTGTGGACGGCCGAAAAGACAAGCGTTAAGCCTTTGGCCTCGCCCGCTCCGGCCAAGACAGAAAAAAAGCCGGGCGACAAGGACGGGCAAAGCCCGCTCAATAAACTAATGGGCGATGGAAAGACCCCCGGTTCGAATGAGCCCACCACCACCGAAATATTTTCGGACGAAGCGTTCTTCGATTCCGGCAAGAGCATGGGAATTTTCAGCGGTCACGTGAAGGTGACTGATCCGCGCTTCAATCTGCAATCGGACAAACTGACGGTATATATTTCGAAGGGGGAGAACCAGGGGTTGGAGAAAGCCGTGGCGGAAGGCAATGTCGGCGTGGTGCGGGACCGGCCTGATCCGAACGGGGGGCCGCCTACCCGTGCGGTGGGGCGTTCCGATACGGCCACCTACCTCACGTCGACCGGTGACGTTGAACTGAAAGGAACACCGCGGGTGCAGCAGGGCGAAAACACCCACATCGCCACCACTCCGGAGACGGTCATGATTATCAATCAGAATGGGCAGCTAACGACGCACGGTCCCAGCCGCACCGATATTCGCCAGCAGCCCAAGGGCGACGGAACCGACGATGGCAGCGCGGGGCCGAAAAAAGACGATGGCAAATCGCCCGCGCCCAAAGCGGAGGGCAAAGGAAAAAAAGCCAGGGCGGACAAACCGAAGCCGTCTCCTAAGCCTTCCCCCAAGCCGTGATTAGTCCTTCTCCATCCGCCGTTTCTCCCGGAACAACCTCGGCTCCCGCGAAGCCCCCGCATGTTCTTTCGACCGACCAACTCGTCAAGATTTACGGCGGCCGTGCCGTCGTTAACGGAGTCGATCTCACCGTAGGGCAGGGAGAGATCGTGGGGCTGCTCGGTCCCAATGGGGCGGGCAAGACAACCAGTTTTTACATGGTTGTCGGACTCGTTAGACCAAATAGCGGCCGCGTCATATTTTCGGGGACGGACGTGACCGATTATCCCATGTACAAGCGGGCTCGCCTGGGCATGGGTTATCTGCCTCAGGAAGAGTCGATTTTTCGCAAAATGACGGTGGAGCAGAATATCATGGCCATCCTCGAGACGCTTTCCCTGAGCAAGGCGGAACGACGCGCGCGCTGCGAGGAGTTGCTCCACCAGTTCGGGATCGAGCGGATCGCCAAGAACCAGGCGCTCACCTTGAGCGGCGGAGAAAAGCGTCGCCTAACCATTGCCCGATCGCTTGTGACCAAGCCCAAGCTTTTGATGCTGGACGAGCCCTTTAGCGGGGTCGACCCGATCGCCGTTTACGATGTGCAGCAAATCATCGTGAACCTGCGCAAATCAGGCCTTGCCATCATGATCACGGATCACAATGTCCGCGAAACATTGTCCATCGTGGACCGCGCCTACTTGATTTTCGAAGGCAGAGTCGAGAGTGAAGGAAGCAAAGATTTCCTCATTAGCGATCCTATCAGCCGCCAGCTCTATCTGGGCGAGCGCTTCAAGATGTAGGTGGAAGGGCGAGCTCGCGAAACCTGGCGATGGCGTCGTCGTCGCAAAGGCTCCGCCCTCCAGGCAGATCTGTCCGTCGCCTTTTAGAAACCGAAACGGACGCCGCCGCTGACCGCGTTGTTCTCATAGTTGGAGCGGCCCAGCACTCCATCATAGTAAACGTAGGTCGAAAAACGTGAGCACCACTGCATGTTAAAACCCGCGCCTACGAGGGCAGAATCACGACCGATGGTGGGCCCGTGCACGGTGAAGATATCGCCCGCTCCAGAGGCCAGACGCAAGTCAACCGCATAGGATTCGGTGCCGTACTCATGCTGGTAAGCGGCGCGGACTTCCGGCCGAAAGATGGCACAGCGTCCAACCCGCAGGTCATAGGAAGCTCGCAGGCCGGTCGTGGCCCGGATGGAATCCTGGTTCTGGTCCTGAATTTCCAACGCCGCCAGCGACCCTTCTTCCGTAAAGCTGTCGATCTGGACGTTTGTGTATTGCAAGGTCGACCAGGTTCCGACGTTGAAGCAGCCGAATTTCCAGTCGCTTCCATAAGCCAGGAAAGCGTTGAACTCGCCCCCGTTCGTGCTCCCCCTCACCGCCAGGCCTTCCAGTCCGGTGCGCCGGGTGTCGTAGCTATTCCACCCGCCATTGACTGCGGCATCGACGTGAACCTTGCCGCCCCAAAAGCCATTGCCGAAGAGGGTGGCATAGAGGCCAAGCTTTCCGCCGTCCACGCTAATTCGCCCATCATCGACCAAATTAGCCGTGCTGCTGGCATAAGTTCCATCGAGACCGATGGCGAAGTGACTACCCAAACGCCGGTCCAGACCGACCGTGACGCTGCCGGTTTCGAGATCGTAGCCATGAGCGTTGTCATCCCTGTTGCCCACGTTGGCGAAATCTCCCGAGCCGGTCACAAAGACACCCCAGCGATTTTCCGCACAGGGAATAAACGGGGAGGCGACGTTCTTGTCGGGAATGGCGACATTTTTGTCCTGGATGGGCGGATTGTAATCCTTGGCGTCCGTGCGTGGGACCTCCACGACGGGTCCGCAGTAGCCGTTGGAACCGGCGCGAATGTCGTCCATGCGACGCATCATGCTGTTGTTTTGCACGACGGCTTGGGAGAAACCAATTTCATAGATCGCGGCCAGCTCTTCCGGCGCGATCAAGTCGAAATCGTGTGGCAGATTGTCCAATGGCTCGTTGCCCAGGAAGGTAATGAGGTCGGCCGACCGCGGGTCATTTACCACCTTGTCCATGTCATGCGCGACTGCCCTCTGGTTCGGAGTGAAGGCCTGCGAGTGGAAGCTAGAGGCCAGTTGAAAGACGATGTCGACATCGCCCGGATCGGTCGTGTAGTCCGCAAACGGCTGGATCAAGCCCGGGAAATTATTGTCCACGGGACTGGAATCAGCGAATGTCCCAGCGACCCCGTTGTTCGTCGTGATGATCGTGACCCTATCGCCGACCGCCGGCATGAAGTTGCCGAACTGCCGGATGAAAAGAGAGCTATTGGGACCAAGGTTGGCCGCCCCGAAAACCTGCATCAAGTCATTGTTTACGCCGGTCACGTTGCTGCCGATTTGAAGGTTTAAGACACCACCGGTCTGGTTAAAATCGCCCGGCGCGTTAAAGGTGCGAGGCGTGTCGGTCTGCAACGTTCCTCCATTTAGGGTGACGTCGTTGGTCGGGGCGAAGATATTAGGATTCACAACGCCGAGGGCGTTGGCATTGGCGACGACCAGGACACCATCGTTAATGGTGGTGAAGCCGCGGTAATTATTATCGCCCGACAGAGTCAGCGTCCCGCTCCCATTCTTAGTCACACCAGCCGCTCGACCCTGCACGTCTTCGATGAAACCGGAAATGGTGGTGTCATGCGCGCCCGTCACAATCAGATTCCCACCCGTTGTACCTGAAACTTAACCAAGCCGACGTTGGCCGTGACATTGATATCGCCAGAGGCAGCATCAATAGTCAGATCGACGAGGTCGTTCGCGCTGGAGACCCCCCGATAAACCATGCTGGGGAGATCGCTGAAAGCCAGCGTCTGCGTGTTCGTTGAATTGTTCGTGATGGTGTTGGCTTGGTTATCAAAGAAAATAATAGGATTGCCCTGGAGCGTGAAGGCGGCGGCGTTCGAGTCAAAAGTCAGCGAACCGATGGAGTATCCGGTGGGAGTGTAATCATTGTTGTTCGTCGTCTGATTACTTCCTTGAAAATGCAGATCCGCGTTCGAGACCGGCGCCGATCCATCCTGCCAATTGGCGCCATTGCTCCAATTCGGATCGGGGTTGCCATCGCCCACCCAGACTTCCTGAGCCGGCAGCGGCGCTAACGTGCAAAGAAGCAGCAGGCCTGAGGCGGCAAAGACTGTTGAAATAGATCTATATAAATTCATGAAATTGGCGAGCTTGGTTAAGGAGTTGGAGTGTCAGGAACGGTGGAGATTTGGTCAAGCCGAATTCATGGCGGACAACGAATGACCGACCGAGCGTCTTTCGGCTAACTACACTATTGCTGTCTGGTCACACGATGGGCATTGGAAATTGCCGCCATCCGAGTAGACATTAGCGTCCATGGCAGACCGACAGGTGACGCAGACGATTTCTTCCAGCGGCCCTTTGCGTAAGAGCGTGCCGGTGGTGACGGTCGAGACCTTTTACCGGTCTCATGCCGAGAAGCTGCAAATGAAACTGGAAGGTCCGCGCGTGGGGTTTCATCGCAAGATTCGCGAGCCCACCATCAATCGCCCGGGCCTGGCCCTGGCCGGCTTCTTTAGCTATTTCGCGGAAAAGCGCGTGCAGGTTCTGGGTGCGGCCGAGAACACTTACCTCAAGAGTTTGCCTCCCAAAGTGCGGATCGAACGTTTTCGCGAGCTCTGCGCCCAAAAGATTCCCTGCCTGGTCATTTCCCGCGGCACTCATTTGGACGAGTCCCTCCTGGCCGTGGCGGCCGCCGAAAAGATCGCGGTCTTTCGCACGCCCATGATCACCATGAAATTCATCAACGCGGCCACCATCGCGCTGGAAGTGGATTTTTCGCCCACTGTCACCGAATTCGGGAGCATGGTCGACATCCTTGGGGTGGGAGTGCTCATTCGCGGAGCGAGTGGTATCGGCAAGAGCGAGTGTTGTTTGGGCTTGATCGAGCGCGGCTACAGCCTGGTGGCGGATGACGTGACCCGGATTACTTCGCTGGAAGGGCGGGAGTTAATGGCCACGGCCCCCGACCTGACGCGCAACCACATGGAAGTGCGCGGCATCGGGATTATTAACGTTTCGAATATCTTCGGGATCGGCAGTATTCGAATCGAAAAGCGGCTCGACCTGGTGGTAACCATGAAGGATTGGCAGGAAATGGAGGAGGTCGATCGGATCGGACTGGACCAGGAGTTCTATGAAATTCTCAAGATGCAGGTGCCGCACGTTATTATTCCGGTGCGGCCCGGACGGGATATTGCGAGATTGATTGAGGTGGCGGCGATGGACCAGAAGCTGAAAGCTCTGGGCCGCAACAGCGCGGTGGAATTTAACGCGAAACTGCTCAATTTAATGGAGCCGAAGGAAAACTAATGGGTTTGCTCAACCGCAAAGGCAGTGGCGCGCGCCTGCAAAAGATCGTGAAAGAGATCGCGATCGTGAATCGGCTTGGCTTGCACGCCCGCCCTGCCGCCATGTTCGTTCGCATCGCCAGCCGGCATCGCTGCGAGGTGTGGGTGGCCAAGGAAGGGGAGGAGGTGAACGGCAAAAGCATCATGGGTTTGATGATGCTGGCGGCCGGCCAAGGGTCGAAATTACAGATCCGTTGCGAAGGCCTCGAGGCGGACAAAGCGATGAACGAATTGGAAGATCTTATCAAATCGCGCTTTAACGAAGAATAACATCGCTCTACTCTCGCCCTCGATGAGTGCTGATAAAGCGCAACCGGAAGTCCGTTTTCAGGGCGCGGGGGTCTCCCCCGGGATCGGCCGTGGGATCATCCATGTCGTGCGCGATGAGATGGACGACATCCCCCGTTACGGCATCCAGCCGAAACAAATCACGGCAGAAATCGGCCGCTTTGAAGCGGCCCTCATTCAGACGAGGATGCAAATCCTCGAATTGCAGCAACGCATCGCCGAATCAATCGGGGCCAAGGATGCCGCCATTTTCGACGCCCACCTGCTCGTGGTGGAGGATCGCACTCTCATCGACGAAGTGCTGCGCAAGTTGGAAAGCGACCTCCTGAACGTTGAATGGATCTTTCAACAGGTCGCCACGGGCTATTCCGAGACCCTCAGCAAAATCGACGATCCCTATCTGCGTGAGCGCGCTCTGGATATTGACGACGTAACCCGGCGCGTCGTGCAAAACCTGCAGGGAAAAGCGCCCCAGCCTCTCCTGGCCATGGCCGAGCCTCACATCCTGGTGGCTCACAATCTCACGCCTTCCGACACCGCCATGATGGATAAGCAGCTCGTGCTCGGCATTGCCACCGATCTGGGCAGCCGTACCTCTCATACGGCCATCATGACCCGCTCGCTCGGCATTCCCGCTGTCGTCGGGTTGCACGATATCACGCAGAAATTGGAGACCGGCCAGACTGTCCTGATTGATGGAACCAACGGACTGATCATTCTTCATCCAACCGCTGAAACGCTGGCCCAATATGGCGAGATAGAATCGCGCCGAATTCAGGTGGTCACCCAGCTCAACGAGTTACGGGAAACGAAGTCAACCACCCGCGATGGACGACACATAGTCCTGTCGGCCAATATTGAATTACCGGACGACGTGGATGCGGTAAAGGCAAACGGGGCTGAAGGCATCGGACTTTACCGGACGGAGTTCCTCTACATGAACCGAAGCACGCTCCCGGGCGAGGATGAGCAGTACGAAACGTATCGCAGGGTGGCGGAACAAGTTGCCCCGGAGCCTCTGATCATCCGGACTTTCGATCTCGGGGGAGACAAGGTTGCGCCCGGCACGGTCGATTTGACTGATGAAATGAATCCGTTCATGGGCTGGCGCGCCATTCGGTTCTGCCTCGAAAATCTTGATATGTTCAAGACTCAGCTGCGGGCCATTCTGCGCGCCAGTGCGGTGGGTAACGTCAAAATCATGTTTCCCATGATCTCGGGCCTGGACGAATTGCGGAGATCGGTGGCCGTACTCAAGGAATGCGCCGCGGAACTCGGCCGGGAAGGTCACGCCATCGGGGCAAAGACCGAAGTGGGCGCCATGATCGAAATTCCGGGAGCGGCTATCGCGGCCGATAGCCTGGCGCGTGAAGTCGATTTCTTCAGCATCGGGACGAATGATTTGATTCAGTACACGCTGGCGGTCGATCGAGTGAACGAGAAAATTGCGCACCTCTACGAGCCGACCCATCCGGCAGTTCTGCGATTACTCAAGATGATCGCGGACGCTGCTCACGCCAACAAGATATGGGTCGGAGTGTGCGGCGAGATGGCTGGAGATATCGCTCTCCTTCCGCTCCTGCTCGGGCTGGGCATGGATGAATTAAGCGTGGGTGCGTCGCTCGTCCCGCGGGTTAAGCGGGCTGTCCAAAGTGTCGACCTTCCGGAATGCCGGGAGTTGGTGGATGCGGCGCTGCTCATGCACACCCCGGGGGAGATACTGCGCAGCTGCCTCGATCTGGCCGGGCGCCGCTACGGCGAATTGCTCGGGTGACGTAACAAGAAGAGGACTTCGCCACTATTCACCATTCACGACTCCTCCTCTTCCGTCGATTCCGTCTCAGTCTCCGGTTTGATCCCTTCGTCTTCCATCTTTTTCAGCACGTCGCTCATATCGTCGACTTCATCCCAGACTTCCTGGCTGACGTAGATGGGCGCTTTTTGTTGCATGGCCATGGCGATGCAATCGCT
Source organism: Chthoniobacterales bacterium (assembly GCA_038226905.1). Taxonomy (GTDB): domain Bacteria; phylum Verrucomicrobiota; class Verrucomicrobiia; order Chthoniobacterales; family UBA10450; genus JBBRDU01. Next base: position 2,275 of record JBBRQE010000104.1, on the reverse strand, counting down.
GGGCCGGCCGTCCAGCTCGATGATCTTCTTCTGCTCCAGTTCGTTCTCCGCCCGGATAATCATGCGCGCGTAGTAGGTCGCGTTCTTTAAGTCGTTGATAATAATCCGCTCCACTCGCGCGCCCAGGGCGGCCATGAGATGGGCAATCAGATCATGGGTCAGCGGCCGTTCCTTGCTGACTTCGCGCATGAACATGGTTATGGCGCTCCCCACCGTTTGATCGACGTATATGATGAAAACCTTTTCGCTGTTTCCGAGGAACACAGCGCATCCTCCACTGGTCGGCAATACCGCGCGCACCTGCACTTCGATCACCGTTTTATTCATCGTCGAAACGCTACGCGCGCGGTCGTTTAAAAACAAGCGGACCCGGTTTATTCACAGGCCATGCAAATTTCGTGAAGCCTTACTTGCATGTTGGGCGCGGTGATTGATTATCGCTCTGCGGTTCATCGCCGCAGCCAATGGTGAAATGAAAAACGAGTGGGACGTCGAGTCCGCCATCGCCACATACAATGTGGAGGGATGGGGATGTGGGTATTTCACAGTCAATGCGGCGGGGAATGTCGAGGCGCGTCCGCTGCAGGAAAATGGCGGCTCCATCGATATTCTGGCGGTGGTCAACGAAGCACGCACGCGGGGACTCAGCTTCCCCCTCGTCATTCGTTTTCAGGATTTGCTCCGGCACCGCGTGGAATCGGTCAATCGCGCCTTTCAGGCGGCCATCACGGAATTCGGATACCGCGGCGTTTATCGCGGAGTTTTTCCCATCAAGGTGAATCAGTTGCGCGAAGTGATCGAAGAGATAGTGGACGCGGGCCAGCAATTTCATTTTGGATTGGAAGCGGGGAGCAAACCCGAACTGGTGGCGGCTCTCGCCATGCACAAGGATCCGGAGAGCCTCATCATCTGCAATGGCTACAAGGATCCCGCCTACATACGTATCGCGTTGATGGGCCGGAAACTAGGCAAGTCGGTCGTCATCGTGGTGGAAAAGCTGGAGGAATTGGAACAAACCATCCAGGCCGCCAAGGAAGTCGGGGTCGAGCCCTATATCGGCATTCGCGTGCGTCTCTATAATAAGGGAGCAGGCAAGTGGGCTCCCAGCGGAGGGGAAAACGCCAAGTTCGGTCTCGATACGGTCAGTCTGGTGGCGGCTAGCGAGATGCTCAAGAAGGCCGGTCTTGCCCACAGCCTCAAGCTCGTCCATTTCCATGTCGGCTCGCAGGTGCCGGATATTTCCACCATCAAAAAAGCGGTGCGCGAAGCCGCCCGCTACTACGCCAAGCTGGCTAAACTCGGACACGAATTGGGTTACCTCGATGTGGGGGGCGGCCTCGGAGTTGATTACGACGGCTCGCGCAGCGACTTCGATAGCTCCACTAATTATTCGCTGCAGGAGTATGCCAATGATGTCGTCTGGAATATTGCCGACGTTTGTGATTCAGAGAGCGTCCCGCATCCCTCCATCGTGAATGAAGGCGGACGCGCCATCGTGGCCCACCATTCCGTTCTGGTCGTGGAAGCTTTTAGCGCGATCGAAAAGACGGCGCCCAAACTCAAAGTCGAGGAAACGGAAAAAGATCACAAGCTGGTCCGGCAGATTCTCGATGTGAAACAGCGCCTGAAACGCGGGAATCGCATCGAAAGTTTGCACGACATCCACGAGATCAAGGAAGATTCGCAACAGGCCTTTGACCTCGGCCTGCTCGACCTCGAATCAAAAGCTAAGATCGACACCGTCTACTGGCAGCTGGCCCAGCAGATCGTGAATATGCATCGCGGACTCCGCTTCGTGCAGGAGGAAGTGAAGCAGCTCGAGGTTTCGCTGGCCGATCAATACATCTGTAATTTTTCCGTATTCCAATCGCTCCTCGATCACTGGGCGCTTGGTCAGCTTTTTCCCATCATGCCGATCCATCGGTTGACCACGCCGCCCGAGCGCAACGGAATGATTGTTGACATTACCTGCGATTCCGACGGCAAGGTTTCAAAGTTCATCGATCTGCAGGACGTGAAAGAAACGCTCCCCCTCCACCGCATCATTCCTGGAGAGATGTACTACCTCGGGGTCTTCATGGTCGGCGCCTACCAGGACATCATGGGTGACCTGCACAATTTGTTTGGGCGAGTCACCGAGGTGCACGTCTTTCTCGATCCCGATGAAGAATCGGGCTGGTACATCGAGGAAGTAATCGAAGGCAGTACTATCGGCGAAGTCCTGGCCATGACTCAATGGGACAAGGTCGAACTCATGCGCCTGCTCAAGACCCAG
>JBBRQE010000103.1:0-12021 GCA_038226905.1 Chthoniobacterales bacterium | reverse complement strand
TCTTGGCCGCCAGCTCCGGTGCGCTCGATCGTTGGAAAAATTCGGCGATGGCGTCGCGCCCGAATTGAATCTGGAGCATGGCCTCGGCGAACTTGCCCTGGGCCAGAAGGATGGAAGCCTTGGCCCTGGTGTTCATCATGAGCACGTAAGGACGAAATTGCTGCATGGTCCAGGAGAGCTCTTCCCGGTCGGTGTGCTCGATCACGAAGGTGAAGAGATCCAGGTTCCGCTGGGTATCGCGCACGACCGCGGCAAATTCGTTGATCTGAAAGAGACTCAGATAACGGTGATAGTACTGGATTCCCTCCTGCTGGAGCTCGGCGCATTGCTCGGGGTTCAGGTCGTACTCTTCCCCCCGTTCCTGGGCCCGCGCAGCCCGTTGCTGATGATAGACAAGGAGTGATTCGCAGCCATTTGGGCGGACTCCGTCCGGGCGCCCGCTCATCTCCATTTGCAACACGCCCAGATCAATCCGGAGCTGGAGCTTGTCACGGCCGTCCAACCCCAGGATCTTGCGCACCTTGATCGCGCCCGATTCATGCGGCCAATCCTTCAGGATCGTGTTGAGGTCCAAACTCATGTTATAAGAAAGCATCGAACATTTGACCTTCGCTTGTCAACAAGGTCGCGCTCGGGAACGGCCGGGGAATAAGATGATTTGATGGTTAGAAAGACAACGCCGGAGGCTCGGATGTTCAACGGAGCCGCGTCCCATTCAGGTCCGCCAGATTGACCCTTTCTAAAGGCGCCTTTTTCCCTTCTACTTTCCCCATGCTGCCGGCCATCGATTCGTTCATCCGCTTTCTCGCGGTGGAACGGGGTTTGTCCGAGAATTATCAGCTCTCGACCCGCCGGTCGCTCGAGGAATTCGCGCGCTGGTGCGCGACCCGCCGGAAGGTAACAGCCCCGCGCCAGGTGGAGCTGGCTTTGATTAGCGAATACCTGGCCGATCGAAAACGGGGCGGTCTCTCCGCTTCCTCCATCAAATTGATCGTGGTAGCGCTCAAGATTTTCTTTCGCCATCTCGCCGGAAAAAGCGAGCTGCGGCGCGACCCGGCTGAGGCCCTGAGCCTGCCGCGGATCGAGCGTTATCTCCCCGAAACCCTGAACGAAATGCAGGTGGAACAATTGATCGAGAGCATCGACACGAAAACGCCGCACGGACTGCGCGATCGGGCCATGATCGAGCTGCTCTATGCGAGTGGTTTGCGCATTTCGGAGCTGGCCAATGCGCGCCTGGAGAATTTCTCGACCGAAGAGCGAATTCTGCGGGTCACCGGAAAAGGAAACAAAACCCGGCTCGTTCCCGTGGGAGGCAAGGCTTGCCAGGCCATCGACGCCTACCTTTCGACCGCGCGCAGCCGGCTGGTTAAAGCGCGGACCGGCAGCGAGATTTTTTTGTCCCAGCGGGGCGGCAAACTGACCACGGCCCGCATCTGGCAGATCGTAAAAAAACATGCGCGGCAGTCGGGGTTGGAAACCAATATCTATCCTCACCTGCTTCGGCACAGCTTTGCCACCCATCTACTGAGCAACGGCGCCGATCTTCGCATCATCCAGGAAATGCTCGGGCACGCCGACATCTCAACTACGCAGGTCTACACCCATGTGGACCAGCAGCGGCTCAAGGCCGTGCATCGGCAGTTCCATCCCCGCGCCTAGTGTCGATGTCTCGACCTTGCTCGACATGACAGGAACGGGCCCATACCAGAGCCCCAGTCGCTTGCCCTGCCCTCGCCCATCGCGCATTCTCTATTATGTACAGAATCCTGCTCATCCTGGTGACGGTGATCGTGGTCGGCCTGGCCGTCGGGTATGGGCTGCGCACTTCGCATAAAACGTCCAACGCGGTCACCTCTCTCCTCCCGCGCGAGACGGTCGTCCTAATGCATCTGCCGGACCTGGCCCGCACCCGGGATGACTGGCGTCACTCCGATATCTATCAGCTCTACAATGAGCCGTCCGTGCGGGATTTCCTGGGCAAACCCCTCGGCCTCCTCCCGGGCCGCCAATCGGTTGCCCAGACCGGGAGCGATCTTCAAACGCTCGACCCGAAGGATCTGTTTCTGGCCGTGACCTCGGCGAGCGACGACAAATCGAAGTTGGTGGCCGGGTTCCGCTTTCGCGACAGCCCGGAGGAGGCGGAGAAAACCATCGGCCCCTGGCGCCGCAACTTGTTAGGCACGTCCGCCGCGAGCCAGCCGGAAGAACAGGAGTATCAACAGCACAAGATTCAGATTTACCGGGTGGCCTCCGGCACAGTGGGGACCGTTTACACCGGGCATTGGTTTTTCGCTGCAACCGATCTGGAAGAATTAAAGCGCCTGGTCGATCGCGCGGAGGGACGAGGCACGCCAGACGGGCCCGAGCTTCTCAGTGCCGACAAGAATTTCCGGGAGGCGATGGCACAAATGCCGGCGAGTTATGCCCTCTGTTTTTACCTGCAACCGAAGACGCTGGCGCAGAAGTTGACGGCCCTCCGGCTTTCGGCTGGACAGGGGGCCAATCTCACGCCGCCTTTGCTCAAACAGATTCGCTCGATTTGCGCTGCGACCCGCTTTGATGGGGGCAAGCTGCACGATTTTTTCTTTGTCGGCATGCCCGAGCAAACCGCCAAGGCTGCGTTCACCCGGAGTTCTCTCGCACTCGCGGGCACCGACACTTTTATTTATACGGCCAGCCTGCTCGATCTTCCGCGGCAGTTTTCCCTGGTTGATCCTCTGCCGGCGGCGGGTTTCCTAGGGTCCCGGCTCCAGCGAATTGGACAGGGACTGGCCGCGGCCGGGATCACAGCCGACCAATGGGACGCCGTCTTTGGATCGGAAGTGGGCGCGGTGGCCGATTGGAGGAGCGACAGTCACTGGCCGGCCACGTTGGTCGCCTTTCCGGTAAAAGATTTTGACCGGGCCAAAAAAATCGCTGATCGCCTGGCCCGGATTTTGGATGACGACGGCGCTTGGGTGGAATCCGACAAGAATGGGATTCATTACATCTCGACGCCTTATTCAGTTGGCTTTCTCACTCTTCACCCAACAATCGCCGTGTCGGATCGATTCATGGTGGCCGGGCTGGACACCGCTTCGGTTGCATCTGCCATGGAGCGCGCCGGCGGCGGCTCGCTGGATCTCGCAAGCTCGGCGGCCTATAAACGCGCCGCCCAAATGCTCCCCGAACCGAGCAATATGTTTGCCTATGTTGACCTTGGACTTCTCTACACGCGTCTCGATGCAGCGCTGCGTCCCATGTTGCTCATGAGTTCAGCGTTCATGCCGGCCATGAATGATTACGTGGACATGAGTAAACTTCCGTCCGCCGAGATCGTCGCCAAACACTTAAGCCCGATCGTTTCTTCCCAGCGATACCAGAACAATGGTTACGTTGCCGAATCAATCGGTCCTGTGACGCTCAGTCAGACCGGAATCGGAGTCCTCCTGATCGCAGGAGCTGGCGCCTTCACTTATCAGCATGCCGGTCTCGGTGCATTGAACGGAGGAGGGCTGGGGCTTCCGATTCCGGGAATGTTTATCCCCTCGACCAGTCCGAATCGGGTCTGGTCCGGGAAAGCAGCCGGTTCACCGACGCCTGAGCCAACCCCAGAGCCATTGGCAACCCCATAAACCCCGGAGGGTAGACGCCGAAAAGCCTCGGAAACAGGGCAACTCCCCTTACTGCGCCATTTCGTCCCGAATCACGCCAAACCCTATCGTTTCTGCGAAAAAACTGCTGCGGTGGCAAGGGAATGTGGTAGCATTTTGGGACCTATGTCTCTTCTCAACAAAAATGCCTTTTCGCGCCGAGTTCCGGATCTGGTTACCGAGGAACTAGTGGCGGTGTTGTCGCGTCGCGCATCGTTTGAGTTCAAGCAACTCTTCGAGATCGTGCACGAGAATCTGCGGGCCCGCAACGCCGCCAGTGGCGGTGAAGAGATGCTCCGGCTCCGAGCCTACGAAAAACTGCAAAACCTTGTGACGCGTGGCGCGGTCAAGAAGAACGGTAAAAAGTACAAGGGATTACCCGCTGCCTTGGCCAATGCCATCGCCCCTCAGAACGGACACCTCGCTCCGGTGAGGTAAAAAGTCGCGCAGCGCGCGCGCTTCGGCTAGGGTCCCGACATGTTGCAAGATTATCTGCCTGTCCTCTTGCAGGTCATCGTGGCGATGATCTTTGCCGGGTCCGCCCTCTTGGTTAGCGTTATCGTCGGCAAAACGGGCCGGCGCACACCGACCAAGGATATGGCCTACGAGTGCGGCATGATTCCACAAGGCGAAGCGCAGCCTCGCTTCAGCGTGAAGTTTTACCTGGTCGCCATGCTCTTCATCCTTTTCGACCTCGAAATCGTGTTCATGTACCCATGGGCTGTTGTCTTCCGGGAAATGATCGCGCACAGCAGCATCGTTTTTTGGAGCATGTTGAGTTTTGTCAGCATTCTCATGGTGGCCTATGTGTACGCGCTGAAAAAGGGCGCGCTCGACTTCAAGAAATAGCCGCAGAGGGCTAACGGAGCGGACGAGCGAAGCGGTGGAGATCGAGGCGAGCGCGCCATGAACACTTTCCGGCAACGAGTCGCAGCCCTCGCGGCTTCCGATCGCTGGCGTGACTGGGGCTGCGTCGCCTTAATCGCAGCCCTGGCTGCGACCATGTTGTTCCCTGTCCTCCGCGGCGATTGGCCGATCGGACATGATCATCCCGTCCACATTTTCCGCATCTGGCAGCTGCGCGAGACTCTGCTTCATCACGGCCTCCCATGGAGTTGGAGTCATCGCTGGTTCGCAGGCTACCCCCAAAACGTCATCTACCCGATCGGGGCCGATGTATTTGTTCTGCTTATCCAGCTGCTCTCGCTGGGGATGCTGAAGCTGGAGGTGGCTTATGGGATCGCTTTTCTCATCTTTTTCTTTTTCTACGGCTACGCTGTTTTCTTCTTTGTGCGCCGCGCGCTGGGCTCGCGCGTCGCCGGCCTGATCGCGACCCTCTTTTCCCTGACCGATCCGGGCAACAACGACACCGGCGGCTGGTTTTACACGGTCGACATGGGCGTCTGGGCAAGTCCCTTTGGGATGGTGCCGGCACTTTTTGCCTTTGTCTGGATTGCCGATCTCCTGGCCAACCCGAAGCCACGGGCCGTCGTGCTCGTGGCTGTGAGCGTCGCCCTCGCTTTGCTCTGCCACCCGGTGCACCTGATCTATTTCGGGCTCGGCATTCCCCTGCTCTGCGCTTGCCGGTTCCTCAGCGACGAAGCGACTGCGTGGAAGCGCGCGCTTCCATTCCTGTCGGCCGCGCTTGGCCTTGCCTTCCTCATCGCCAGTATCTGGTTGATCCCTTACTTTTCGGTGGTGAAATACGCCGCTGAGATCGGCGGCAATAGCACCAATCTAACGAAGATCGGCGACGCCTTCGCCGGCGGAACCTTTTTCACGCGGATGCATTACCTGGCCAGTGCCGCGGGACTGATCGGCGCGGTTTTTCTTTTGCGCGCGCGGCGAACCCTGCCGCTCTTCATGAGCCTTTTCATCTTCGTGATTTTGGTGGTTTCGAGTTCCAGCTTCGCCGCCTTATTCGGAGACGAAGTGGCGCACTGGATACGAAAGCATATTATCGCCCAGCGTTTGTGGATGCTGGTCAAACCCTGTTGGTACGGGGCCACCGCCTTCGTCTTTGTCTCCTCCTGGCGGGCGGTCAGGCAATGGCATGGAAACGGGAACGAGCCGCCGTCATCCGAGAACGGTGGCGATCGCGGATGGTTGCGCGAGGCTGCCTTCGTTAGTCTCTTGGTGCTCTTCGTCGCCCCCATCCTGGTTCCATCATTGAGCACGTTTTTTCACTGGGAAGTTCGCCGGCCGACCCAGTGGAATTCAGAACGCGCCAATTTGTCCTCTCGCAAAGCGCTGATCCTCTGGCTGAACGAGGAAATTGCTCAAAAACAGGGTTTCTTCCGGGTGGCCTATGGATTTGACCAGGACGACCACGACCTGGCGGATTTGGCCATGAAGGTCCCGTGCCCGTTCTACAAGATTTATCACACTCCGACCGGACACTTTAAATATGACATTCAGTCCGGCACCAATGCGGCTTTACGCGCCACCAACGTCCGCTTCGCCGTGGCCCGCCACGCGCTTCCACCCCGACCGGACTTTTGCCTGCTCAAGGTTTTCCGAAAGGATCTGTGGGTCTACGAGTTTACCGACTGGAACCCTAAGCCCTTCGAACTCCAGGGGTCGGGCACCGTGGAAACCATCCAATTTGGAGACGAGGACATTGTCCTGCGCGCCGATGACAAGGCGCGAGGGACGCTTCGCTTGAACGTTTCCTATTTTCCGAAATGGCAGGCGACCCGCGATCAGGTTCCTTTGCCGATCACCACGGTGGCTTTGCCCGGGGTCAAGGATTCCGGATTCATGCAGGTCGAGCTGGCGCCGGGGACCTATCGTTTCCATTTCCGCCGCGCCTTGAGCGATTACATCGGGACCGTGCTTTGCGTCGTTGGCCTGTCGATCTGTTTGCTGCTGGCCAACCTCGACCGCGTCCGCGGATGGTGGGCGCGTCGCCGCGCGCCCTCCGGCAGCGTGAGCGGAGGATCGGCCGCAGTCTCCTGAGAGGATCGATCAAAAGGCCCACCAGCCGCGGGCAAAGAGGATGGCGAACATGGCCATGAACAAAAGTGACCAGGCTGTCAGTAAAGCGATCCAGAAGCGACTTTTGCCTAACAAGGCGAAGAGGATGAACAAGGGAAAACAGGAAAGCGCGTAGCGCGGCGAACTTTGAATGAAACTGAGACTGGAGAAACCGATCCAGTTGACCGTCATCCACATGGCATAAACCGGCCGCAATTTGAACCAGCTCACCACCGCGCCTGCGAAAGTGAGCGCGACGAAGAACAGTTCCTGGGCGCCGACCATCTCGGCCTGGTTCGGATTACGATGGACATTATTAATCGCCTCGTGGATTCCCACCCAAGGCCAGGCCGGCGAAGTGCGGAAAATCTCGCGCCTGGTCTCGAGGAAAGCGAACATGCTGCCGGCTACGTGCAGATTGATAAGCAGGTAAACCAGGTAGCCCGCCGGGATCAGGCCCAGCCACAGCCACTGCCATCGCCAGCGCCATGTTCTGGCCGTGAAACACTGGTGACACACTTCCACGGCGAGCGTCGGAAAAAGGCCTACGCCGTTAGCGCGCGTCATGGCGGAAAGGCCGCCGAGAAGGCCAGCCAGCCACCAGCAGTCCCGCCGGGCCGCCAGAAAGGAACCAATAACCAGTGCGAGGAAAAGACTCTCGGTGTAGCCGATTTGCAAAAAATAGGCGGTGGGAAAGATGAGGAAGAACCAGACCGCGCGTTGCGCGAGCAAAGGAGAATAATCGAGCTCGACCAATCTCCGGAAGAGGACCACCGCAGCAATCAAGGCCACCGTCGAAACGAGCAGAGCACTGATAAAATAGTCGCCCGTGATCATGGTCCCCACACGAATAAGAAATGGAAACAGCGGGTAGACGACGAGGTGCGGCCCCTTGGCGTAGCCGACCTGGGCCACCTGTAAATAGTGCAGTGCGTCCCAGCGATTCCAGAGCTCCAGCCACGCGTAGAAGCCTTTGACCCGCTTGTCGTCGACGATCATCAGGCTCTTGGTGGCAAAGAGAAAAAGCAAAACCTTGATACCCATGGCCCAGCCAATGACCAGCCAGTCGCTCTTCGGAATACGACGGGAAAGGGCGAGCAATGCTTCGTTGCTCAGAGGGTGGATTTCGCTCGCTTCAGACATAATCAAAAAATATTCAACGTTTCCTGCGGGACATTGCGCCTCCTATCTAGCGTTTCTGGCCACGGAATAAACGCCAAATAAATGGCGCGGAGGCCGCCGGATTCCCCCTTGCGCCCCTCCCCGGAAACGCCTAATACCTTGAGCCCGCATGATTCACCATATCGTCCTCTATAAACTTAAGCCGGAGGTAACTCTGGCGCGGGTCGAAGAGATGATGATGAACACTCGTATGCAGCTTTTGAAGATTCAGGAGGTCCTGAGCATCAAATGCGGGAAGCGAATCAACCCTGATTTACCCTGGCCCTTCTTTATCACCATCGAGTTTGAGTCCATGGATAAATACGCCATTTTTCGCGAAGACCCCATCCATGTGAAATTCATGGAGGAAGTAATCAAGCCCAACACGACCGACGCGCTCAGCCTGGATTTTGAAATGGATCCCGGAAAGGATGTCCGATTTTCCTGAGCCCGCTTCCGCCGGTTGACCGTTCGTTTTAAAAATGCTGAAGGCTTGCCTCGGCGCATGAACAAGAAAGCGATTTTGCTGGCCGGAGGCGCCGGCACCCGGCTCTTTCCGCTGACCAAGATTGTCTGCAAACAGCTGTTGCCGGTCTATGACAAGCCGATGATCTGCTATCCGCTGGCCACCCTTATGTTGGGCGGCTTGCGCGACGTCCTAATCATCTCCACTCCCAAGGACCTCCCCATGCTGCGGGATTTCCTGGGCGACGGCGAGCGCCTCGGGATTCGCATTCAGTACGCGGAGCAACCCAAGCCGGCCGGCATTGCCCAGGCGTTTGTAATCGGAGCGAAATTTATCGGCGACGCGGGCGTCTCACTCATTCTGGGCGACAATATTTTTTACGGAAAACTGGACTTTTACCGGGAGGCCTTGGCGACCGAACAGGGCGCCTGCATCTTTGGTTACCAGGTGCGCGATCCGGAGCGTTATGGGGTGGTTGAGTTCGGCCCGGACGGTCGCGTCATTAGCCTGGAAGAGAAGCCAAAGGAACCAAAGAGTCATTACGCGGTCCCGGGCTTGTATGTTTATGACAACCGTGTGGTCGAGTTGTGCCGCAGTTTGCAACCATCGAAGCGGGGAGAACTGGAAATCACTGATCTCAACCTGCGCTACCTGAACGAGGGCAAATTACATGTCAAAATCCTGAGCCGCGGAATGGCCTGGCTCGATACCGGCACTCAGACAAGCCTGCTGGAAGCGGGAAATTACATTGCCACCATCGAACATCGGCAGGGTCTGAAGGTTGCGTGCCTGGAGGAAGTGGCTCTGCGCATGGGGTTCATCAGCCAGAGTGATCTGACAAAACTCATCGACCCCTTACCTCAGGGGGAATATCGCGACTATCTCCGCATGGTCCTCGACGAAGGTCCCGCGCCTTCCGGCGAATCGACCTCCTGATGGACCTGCGGTGATCTCGCCCACCGGCGTTCGGCCCTAAAGCCCCGTTTTTGAGAGTCGATCTCTCCCCGTTTCGCAGGTACGCGAAAATCGTCCGATTTTCTCAAACACGGGAAACCAGGTATCCTTTAATTATGGTAATTATGGTTTTACGGCATGCCTGATGCTCCGTTTTTGCATCGTGAATCGGCCTGCTCCCCGCCATCGCCATGGCGTAAAATGCAAAACTGAGAATCGCCCGGAAGCTCTCCCTCTCCGCGCTTTTAGCCTGGTTGAGGTGATGGTCAGCATAGGAATCCTCGGTCTCATCAGTACCGGCGTCATCGCCCTGATGCTCTTGATGAACACCAACGCCACCGTGTCGCGACTGCAAACACTCGCCACTATAGCGGCCTTGAATCAGGTCGAACTAGTCTCGACCGACGCACCCTTTAGTCCGCCCGATTCGCAAATCCCGGTGGAGTTGAAGCTGGGAAATCAAATGTCGTCCATCCTCGTTTATGACGACCCCAATGCCGACAGCTTCATCACCGGCACCATGACAACGACGGTCGACGACCCTAACTATTTTCAGAATGGCAATAACCTGAATCTTCGCCGCGTCAGCGTCACGGTGGCCTACAAATTTCGTAACAGGAACTACGTCGTGCGCATGCACACCATTCGCGCCTCGGACGTTTAGCAAATAAACCCATGGGAAATGAGGGAAAGAAATATCTAAGGCGGACCAGAGACCGCGGTGGGTTTTCCCTCGTTGAGATCAGCATCGGAATGGCATGCGCCGCCATCATCGGACTTGCCGCCTTCAGTATTCAGTACGCCACCATCAACCTTTTTCAGAAAAACAGCTGGATCAATTCCAATCACGAAAGCGCCCGCAAAGTGATGGATCGCCTGGAGAAAGAAATCCAGTCATCCATTTCCATCCCCGCCCTCGTCGGAACAAATCGGGACGTGCTCGACTCGACCGGTCCGGCCCCCGGGATCGCTTTCCTTCGGCAAAGTGGGCCCTTGCGTCAGGTCAGCGCCAACGCAGCGGCCGGCTCCACGGTTATTCAACTTGATAGCAACGGCCCTGCCCCGGCCGTGGGACAACGCTTGCTCATCCCCGCTTACGAGATCGAGGGCGACATCATTTCGGTGACCGGCAACTCGGTGACCCTGGCGTCTCCGCTGCCGCTTGATATCAAGATCACGAGCGGAGCGCTCAATCGTAATATCATCGCCGTCTTAACTGATGTGATCTCGTACGTGGTAGTGGGAAGCCAGCTTCGCGAATACCAGAATGCCGCCAGCAATAACTTCAATCTGATCGCCCAGAATATGACGGAGCCGAACCCCTTTGGCTTGCCGTTCAACGTAGCCCCCAACGCTACTCCCGCGCCGTCGCCCTAGTCCAGAAAGGTAATATGAAATCACGCCCCTCCTCCCACTCACGGAAATTTCTTCTCGTCTTGAGCGCTCTTCTCGTTCTGTCCATGGGCGAACAGGTCCAGGCGAAAAGCAAAGGAGTGCCGCCCACGCCGACACCTGCTCCCACCCCGACTCCAACACCCACTCCCGCCCCCACGCCAACTCCAAGCCCTACGCCGGGAGCTACTCCGGTCGCGACTCCTCCTCCTGCTAACACGGCCCAGGCCGCCAACTCCGATACCACGATCGACAATCGCTTCGTCACCATGGCGATCCAGTTGGGCGACGGCCGCAATCAGGCAGCCATGGACACCTATGCGAATTCGCTCATTCATTGCAACGCGCGCATTGCCACAGCACAGGGGTTCTACACCTCCTCGCAACGCGGCACCTCCGGCGTGATCCAGAATCCCACGCCGACGGCGACACCTTCCGTCGACCAAAGCACGGTGATCCGAAACGATCCGCCGCCGCAGACGGCCGTGGACTGGGGCTGGGTCGGAAACAAAAAACCCAAGAAGTTGAAGCACTAATCGCATGACCCGCTCATTTCCCCGAAAGGGTAACAGCGACACGCGCGGCAACGTGCTGCTCGTCTGCCTCAGCGTGATGTTGATCGCCTCTTTCATTGTCGCGACCGCGCTCACCCTCACGCACGGCATCTCTCGCAACTCCAACCGCAGTACTATTCGGAACGCTTCGACGCAAATGGCGCTCGGCGCCATCGATATGGCTTTCTCTAGTTGGCGCGAGATTGCGCGCCGTCAATGGAATACCCCGCCCACTACCTCCGATCTGGCGGCCATCCGGCAGGCCGTCATAACGGACTTCGGGAACGAGCCGGGCTACAGCATATCAAACGTCAGCGTGAGCGCGGTCTCGCCGCAGCTGGCCGTGCTGGCCGGAGCGACCACGCCGGTGGCGGCCTTCGGACCAAGTGATGCCACGACCAGTTACTATTATCTGGCCAGCGCGGACGTCACCGCCAGTTTCCTGGGAGGTCCCCTAACGACCCACGTCCGTCGACTCTTTGAAAAACAAATTATCTCTCCCTGGAACTACGCTATTTTCTACGATGATGACCTTGAACTTCACCCCGGCGCCTCCCAGGAGATAACCGGTTGGGTGCACACCAATGGAGTTCTCTATACCGCACACAGTTTACTGACCTTTGACTCAAAAGTGACCGACGTGCAGGGATGGTCCATTAATTTCATGCCGGGCGACGGCGCTCACAACGGCGAAACACCGGTTTCACCCAATTATCAGGCTGATATCCCCCCGGCCAAAGATACGAATCATCAGCCTTTCGGAATTGATCCGTGGGCCGTCTTCGCGGCTCGTTACGCCGACGGATCTAACGACGGCTGGCTCGAATTGATCAAGCGGCCGGTAGCGGGCAAGACGGATCCTCAAACCGATGCCCGTTATTAC
>JBBRQE010000102.1:0-12443 GCA_038226905.1 Chthoniobacterales bacterium | reverse complement strand
TGGGATTGGCGGCCAGCCGGATTTCGACTTCCGCTCCACCCGCCAGCTTGCGCACGCTGCGATAGCCGAGGTGATATTTCACATCCCCGTCGCCCGCCACCAGATCGGGAATATAGTTCTCCGTGAATTCGCTAAAAATGAGTTTGAGCGATTTGCGCAGTAAATTGGCCAGAACATTGAGGCGGCCGCGGTGCGCCATGCCCATGCAAATTTCTTCGACCCCGGCGTCCGGACATTTTTGCAAAATGTTGTCTAGGATGACCATGAGCGATTCCGCGCCCTGCAAGGAAAAGCGCTTTTGCCCGACATAACGGGTATGGAGAAATGTTTCGAAAAATTCCGCCTCGAGCAGAGCGCGCAGCAAGCCCACCTGCACTTCGCGTGACGTCTCCTCTTTGGGCGGCCGTGATTCCAAACGATGCCGCACCCAATTTCGGATGCGCGTGTTCTGGATATGCATGAACTCCGCGCCGATCGACTCCGCGTAAATCTGTTCGAGCAGCACGATCATTTCGCGCAGCTTCATCAGGCGATTATCGAGAAAGAATTTCGACGATACCTGCAGGTCGAGATCCTTTTCTCCGAAGCCCAGTTCGCGCAGGGTAAGCAACGGGTTCTCCGGGCGCTTCTCCGCCAGAGGATTTATCCGGGCGATGGTATGGCCAAGCGTGCGATAGGCATAGACCAGCCCGTCGATGCGGGTGGGCAGCGGACTCTCCCGCGCCTCATCCGCTTTGGCGGCCGCGCCATTCCGCTGGGGAAGGTTGCCTAGCTCGAACCCCTCGAAAAAGGCCGACCAACCCGAATCAACCGATTCCGGGTTCTGCTGCCAGCGAACATAATTTTCCTCCAGTAAATCGAGGTTAGCCCGGGCGGCGAAGGACGTGCGCATAACTAAAACAATCTGCAAGCATTACGGCCTGCGGCAAGTTGACACTCCATGGGGCGCTCCCATACTTCTCGCACATGAAGAGCCGATCCATTTTCTTTCCCGGTTCTTGGGCCATGCTCTTTGTCACGCTGGCCGGTGCGACCAGCGCTTTGGCCCAGGCCGATCCGGCCGCGGAACCGAGCGTCCTGGCTGTGGCCAAGGCCCTCCCCGCCGTCGTCAACATCAACACCGAGCGCGTGGTGCGCCGGAGCGTGCGCGACCCGGTGGAAGATTTTTATGCCCAATTCTTCGGCAACTATCGCAGCCGTCCCCGCGAAATACGGCAAACTCTGCAAAGTCTGGGCTCCGGATTCATCGTCGATGCGGCCGGCCATATTGTGACCAACCAGCATGTGGTGGAGCGGGCGGCCGACCTGAAGATTCAGGTCACGACCAATGACGGCAAAACCTACAACGCGCATTACATTACGGGCGACGAGAAAAAGGATCTCGCCTTCATCAAGATCGATGCCAAAGCGGATTTTCCTTTTATCAGTCTCGACAACATTTCGCCTAACTTGTTAGGCCAAACGGTCATCGTGGTGGGCAATGCCGTCGGTTACGGGAGCTCGATCAGCCGGGGCGTCCTCAGCGCCGTCAAACGCGACATCACGATCGAGAACATTGATTACAAGGGCCTCCTGCAAACAGATGCCGCCATTAACCCCGGCAACAGTGGCGGACCGGTCATCGACCTGTCGGCCCGCCTCGTCGGCGTCAGCTCGGCCAAAATGGCTTTCACCCCCCAGGGAGTTCCGACCCAGGGCCTCGGCTTTGCCATTCCGGCCGACGTGGTGCGCGAGAGCGTCACGCAATTTCGCAAGGTGGCCGAGAAGACATCGCCCCCGCCCCTGCAGGGCCAGGACGATGACACGGCAGCTTCGAACGCGGAGCGGCTCTTCGGGATTCAACTCCAGAATTTAACAGAGGAATTAACCACGGCGCTCGGCTACGCGCCGAACCGCGGCGTACTGGTCAGCGCCGTCGCGCCGGATAGCCCGGCCGAAGAGGCCGGCGTGCAACGCGGCCTCGTTCTCTATCGAATTGGAAAATATGATGTAACTTCCGTTAAACAGGTGGAAGGTCTCCTCGCCCAGGCCAAGAGTGGGACGAGCGTCGACTTCGTCGTCGGCGTAGTGCGGGCCGATGGGGCTGGTCAACGAGTGGAGACGGTCACGCTGGTGGCCCGTTGATTTCGCTGAAACTTTTTCGCAACGTTCGCGCCGCCCAGTTGTCTGATGGAATGATTCGCAAATGATTAAGGTTGAAAATCTGACCAAACGGTATGCCGGCCATACCGCTATTAAGGACCTGAGCTTTGAGGTGGAGAAGGGCGAGATCGTCGGGTTCCTTGGGCCTAACGGCGCCGGCAAGACCACCACCATGCGCATCCTGGCCAGCTTTATGCCGCCCACGGCCGGTCGCGCTTCCATTGCCGGCTTCGACGTCTTCGAGCAATCGCTGCAGGCCCGTGCCCACCTCGGCTACATGCCCGAAAATGTGCCTCTCTATAATGACATGCGGGTAACCGAATACCTGGATTACCGGGCGGCCCTCAAGGGTGTGCCCCATCGCCGCGTGACGGAGCGCGTCGGTGACGTCAAGGAATTGTGCGGCCTGAAAGATGTGGAGAAAAAGCTGATCTCCAGCCTCTCCAAAGGCTACCGCCAACGGGTCGGATTGGCCGATGCCCTCCTGCACGAGCCGGATTTGCTTATCCTGGATGAGCCGACCATCGGGCTGGACCCGAACCAGATTCGGCAGGTGCGCGAGCTCATCAAAAACCTCGGCAAACAGCACACCATTTTACTTTCCACTCACATTCTGCCTGAAGTGGAAATGACCTGTAGCCGCGTCATCATCGTTCATCGGGGCCGCATCGAAGCATCCGATACGCCGGAGAATCTGTTAGGCCAAATTCGTCAGGCCGGAGGCGTAACGGTGGAGGCCAAGGTGGGAAAAGATAATGGCGCGGAAGAACTCAAGAAGATTTCCGGGGTGCGCGATGTCACGACCACGAGCGAAGGCGACTGGGAACTTTTTTCGCTCCGGGTGGAATCCGGCGTGGATGTCCGCGCGGAAATCTTTCAGCTGGCCCTGACCCGGCACTGGACCGTGCGGGAGTTATCGCAGCGGCGCGCGACGCTGGAAGATGTGTTCGTGGAAATTACCCATCCGGATGAGGTCTAAAGCATGGAGCCTGAAAAATATCAACTGGAACCATCGCTCCTTTACTCCACCACTCCAGCACTCCAATTCTGAGTTATGCGAAAATTTTTTGTCCTCTTGATGCGGGAAGTCCGGAGTTATTTCTACTCCCCCATCGCTTACATTGTGCTGGTCTTCTTTCTTCTGGTCAGCGGCGTCGATTTTTATTTCCAGATTTCGTTCATGAACCAGCGTTCGGTCGGTTACTCCGTGCAGGAAGCCTTTTTTAACTCGGTTTTCTTCTGGTTCGCCTTTGTTCTCATTTTCCCGCTCATCACCATGCGCCTCTTCTCCGAGGAATTTAAACTCGGCACGATCGAGCCGCTCATGACCGCGCCCGTGCGCGACTGGCAGGTGGTTCTGTCGAAGTTTTTCGGCGCCTTCATCTTCTACATCACTCTGTGGATTCCGACGGCGGCCTACTTCTGGATCTTCCGCGTTATCACGCATCAGGAAGCGGCCAGTTCTCCCGGCGCCTATGCCGGCTCTTACCTTATGCTTCTCCTCCTGGGAATGTTTTATCTTTCGGTCGGTTGCTTTGCCTCCGTCCTGACGAAAAACCAGATCATCGCCGCGATCGTTTCGTTCTGCGCCATCACCCTGATGTTTTTCCTGGGTCTGGTGCAATTCATCCTGCTCGATGTCAGCGCAAGCACGCGCGAATTACTTGGCTACTTTTCCGCCCTTGAACAGATGGGCACCCTCTCCCGCGGCATCTTCGACACGCGGCCCATCGTTCTTTATCTCAGCATGACGGCGGTCATGCTGATCCTCACCCACCAAGCCTTTCAATCGCGCAAGTGGAGGCTGTAACAATGGCGCAAACACCTGTCCCCACTCCGTCGCCCAAGAAAATCCGACGACTCCAAATCGGACTGAACGTCGCTGTCCAGGTGGGACTGGTCCTTTTCCTGGCCATCATGATCAACTCGCTCGGTCTCAAACATTACCGGCGCTGGGATTTTTCGCGTGATCAGAAATATGCGCTCTCCGACAAGACGAAACGCTTTCTCATTTCCTTCAAAGGCAAGATGCGAGTCACCGTCTTCTTTTCGCCCAGCACGGCCATTACGGGAGACGTGCAGAGTCTCCTGACGGAATATCAATACGCGGCCAAGGGAAAGATCGACGTGGAAGACATCGATCCGCAGCGCAATCTCTCCCGGGCCAAGGAGCTGTTCGAAAAGTACAAGGTGGTGAGCGACGAGAGCCTGCTGGTGCTCGATTACGACGGCCGCAATAAAACGGTGAAGGCCTCGGAAATGGCGGACATGGACACGAGCGGCATGGCCCTCGGGCAAGAGCCACGGGTGGCCGCCTTTAAGGGCGAACAGGCTTTGACCAGTGCCATGATCGACCTGACCGAGGGTAAGAAAAACATCGTCGGCTATGTGCTGGGCCACAAGGAACCGCTCATGACCGAGCCCAGTCCGATATTGGTCCTGAAGACTTTTATTGAGAATGAAAATATCAAGTTCCAGGATTTGAACCTGTTCGAACTCGGCGAAATTCCAACCGATCTGAAGGCGCTATTTATCCTGGGCCCGCAATACGATTTCTCCGAACGGGAGATGAAGTTGCTGCGCGATTTTTGGAATAAAGAGGGACGGATTCTCCTGCTCCGCGACCCCGCGGCCAAGACGCCGAAGCTCGATGGATTCCTCGCGGAGGTGGGCGTGCACGCGAACGACGATCGTCTCATGGCCTTCATCAAGACCGGCATACAGGAGGTGGGACTGACCCGCGACGTGCAGGCACGCTTCGTGGGAGAGAATCCCATCACAAAACGCCTGGCCGGCGCGACCGCCCTCTTTTTTGGCGGCACCTCGTCGCTCACGTTGGAGACCGCGCGGGTCAAGGGGGCCAACATCAAACTTGAGCCTCTCATGCAAGCCGAGAAGGGTTATTTCGCCGAAACCGATTACAATTCGGCCGACCAGGTGAAATTCCAGGCCGATTCGAGCAAGAGCAACGGTGCCCCTGTTTACCTGGCCGTCTCGGTCGAAAAGGGAGGGAGCGGCGACGCGCACGTGCAGGTGAATTCGGCGCGCTTGGTGGTTGTTAGTAATTCCACCTTTGTCGAAGACAAGGCGCTCACCCAGGACCAGCAGAGTCTCGATTTCGTTTCCGGGGCGGTCAACTGGCTTCTCAGCCGGGAACAACTCATCGGCATCGCCCCGAAGGTGCCAAAAACGCTGACTTTCACTTTGAGCGACGACGCGCTGCGCAGTGTCCGCTGGGTGATTCTGGTGTTGATGCCGCTGTTTCCCGCCGTGCTCGGTGCGGCCGTCTGGTGGAAGCGTCGCGCCTAACGAACTGCTTTTCCATCGTATGAAGGCAAAAACAACATTCATTCTGTTGGCCGTGACCGTGCTCCTTTTCGGTTACATGTTTTTTTACGACAAAAAACAGCCCAGTTCGGAGGAAGCCAAACGACAGGCCCAGAACGTGGCCAATCTAAAGATCGATCAGATCGATGGGATGATCATTCAGAATGGCGACGACAAAATCGAGCTGCGCCGTCATGACAAAAAGTGGCGGCTGGAGAGTCCGATCAAAGACCAGGCGGACGCCTCGTTGTTAGACGGCATTCTCTCCGAGGTGGAGGGCTGGCAGAAGGATGCCACCATTACCAACCGGGAAATTGATGCGGACAAGAACCGGCTGAACGAGTACGGGCTGAACAAACCGAAGCTTCGCTTGAAACTGCTGGGAAGCGGCGCTCCGCCCGAAATTTGGTTCGGCAAGGACGCCGCCCTCGAAGGCAAAATGTATGTGCGCTTCGAGAATTCGAAGGAGACCTACGTGGTCGCGCAGTCGGTCGAGAAAGCGATCGAGAAAAAACCGGACGACTTTCGCGACAAGAAATTGACCGATCTCACGACGGCCCAGGTATCGCGGCTGATTCTGAAATCGGCCGCCGGCGAAATGGAACTGGCCAGGAAGAATGAACATTGGGAGCTGGTCCGGCCGATCCGGGCGCGAGGGGACGATCAAAAAATCGGCGACCTCATAGCGCAGATCACGACGGCCCGCATTCAACAGTTCGTGGCCGACGACCGGGGAGACCTTCACCCCTACGGGCTAACTGAGCCGCGCGGTTCCCTCACTTTGTTCGGCGATAGCGATAAATCGGCCGGCCCCAGGGACTCTCCCCAAGGTGGGCCAGGACAGATGCTGCAAATCGGGGGGACTCCCGACAAAGAGAAGGATCAGGTCTACGTGCGCTTCGCCACCCGCGGTTTTGTCTACACCCTTCCTGCCAAATTCGGAGAACTGCTGAATGTCAAACCTAACGACTTGCGCGACCGCCATCTCGTCCGCATTGACTCGAATAATCTCGACCGCCTCACCATTGAGACGAGCGGCCAGGGAAAAATCGTCCTGGCGCGCAAAGATCAGAATTGGACATTGCTCAACCGGCATAACGCGCCAGCCAATGCGGCGGAGGTCAGTCGTCTGTTGGAGACGCTGGGCGCAGCGCAGGTGTCGAAGTTCGTGGAAGATGTGGCCTCCAATCTGCCCAAGTACGGTTTGGACAAGCCGTCCCTCCAAGTCGTCTTCAGCTCGTTCGCTTCCGAAAATACGGCCGAATCGAAGGCGGGCGACCTGCCCTTCGCGAACATCGCCTTTGGCAAAACGGAAGGTGACACTGTCTACGCGCGCGTCGGAGATGAGCCTTTCATTCTGAGCGTAAAAAAATCGCTGCTGGACAACATTTTTACGGATCCGTTGCAATGGCAGGACTTAGCCATATTTGATTTCAAACCCGGGCAAATTCATCGCCTCGGGGTAAAGGCGGACAAGGAACAGACGCTCGTCCATGGTCCGCAAGATCAATGGAAAGAAGTGAACGGCGGTGGATCGCTCAATCAGGTCAATGTCCAGTCCCTCTTAAACACTCTGGCGCAACTGCACGCCGTCCGCTGGGCCGGAGCCACCATTCCCGCCCACGGCTTCGACAAACCCCAAATGGTCGTCACTTTTACCACTTCGCCGGACGACAAGGCCGTGCACAAACTAACGGTGGGCGCGCCGAGCGGTAACGGAATGTGGTTCGCGCGAGTCGACGAACGGGACGGTACGTTCGTTGTGAACAATCCGGATCTGAACGCGCTTAAATTGCCCCTGGCCCAGGCCGCTCCCCCCGCGCCGGCGCCCTAAAAGGTGTGGCACGGCATCCTGCCGATGGTTCCGCAGACATCGCTTGGAAGCCGATGCTACTTTCTCGCTTAGTTTTCGGCGGTGTAGATCGTGACAATTCCACCGGTCAGCGGCTCCGCTACGGCGCGCTGGAAACCGTTTTCCTCGATCAATCGGGTCATGGCAAGGCCGTTTGGGAAATTTTCAATCGAATCCCCCAGGTAATCGTAAGCGCTCTTTTGACGCGTCAGGACAGAGCCGAGCAGCGGCACCCAGTGGTGCAGGTAAAATCGATAGAGAGAGCGTAACGCCGCGATTTTCGGTAGAGAAAATTCCAGAATGAGGAGCCGCCCGCCCGGGCGAATGACGCGCCTCATTTCGCGCAAGCCCTCGCTCCAATCGGGCAGATTGCGGATGCCGAAAGCGATGGTGACCACGTCGAATGAATTGTCATCAAAAGGAAGATGCCGCGCATCCGCCACCACGGTTTCGCGCAACCCTTTGCCTCCGGCCACGGCCAGCATTTCCTCGGAAAAATCGGCGCCAATGACCTCCGCCGACGGTAATTTTCGCTGCAACACCAGCGCGAGATCCCCTGTGCCGGTGGCGAGATCGAGCACGCGGCGTGGTTGCCATTCCCTGACCACATCCGAGGCACGCTTTCGCCAATAGAAATCGAAACCGCAACTCAGGGCGTGATTGGCCAGGTCGTAGCGATATGCAATCGATCCAAACATCGTCCGGACACGCTCCGGCTCGGCTCCAGCGACAGGATTTTTCAGATGGGCAAGGTGCGCTACCTCATTCCATTTGTCACCCTCTGGCCTGGTGGAAGGGACGGCGAGAGCAAGAGAAAGTGAGAGATCAGGGCCACGGCAGCAGAGTGCCGTGACTAAAGGGAGCATCCGCAGAGGTCACGGCGGACTCGGGACAACTTCCTCGATCGGAGCGGCCAGGAATGGGGCAAAGGCATCCAAGGCGCGCACCGGCAGTGTGCCTAGCACGCAGGTAAAACCATCTTCATAAACGAGCTCATGGACAGTGCCGTCGCGGTGCAAACGCGCGAGCAGATCGGCCCGCGCGGAAGGCAGGCGCAATTCCACCGTCATGGTGCCGCGCGCCACAAACGCGGAAATCCGTTCGATGAGTTCGTCTATCCCTTCTCCCGTATGGACGGAGACGGACACGGCCTCCGGAAAATGTCGCCGCAAAGCGAAAAGTGCGGCGGGATCGGCCACCTTATCAATCTTGTTCAGCACCACCAGCATCTGGCTCGTATCCGCGCCAAGATCGCCCAATACGCGCATGGTCGTGTTGTAGAACTCCATAACCTCAGGCTGCGAAGCATCCAGCACGTGGATGAGAAAGTCCGATAAGGCCGCTTCTTCCAGAGTCGCGTTAAAGGCTTCGACCAATTGATGCGGTAGCTTGCGCACAAACCCGACCGTGTCCGTCAGCAACAGCGGCTGCTTGTTAGGCAGGGCAATCTTGCGCGTGGTCGTGTCGAGGGTGGCGAAAAGTTTATTCTCCACCAACACATCGGCCCCGGTCAGGCGGCGCAGGAGGGAGGATTTACCCACATTGGTGTAACCGACAATGGCCGCGTTCGGCACGGGCGCGCGCTTCCGATTCTTGCGCTGGGTGGCGCGCGCCCGCCGCACCATCTCCAGTTCGCGTTTCAGGCGGTCGATCTGCAGCCGGATCTTGCGCTTATCCTGCTCCAATTGGCTTTCCCCCTCGCCTTTCGCGCCGATCCCACCACCTTGCTGTCCCAAATGGCTCCAGGCGCGAGTCAGCCGCGGCAGGGAATATTCCATGCGCGCCAGGTCCACCTGAATGCGCGCTTCCCGCGACTGCGCGCGCGCTCCAAAAATATCGAGGATGATTTCCTGTCGGTCGGCCACGGTCATGCCGGCCAATTCCTCCCAGTTGCGCTGCTGGGAAGGACTCAGCTCGTTATCGAAGATCAGGACGTCGCATTCCTTCTCTTTGGCGTAGTCCACAATTTCCTGCGCCTTGCCCGAACCGATCAAATAACGCGCATGATTTTCGCGATGAGAAATCAACTTCTGGTCGACGATAGGAATTCCGAGCGTATCGACCAAGGCCGCCAGTTCATCGAGCAGACTTTGCGCGTCGGGCTTTTTGGCTGGATCGATATAGGAGCCGACCAGCAGCGCACGCTCCACCATTTTCTCTTTTGCTTTGATCTCGAACATCCGCAAACAATATAGCTCACCGCCATCCCTTATCCATTTGGGAGGGGTCCGATTTTTCCATGCCCGTTATCGAAAGTGAATTCCGCGCACCCTGCTTTTTGCGGAACGGTCATCTCCAGACGGTGGTGGGTGCTTTCCTGCGGCGCGCTCATCGCCTTTCTTTCGAACAGGAACGTCTGGAACTGGCGGACGGCGATTTTCTCGATCTACACTGGCTGCGCCACCGTCGCGATCGTCTCGTAATTTTATCGCACGGCTTGGAAGGATCCGCCGGACAAGGCTACATCCGGGGAATGGCCGCAGCCCTGGCCGGTGCCGGATGGGATGCGCTGGCTTGGAATTTTCGCGGTTGCGGAGAGGAACCGAACCGGCTGGTCCGACTCTATCACAGCGGGGCAACGGAGGATCTTCGCGCCGTGATAGATCATGCGGCGGAGAGTTACCGTCGCATCGCGCTCGTCGGGTTCAGCCTGGGTGGAAATCTCACCCTCAAGTATCTGGGCGAAGCGCCTCCCCACCCGGCCGTTAGGAGCGGCGCGGCCATTTCGGCACCGATCGATCTGGCGGCCAGTGCGCATGCCCTCGACACGCGCTGGCCTAACCGCGTCTATTTACGACGGTTCATCCGGAGTTTGGTGGCAAAAGTGGAAGCGAAGGCTCTGCGTTTTCCCGACCAGATCGATGCCCGTGGGAGCGACGCCCTGCGGACATTCCAGGAGTTCGATGATCGTTATACCTCGCGGCTGCATGGCTTTCGCGATGCGGCCGATTATTGGAAGCGGGCAAGTTCCCGGCCGTATCTTCCTCACATCGGTCTGCCGACTTTATTGCTCAATGCGTTGGATGATCCATTCCTGGCGCCGGAATGTTTCCCATTTCCGGAAGCGGAAGCGAGTTCATCCCTGTATTTAGAAGCAACGCCGCATGGGGGTCACCTTGGCTTCCTTGAATTTGCGGGTGGCCTCCGTCCCTGGTTCGAGGCGCGCGTCGCCCGGTTCCTGGAGGCGGCGGCCTAGCGACGAATGGACACGAGGGCGCGTGTCCCTCCAGACTTGTGGTGGAACGCGATCTCCGAGCGCGGTGTCCCTCCCGATATCCAGCCCCTGGAGGGCGCCGCGCCGTCGGCGCCTCGACCCGGCTTTTGCAACCCGTTCCAGAAACGTAGAGTGTTCCACTGCATGACCCCCTCCCGTTTGAATTTTGCGCTGGAAGCCCAGGCCACTGGCTCGCGCGCGCGCGCCGCCACCTTCCGCACGCTCCATAATGAAGTGCTAACTCCGTTGTTCATGCCGGTGGGGACGCATGCCACGGTCAAGGCGCAGCTTCCGCAAACCCTGGAGGACGCGGGCTCGCAAATCCTGCTGGCCAACACCTACCACCTGCTTCTGCGGCCGGGCCCGGAGGTCTTTCGACGCACCGGCGGCATCCACGGATTCATGAGCTGGAAGAAATCGGTTCTGACTGACTCGGGAGGCTTTCAAATTTTTTCGCTGCCGAACTCGCGCGCCATGAGCGAGGAAGGCGCGGTTTTCCAAAGCTATGTCGATGGCCGGGTGATCCTTCTTAGTCCGGAACTCAGCATCGAAACGCAAAAGGCGATAGGCAGCGACATTATGATGGTCCTCGACCAATGCATCGCTTCCACGGCCGATGAGAGAGCCGCGCGCGATGCTCTGGGCATCACCCATCGGTGGGCGGCCCGCAGCCTGGCCACGCGCGGTGATTCACCCCAGTCGATTTTCGCGATTGTCCAGGGAGCGCTTTTCAAGGAGCTTCGTCGTGAAAGCGTGGAGACATTGTGCGAGATGGCGTTTGACGGTTTCGCCATCGGCGGTTTGGCGGTGGGAGAGGTGAAGAGCGAGCGGGAAGATGTCTGCGAGTTCACCGCGCAACTCCTTCCGCAAGGTTTGCCTCGTTATCTCATGGGCGTGGGTACTCCTCTCGATATCCTCGAAGCGGTGCATCGCGGCGTGGACATGTTCGATTGCATCATCCCGACGCAGGTCGCGCAACGCGGCGGGGCTTTTACCTCGCGCGGATTCCTGCAGATGCGGCGCAGCGTTTATAAATTTGCAGATGAAAAGCTGGATCCGGAATGCGCCTGTCCGACGTGCGCGCGTTATTCGCGCGCTTACCTGCACCACCTGACCAAAGCGCGGGAGACGCTGGGCTGGCAGCTCTTGGGAAAACATAACCTGCACTTTTATCACCAGCTCATGCGGGAGATTCGGGAGAGCATCGTGGCCGACCGTTTTCTCAAGCTCTACCAGGAGAAGCGCTTGTTCCTGCACGAGAGCGACCTCGACAACCCGATACATAAACAAAAATCGAAGCGGAAGCGGTCGCTTAAACTGGGCGACTACGAAGTGCACAAGGCGTGGGAAGGATTCGCCAGTATCCGTCAGATTTCATCGGGCGAGATCATGCATAGCCGGACGCCGCCGATGGAAGAAGCGCACCAGCTTTATGTCGAGCAATCGAATCTCGCCGTGCGTCTTCGGCTTTCGGAAAACGAAAATGCGGAGGATGCAACGCCTCTCACAATCTGGGACGTGGGCCTGGGCGCGGCGGCCAACGTCATGGCGGCGATTCACTGTTATGAGGAGCAGGCGGCCACGGGCCCGGTGCGTCCTCTTCGTATCGTTAGCTTCGAGAATAATCTCGACTCCTTGCGCCTGGCCTTTCGGCACAACCGGGATTTCACCTATCTTCGCCACAGCGGACCAGCGGCCATTTTGGAGGAAGGCCGGTGGCAATCGGCCAAACACGCGGGGTTATCCTGGGTTCTTTTGCATGGCAGTTTCCTCGATACCATGCACGACGCGCCGGCCCCGCCCGACCTTATATTTTACGACATGTTCTCAAGCCAAAGCTCGGCCAGTCAATGGACCCTGGCCGCTTTTCAACAACTCTTCCGTGCCTGCGCCGGCCGCGCCGCCGAG
>JBBRQE010000101.1:0-12501 GCA_038226905.1 Chthoniobacterales bacterium | reverse complement strand
TCAACCTGATCAGCCAGGACACGACCTACTACGGCATGGATCTCTGGACGGAAAAAGCGGGACCGCGCCAACCGGTTGATTCATCGCGCGGACCGACTTTGTCCGCCCTCCTGCACGAAATCCAGGCGATCGATGGCGATTTTTGGGTACGCCTGCTTTACACCCATCCGGCGCACTGGAGCGACGAGTTGATCGAGACGATCGCTCGATGCAACAAGGTGGCGCGCTACATCGATATGCCGCTTCAGCACATCGATCAAGCCATGCTGCAGCGGATGCGCCGCGAGACGTCACGCGAACACATTGAAGACCTGATCGTGCGTCTTCGCGCCGGCATTCCGGGGATCGCCTTGCGCACGACCTTTATCGTGGGCTTTCCAGGAGAAACGGAAGAGGAGTTCCAGCAGCTCATGGAATTCATCGAGCGCACGAGATTCGAGCGTCTGGGTATCTTCAAATATTCGCAGGAAGAGGGCTCACGCGCCG
The DNA here is from genome assembly GCA_038226905.1 of Chthoniobacterales bacterium. Classification (GTDB taxonomy): domain Bacteria; phylum Verrucomicrobiota; class Verrucomicrobiia; order Chthoniobacterales; family UBA10450; genus JBBRDU01. The sequence goes on along the minus strand of JBBRQE010000101.1, from coordinate 12,015 downwards.
CCAAAATGCCGGATCAACTTCCTACGCGGATTAAGAATGCGCGTTACCAGCAGGCCATGAAGCTTCAGCAACGAATCGCGCACGAAATGGCTCTGGCCCGGGTCGGGCAGTCGCTCAAACTGCTGGTCGATCAGCCATTGATCGCGCGCACGGAGGCGGACGCGCCCGACGTGGACGGCCGCGTCCTCCTGTCGGAACCGGCGCCGGTCGGGGAATTCGTTCGCAAAACAATTAGCGGCGCGCGGGGCTACGATTTGCTGGCTTAGAATCAGAGAGGCCGAAGCCGGGTATCAATTTTCTGCGCGTAATGTGCAGTTAGCGAGTGACATTCAAAACGGGTTCCGATACCTTTTCGATTCTTTCCCACCTCCCATGGCTGATCAAAAAGAACCGAAAAAAGAGACCGTTCGCATCACCTTGCCGCCACGACCTGCTGGCCAGCCCCCCGCCCCCGGCACCAGCGGCCGCGAAACGGTCCGGATTAATTTACCCCCACGGCCGCCCGGCAGCGAGACCGCTCCGCTCCCACCCGGGAGCCCTGTCGCTCCGCCAGCACGGCCGCCTCTTCCTCCCGCGCCCTCCAGACCGGTGGCGCCGCCACCTCCCGCCTTTCGTCAGCCGCCGGCACCTCCGTCGTCCGCCAGCTCTTCGGCACCCGCCGCTCCCCCGCCCCCTGCGCGAGTCGCGCCCCCGGTCAGCGCGACGAGCGTTGCTTCCGCGGCTGGCCCCAAAAAAGAAACGGCCCGGATCAGCCTTATGCCAGATCCAGCGGCGGCCCCCGTCCACGCCGTGGAAATGGCGAAAACACAGCCGCTCGTCACCGCCCCGGCAGCCGTTACTTACGCCGCGCCCATTAATGTGGGCGGCACGCCAGTCGTGGAGTCCGCGAGGGCAGATCTCCCCACTTCGTTTTGCTGGGCACTGCTGCTGGTTTCAGCTGCGATTTTGACAATTCAGATTTGGAATTATCTTCATTAATGGAGAATTCCGCGACCATCGATCTGAACGAATCCAACTTCGAACAAGAAGTCACGCATAGTGACAAGCCGGTCATTGTCGACTTCTGGGCCGAATGGTGCGGCCCTTGCAAAATGATCGCCCCGCTCCTTGACGAAATCGCCCGGGAAAAAGGCGATTCCGTAAAGGTCGCGAAGGTTAACGTCGATCAGAACCAGAGCCTCTCCTCGAAATATAATATTCGAGCCATCCCTTCGCTCCTTTTCTTTAAGAACGGTCAGGTGCGCGACCAGGTGACGGGGATGACAAGCAAGAAAGATTTGCTCGGCCGCATCGAAGCTCTGGCGTGATCTGAGCGCGGCCCCGCGCTCGCATGGGCACCGACTTACACTGCACTGGCCTAATTTACATCGCTGACCACAGCGGGTAACCGATGACCATTCACTATTCACCGATCATCATTCACGTCTTAGAAATGCGCCCGGCGGGGGTCGAACCCACAACCTTCGGCTTCGGAGGCCGACACTCTATCCAGTTGAGCTACGAGCGCTTTGGGAGACCCGGAACTTAGGCTGCACTCGTGCGACTTCAATGAGCAAACGCTTCCCGAGGCGGGGTGGAAGGAACGGGGAAGAATGCGAATACGATTAATCGATTCTCATTTTTTTTCTCTGTCTTATTCTTATGTCCCCGCCCCAATCCTCCCATTTGACGGGCAGCCGCCGTTTCCCGCATCTTCCGGGTTGATTTCCGACTGCTCTCGACTGACTATATCGACCCGCCAGCCTGGTGGGAGCCCAGTCTCGCTCATCGCCCTCAAGGCCGAGCAAGCCGGCGCTGAAACGTGGCCAGACGAGGATTTGATATGAACCGCATTATTGACCTGATCGAAAAAGAGCAGCTGAAAACCGAGGAGAACAAGTTTTCCGTGGGCGACAGCGTACGCGTGCATACCCGGGTCAAAGAAGTCGAGAAGGAGAGAGTCCAGATTTTTCAGGGCATCGTGATCGGTCGCAAAGGCCGAGGCTTGAACGAGACTTTCACCGTGCGTCGAATCTCTTACGGAGAAGGCGTGGAGCGTGTCTTCCCTTTGCATTCTCCCCGGATCGCCAAGGTTGAAGTCGAGAAAGCAGGCACCGCGCGTCGTGCCAAATTGAACTACCTCCGCGGCCGCAAGGGCAAGGAAGCGACCGCTGTCCGCGAGTAGGGAAGAGGCTGGTGAGGAGCGTTGCTCGGTTTTGGAGCAGCCTTCTGACTAAGCAAACGCCGGACGCTTGAAGTCAGAAGTCGTCGGCTCCGGAGCGGTCGCCCCTAATTGACCGTCCATTTGCTCCGGGAATTCTCCTCAGACTTCGGCGTTGGGCGTTTTCCCGACCTCAACCCCACGCGAGCCATCTCGCGACGCCGAATACATCAACACAGCGCCCTCTCCTCGTAATTTGGGCTTTCCGCTTTTCCACTTTTCCGTACTTTCGCTGCAATGTATCGGCGCTGCGGTTTTCGTTACGAAAGGAAGCTGCGCGCCATTGGCCTCATTCGCATTGCCGGGATTGACGAGGCGGGGCGGGGCGCCCTGGCCGGTCCGGTGGTGGCCGCGGCCGTTGTTCTTCCCGAAAAATTCCGGCACCGCCGACTGAATGATTCGAAGCAGCTCGCGCCTGAGTTACGAGAAGAAATATACGGCGAACTCGTTGGGAACACCGGCATCGTCTGGGCCATTGGCGTGGTGGACCACCTCGTGATCGACCAAATCAACATCCTGCGGGCAACCCACCAGGCCATGCGTACAGCCATTGAGACGCTGGCCGGGCCACCTGAGCATGTCCTGATCGATGGGCGGCCTGTTTCTCCCTTTCCTTTTCCGCAGACCGCCATCGTCGACGGGGATTGTTTCAGTTTGTCCATCGCGGCGGCCAGTATCATCGCCAAGGTCACGCGAGACCGGATGATGCGTGACTTCTGTGTGCAATTTCCGGAATATTGCTTCAGTCGGCACAAGGGCTACGGCACCGAACTTCATCTTACCAAGCTTCATGAACACGGACCTTGTCCGATCCATCGCCGGTCTTTCGAACCGGTGGCGCAACCGCTTCTCGCGTTCGAAGGGGTCCTCTGAGCATATTCATGCGCTGGGTGCCCGCGGAGAAAAGCTGGCCGCCAGATTTCTGCGACGCAACGGTTACAAGGTCCTTTACCGAAATTTCGAACCAAGGCGCGGCGGACAAATCGATATCGTGTGCCGTGATGACCAGACGCTCGTTTTCGTTGAGGTGAAGAGTCGCCGGAATGAAGACCGGCAGCGTCCAGTGGACGGTCTTCATTCCGACCAGAAACGCCGAATTTCACGGGGAGCTCTGACTTGGCTGCGCATGCTCGACGATCCGGACATCCCCTTTCGCTTTGACGTAGTCGAGGTCATCCTGGCCGAAGGAGAAAGGCCCAGGCTGGAGCTCATCCAGGACGCATTTCAGCTTTCCAAGCCCTATATGTATTGAGGGTTTCCCGCCCGATCGTGGAAGTGCGTCGGCCCCGGAGAAAGCAAAAGCGCCTCTTCGCGTTTCCGAAGAGGCGCCTTTGAAAGAAGCTTTCGAATCTATTATTTTCTGCGACGAAGCCGCTGCACACCCAGAAGGAGGCCGAGACCCATCAGCACCGATGTAGCGGGCTCGGGAACCGCCGTGCCCACTAGCGCGAGTCCCTTAAAAGTTTCATTGGCGGCTGCCGTCGCCAGCGTTGTCTGGAGGCCGAAGGCATCAGTCCCACTATCGAACGCAACCGTGCGTAGCGTATTTGCTCCCGTGCCATCCCCGGCGGTGTAAAAAAGACTGGTGACCGTGCCCAGGGTAAAGGCCGTGATTTGATTGCTGCCTGTAGCGCCGATGTCAAAGGTCTTATCGAGAGTCCAGTTGCCGGCAGTCAGCACGAAGGCCTGGATACTGTTTGTGGTTAATCCCGTGGTGACGAAAAGGCGCTGCCCATCAGGCGTAAAGTAAAACGAGTTGTAGGCGCTGGCCGTAAATTCCGCGCCGGCGGGAAGAATTGCCGGAGTAGCGGCTCCCGTCGGCACTCCCGTCCCAACCGTGTAAACCCCAACTGTTCCAGCACTGGTGCTTGTGTAGAGCTGACCGTTGAAGATTGCGACAGCCCGGGTGTTTGCGATGGTATTCTGAATCGTGGAAGAAGTGTTAGCTCCCAGTGCAGCAAGGCGGGTTCCGCCGCTCGTTCCTGAACTATTATTGCCGCTCAACCAGAATTGGGTACCGTCCTGGGTGGCCGCTCCCCGAATGACCCCGCTGGCCCCTGAATAGGTGCTGGCAATCGTCAGACGCGTTGAGGTATCCACCGCTCCGGTCGTTACGTTTACGGATCCGACAACTCGAATTACAGCGCTGCCATTGGCGCCGCCTGCGGCCAGATCGTATCCCGCAAAGGCCAGGTATTGCCCGTCGGTCGATAAAGTTAATTCGCCCTCGGTGGAAGCATTCCCCGTGTCCGTCAATTGAGTCAGTCCGCTGCTTGGGACCGCGATCGATTGAACAAACACTCCCGCGGGGGTGTATTCATCGATGAACACCGCTTGGGTAGTCGCGCTAATTGCTGTGCTCCCATCGCCTACGCGATAAATGGCGATGTCGCCGGACACGATCGGCGTAGCCAAGAGCGAAGCGCAAGCTGTTGAAAAAAAGACGGCTCCTAAAATAGCGGCATGTTTCATAATTTTTCCGGACCAATCAGATCCAAGCGCGAGTCTGCGCAGGAATGGCCCACTAAGAATGGCCCACTAAGACAAGATTTATCATAGCAGTTACACAATTGTTACATAATTGCCCCGGATTAGCGCCGAGCGACGCTGTCACAATAAAAATTGCGCCCCCCGGTCTGTCTCCGGGCAGGGATCGAGGCACCCCGTCGCTTCCCTAACAGGCCGAGAACCGGTCCCTCATAAACACTACAAAAGTTCGTAGGAAAGGACGCTGAGACAGTAGATGGCAGCCGTCTCAACCCGGAGAATGATGGGGCCGAGCGTGATCGGCTGACAGCCGTGGCTCCGGGCCAGGGAAAGTTCAGCCGGGGTGAAGTCGCCTTCCGGTCCAATGAGTATGAGCACATTGGAGGGACGGCCGCCGTGCTCCTGCGCATAGCTGCCCAAAACTGTCTTTAGATGCTGCGCGCCCGATTGGAGCGACGCGATTAGTTGTACGGGAGACGGTTGCTGGGTTCCGCGACCTTGCACCGCGGCCCCGGAAGAGAAGAAGTCTTTGAGCTTGCGGGGGGTATGCACCTGGGGCAGCCAGTTTTGCCCGCATTGCTTAGCGGCTTCAATGGCGACCTGTTGCCATTTAGCCTGCTTTTGCAGACCTTCTTTGGCATCGAGATCGACGATAGTGCGCTGTGAAATGAGCGGCGCAATCTCGGCCGCGCCAATCTCAACGGCCTTCTGCACGATGAGATCCATATTCTTTCCCTTGGGAATGGCCTGGGCCAGGGTTATCCGGCAACGCAGCGGGGGCGTCTCGCTCTCATGCAGTTTGCGGAACTTAATTTCGGCACGGCCCACTTCCACGGCCTCGGCCGTAATCTCGCGGCCGCGGCCATTAAACAAAACCGCTTTGTCTCCCGGCACCATGCGCAGGACATCTCGCGCATGATGCGCCTCTGTGTCGGTTAGGACCAGACCATCGGGTTGCCAGTTTTCCGGAGAAACGTAGAAACGATGCACGTGGGAATATCGACAGATTTTGCAGATTACACAGATTTGATGAGGAGCGGATTCTTAATCTGGAAACCAGGAAGGGCGGGGAAAAAAAGAGGAAGCAGGGAATTGAGGAATGCCTGAAACATTTCCCGATCTGCTATTTTCCTAATGCAAATCGCGTCGTCTTCACTCCTGGTTTTCCGGTTTCCAGATTCTGGAATGTTTTCCTGATGAGATTTCGCCTAACGGAAAAATTCCCTGGCCCGGTCGATAAAGGTCTTGCGCATCGGCGCGTTTTCCTCGCCACATAGATTGGCAAATTCTTCGAGCTTTTGCCGCTGCTCGGCGTTGAGCCGCGTGGGTACTTCCACGATGACCCGAGCCAGCAGGTCTCCGCGTTCCCGCCCGTTTACATTCGTGATCCCCTTCCCTCGCAGCTTGAATGTCTGACCGCCCTGGGTGCCCGCCGGAATCTTGACATGCGCTTTCCCTTCCAGGGTCGGGACGGGCACGTCGCCCCCCAGCGCGGCGAGAGAGAAAGCGATGGGCACCTCGCAATAAAGGTTGTCTTCATCGCGCTGAAAAACCGAATGCTCTTTGACGTGAATGACGACGTAGAGATCGCCGCGGGCCCCGCTCCGGATGCCCGCTTCCCCATTTTGGGAAGAGCGCAGGCGCGAGCCTTCCGCAATACCGGCCGGAATCTTTAACTTGATGCGACTGGCCTTTTCGAGGCGACCTTCGCCTTCGCATTGCCGACACGGCTTTTCGATAATCTGACCCACCCCCCGACAACGCGGACAGGTTTGGGAAACCTGGAAAAAACCGCGCGAACTGATGACCTGACCGCGCCCGCCGCAGGTTGGGCAATTCATGGTGCGCGACCCGCCCTCCGAGCCGCTTCCCTGGCAATGGTCGCAAGTGTCGAGCTTGCGAACTTCAATTTCTTTTTCCACGCCGAAAGCCGCTTCTTCCAGCGTAATCTGCATGTCGTAACGCAGATCGGAGCCGCGTTGCCGGTCTTCGCCAGCCGCCCCGCCCCCGCCGAAGAATGTTTCGAAAATACCGCCCCCGCCTCCTCCACTGAACACTTCACGAAAGATGTCGAAAGGATCGTGGAAACCGCCCCGTCCGCCAGCGCCCTGCGCAAAAGCCGCATGCCCAAAACGATCGTAGGCGGCACGCTTCTCTCCATCCATGAGGACGTCGTAAGCCTCCCCCAGTTCCTTAAACTTCTCCTCCGCGTGCGGATCATCCGGGTTCTTGTCCGGATGAAATTGGACGGCGAGTTTACGGTAAGAGCGTTTGAGTTCCTCTTCCGTGGCGGTCCGTTCCACCAGGAGCACTTCGTAATAATCGCGTTTGGTTGCGGCCATGTGGTTTCGGTTCTGAGGAGAGACGAATCAGGAAGCCAGGAAACAGGAACCTGACAAAGGCAATCCCGTCTTCGATCCTGGCTGCTTCTTATTTCGGAGGACCGCTCGAGACGACGACGCTGGACGGACGGAGCAGCCGATCCTTAAAACGATAACCGTGGCGAGCCTGCCGAATGACCGCGCCTTCCGCGACCACGGCGCTCGGTTCGTGGGCGATAGCCTCGTGCAGATTGGGATCGAATTTGTTTCCCACCGCATCAATGGGTTGGAGACCGTTGTCGGCTAGAAAGTCATGCAACTGTTTGCGCACAAGATTCATGCCGGAATAAATCGGTGACGTCTCGCCTTCCGTGCGGGCGGCGTTCAGTCCGAGATCGAAATTGTCTACGATGGGCAAAAGGCGCTCCAGCAGGGAGGCGTTGGCATACTTGATGGCGTCGTCCTTATCGCGCGTGGAACGTTTCTTGTAATTTTCAAAGTCGGCCTGGCTGCGCAGAGCAAGGTCGCGGAAACGGTCGAGATCGGACTGCAGGCTCGCTACTGGATCATCGTTCTCCGTTTGCTCGACCGATGATATTTCTTCGCCCTCCCGAGGGTGGCTTATGGGAATTTTTTTCATGTTTTGCGGATGGCGATCAAGGTGATGTCGTCGTGTTGCGGTTGGGCTCCCACAAAGTTCCGAACATCGTCAATCAATCGCGTCACAATGGCGGAGGCGCCCTGCCCGGCGCTGGCGCGAACGGATTGAATCATGCGATCCATGCCGAATTCGTAGCCCTCGCCATCGAGGGCTTCGGTTACCCCGTCCGTATAAAGGACGAGACAATCTCCGCACTCCAGCGGCACGTTGAAATCGCCAGTCACCCTATCGAAGACGCTTCCGCTGTCAATTCCGAGGACCATCCCGGGAGGCTTGACCGGCGCCACGGTCTGAGTCGATTTTTGATAAAAAAGAGGAGCGTCGTGACCAGCGCGAGCCAGCGTCACACTGGCCCTCACATGGTCCAAAATGAGATAGGCCATGCTGATGAACATGTCTTCCTTAATGTCCGGGTAGAGCTGCCGATTCACCTTTTTTAAAACCTCAGCCGGAGAAGAGTTCTGAGGAGCCTGGCTGCGCAAGACACTGCGACAAATCGCCATGATAAGCGAGGCGGGCACACCCTTGCCGGAAACATCGGCGATGGCCACGCCGAGGCGATCGTCATCGACCTTGATGTAGTCAAAGTAATCGCCGCTGACCTGCCGGGCCGGGACATTAATGCCGCTGATCTCGAAGCCGGGAATATCCGGCGCCTTCTCGGGCAGGAGGATGCGCTGGATGTCGCGCGCAATTTCGAGATCGTGATCCAGCCGTTTCTTCTCGTTGGCTTCCGAATAAATAATGGCGTTGTAGAGGGCGAAAGCTGATTGCTCCGAGATCGACTTGAAAACGACAAAATCGCTCGCCGTAAAGGGCGCGCCCATGGGTCCGTTGCCCAGGGCGAGCAGCCCGAGGTTCTGCTTGCCGTAGAGGAGCGGCGCCATCATGACTGAAGCGGTGGAGAGTGAGGTGTCGCGCAACTTGGCCAACTCGGGGGCCTCCGTAAATTCATTGAGATAGATTGGTTGGCCGGCCTGCCAGATCCGGCCCATCAAACCTTCTCCGGCTTCCACGTGATGCAGCCGGATATAACTCTCGAGAGCCACCGGGGTGGAGGCGACCTGCTGCAGGATATGAGGCGGAATATCCACGAGGGGTGGACAACCTTTCGAGATAAAGGCGGCCGTCAGTTTTGTGCCGGTGCGATCGACCAGATAAAGCGCGCCGCCGTGGGCGTCGAGAATGCGCGTGGCACCTTCCACGATGAGCCGATGCAGATCGTTAGGCCGGATGGTTTCGCGAAATGCTTCCCCTAGCCCGTGCAGGAAATCGAAGACGAGGGTCTCCTCCACCTGGATCTCCTCGTTCGCTTGCTCGAGCGCGCGCACGCGACGGCCCTGAGCGCGCGCTGTAAAAAACCAGCCGGCCAGACAGGCCAGCCAAACCACGAAAAGAAGAGTCGGCCACATGAACGAGGGGCCAGTTTACTTGGCGACTGTTTCGTGATGCAGGTCTTGTTTTAGATAATCGATAACGTCTTTGAACCGCGTGAAATTTTCCGGCGACGCCTGACAGAGCGCTTCGTGTGCGTCCAGCATGGTCTGAGCCTGCTCTTCCTTCTTCTCCTCCAGGGCGGGTGCCTGCCCCGGCCCTGCGAGCGACTGGCAATCCGGCGCCTTCGATCCATTCGACTGGATACTGAAGATCTGGTCCAGACCCAGTCCGGAAAGCAAATCCCGGCTGCGGTTTCCGCAACGCACGACGCGCAGATGACCGTGGCCGAGTTCCTTCAGACGGAGGGCGACGCCCGCCATGGTTCCCATGAAGGTCGAGTCCATCATGGCACAATCTTGCAGGTCGATAACGAACTCGCGGTATCCACGGGTGACCATTTCTTGGGCAAACTCTTTCAAATTTCCGCTGTTCAGGAAGCTTCCCCTGCCTTCCACTCGCACCCAAACAGCAGAACCGTTTACCCCTACTTGAATCGACGACTGCACGGTTTCGTTAGAAAGGATACAAGATCAACGGGCCAACTGTCAAACCGCCGAAAAGAGGGCGGGCCGGAACGTCGGTCCCGGAGGCGGCGAGACAGCCTCTTGTGCAGGGGGATGGCATATCTCAGCGCCACAGAAAAGAACGCGTCTCCGCCACGATCATTCCCCTCTCCAGGAGCAGGCAGCGCCAGGCCAGGACCCGGCCGTTATCGAAATAATCGTCCCCCACCACTTTAAATTCGGTCTTGCGACTGCCATGCACAACGCCATAGGCGATCTCCTGGGCCTGGATATGGGAGTGCAGCTTTTCCTGACGATATTCCAATCGCGCGGTCAAGTCGGCCGGCCGGCGGGTGCGCCAATAAAAATCGAAGTAATTTCCGAAACGCTGGCGTTGATCCAATTTTGTGACGGCTCCAAAGAGTCGGTACTGCCGCTCGAACGTGATCGATGCTTCCTGCACAACGCCGGTCGACTTGGGGTTAGCCGTCTGCACACCGTTCTTGGAGACTTTCGCCTTGGCCAGGTTGGGGGCCTGCTCGGTCATGAGGAAAAGTTTTGTCTTACGAAACTGGACGGCAGGATCGAGCGCAGTGGGCAGCCATTTGGGGTTGGTCAGGAGTTTCGCCTCTTCCGGCGGTGCGGCGTCGGAATGCGCAACGAGAGCAAGCGCCAGCAGTATAAACCCAAACTTCACGTTCTCAGTCAAAGCGGTGGATGGGCGCAGTGTCAACCCGGCGATGGCAAATCCGCCCCCGATTGGCAGGGACGCGGCGCTCCGGCGTCCGCTCCGCGGATGTGCTACCTGCCTCAAAACAGCTTCCACCGATTTCGCGCGCCGTCCCTGCCGATCTATTTCTCCGACTCGGAGTTTGCGCATATATTTGAGAGTGATCGAGGTACGATACGAGCGAGGCGTTTACCTACCGGGGCAAGACCTCTGGCTCGATCCCCGGGACGCCAAACCGTTCGCCTTTGTTTCCCACGCCCATAGCGATCATATCGCGCCCCATCGGGAAATTATTCTATCCGAACGAACGGCGCGCCTCATGCAGGCGCGCATGCCCGGCCCGCGCGAGGAACACATCCTTCCCTTCGGACAACGGCAAGCAGTGCGGCAGGTTGAGGTGACGCTTCTGCCGGCGGGCCATATTTTTGGCTCCGCCCAAATCCTGATCGAAACCGCTTCCGACTCGCTCCTCTACACGGGGGATTTCAAGCTGCGTCCCGGCCGCTCGGCCGAACCGGCCGAATGGAAAAAAGCCGACACCCTGATCATGGAAACGACCTACGGGCTGCCTCGTTACCGTCTGCCTCCCACTGAACAGGTCATCGACCAGATCGTGGCCTTCTGTCGGGATGCCCTGGAAGAGGGAGAGGTTCCGGTCCTGCTCGGTTATTCGTTAGGCAAGGCCCAGGAAATTCTGTGTGCCCTGGACGGGGCGGGCTTGACTCCGATGCTGCATGGATCGGTTTTTGCCATGACTCGCATCTACGAAGAAGGCGGCCAATCCTTCTGTCACTATCTTCGTTATAAGGCTGATGAGGTCGCCGGCAAGGTGCTGATCTGTCCCCCCAGTGCGAATCGATCGCGTATGCTGGCCGGGATCGCCCGTAAACGCGTGGCCATGATCAGTGGCTGGGCGGTCGATCCGGGCGCCATTTTCCGTTACCAAGTGGACGCCGCCTTTCCGCTTTCCGATCATGCCGACTACACAGATCTGATCCGCTACGTCGAACTGGTCCAACCAAAGCGCGTCCTCACCTTGCACGGGTTTGCCGCGGAATTTGCGCGCGACCTGCGGGAGCGGGGTATCGAAGCGTGGGCCTTGAGCGCGCAGAACCAACTCGAACTGGGCCTGCGAACGCCTTCAGGAAACGCCCACTACCCGCCGGCGGAGACGGCCAACGAAACGAGTTCCGCCAAGGTTTTGGAAGACCCAGGCGCGGTCGCCCCGGCAGAGTCGTCGGAATTCCACCAACTCGCGCTCGTAGCGGAGTCGATCGGGCGAGTCCCTGCTAAACTGGAGAAGGTCCGGCTCCTGTCGGATTACCTGCGCGCGCTCGACCTGGCGCAACTGCCTGTGGCGACTACTTATCTGACTGGACGGGCCTTTGCCCAAACGGACGTTCGGACGCTCCAGGTCGGGTGGGCTGTGATCATTCGCGCGTTGCAATCGGCCACCCGCATGAGCGACACCGAGTTCCACAACATCGCGAGCGGTCACGGCGACGCGGGCAAATCAGCCCTCGCCGTCCTACGAGGCCGGACCGATCCGGAACCGTTCGGTCTGCTCGAGTCCCGCAAACTCTTCGAGGATTTGCACAGCGTTCGCGGTTCCACGGCCAAGGGCGAAATTCTGCAGGCGAAGTTCCGTAAACTCTCGGCCGAAGAAGGTCAATATC
>JBBRQE010000100.1:0-12600 GCA_038226905.1 Chthoniobacterales bacterium | reverse complement strand
GAGCAGGAAGTCGCAGCAACTGGATATGTTATTGGGGGCAATCCGCCCTGATCTGCGGGGCGTGGGAATCGATGTGTTAATGGGCCGGGCCGTGATCCAATCTGCTCTCCAACGGGGGATGAAAACGATGGACAGTCATCTCATCCTGGAAACAAATCTGATGATGTGTGCCGAATACGAAAAGTGGGGCGGTGCGATTTACAAACGGTTTCGCATCTATAAAAAGAGTCTCTAAGCGGCGGATGGCGGATGGACCTCTCCGAGGCCGATAGGAGCTCCGGTGTGGTCTTGTTCCGGGAAAACGCCCTCGGAGAGCGCGTTCCACCCGCTACTCGTCAGCGCGCGATTCCGCAGGGAATCATAAATGCGCGTTACCTCGGCAAAGACCTGCTCGACTGTAATCGCCTGCATGCAGAGATTGTCCCGACAAACGGACTGACGATTATTGTAGGCGTTGACGCAGGGGCTGCAGGCGATCCCGGCCCACAGGGCAGTCGCGTTGGGGGATCTGGCCGCAAAAAGCGAGGGCGTTTCGGGTCCGAATAATGTGATCACACGGATCGGCGTCATGGAGGCGAAGTGGGCCGGCCCACTGTCGTTAGTCACGAGGATGGCACTGCGCGTGTAAAGAACGAGCACTTGGCGCAAACTTGTTTTTCCGGCCAGCGCCAGGACGCGGTCGGAACGGACCTCCCGCGCCAGTTGGTTGATGGGCGCGGCCTCGGAGGGCGCGCCGGTAAAACCGATGAAGAGGTCCGGATAGTGTTCCAGCAAGCGCCGCGCGAGTTCCACGAAGCGCATCGGTGGCCAGCGTCGCAGAGGCAGCAGATCCCCCGCATTCGGGTTGAGCAGGATAAGCGGCGCCGAGCCGAGCGCCGGATTTTCGCTTTGTAACATCGTTTCGACGCCGTCCTCTTCGCCTGGCCGCGAGGCAAAGCGAGCGAACGTCTGAACGTCGGGCGGTTGAAAGTCGAAAGTGGGAAGAACGGCCGGATCGCGCGTGAGGGCTTCAACCATCACCTCAAACATTTGGCTGGTATGAATGTGCGGGTTGTAAAGAAGACGATGTGTCATCAAATCCCCGCGATAAGGGCCGTCTCCAAAAAACGTGTGAAAGCCGACGCGCGACCTGGCTCCGGTCAGGAAAGTGAGCATGGCGGAAAAGCGCGTCAGGAATTCCATGTCGATGGCAGCGTCGATGCCTAAATGGCGAATACGGAGCAGGGCTCGAATCGCTCCCCAGGCCAGGGCTACCGGACTGCGGATGGAAATTGGTATCACATTTTGTTCCGGGATGATTTCCATTACATCGAGAATGAATCGGTTATCTTCGAACACGACGAAGTAAACGTTCTCGCGCCCGACCAGGGCGGCGGCCCGCAAAATGGCGGGGTAAGCCAGAACGGTTGAGCCTTGTTCGGCAAACTTAACGAAAAGGATTCGCCGTGGTTGGCCTGGCCGCGGCGGGCGTCCCCAGGTGAAGACTTTCCTGATCCACGTCAGAATCAGGCAAAGCGGAGCGCCGATCCATCGGTCGGTGTGCTGTAACGTTGAAATGCCTACGGGTAGATCCATCGACTGGAATGCTACTCGCCGCACAACGGCTGCGCGAGCGTTGCCTTGCGTAGGATGCCGCCTAACGCCTCCGATAAACGAGGCCGGCGTCGGTTCGCGCGACGGATTCATACTTCTCCGCCAGGAACTTCGCGAGAAAGGGAAAGTTTCGCGGTGGATACTGCGCGTTTTTCGCCCCGGCTTGAACATCTATGATGTAGACGGGTGGATGCTTGCCAAAATCTTGTTCGAGTTTTTCCCACGCACCCGGCACGATGCGGTCGCTTGTATCCACGTTATTGAGCCCACCAAAGATCAAGCCGGTCAGGGGAAAAGTAACCACGAAACGGGAAGCGGGACGGCGGTGGGCATCCAGATAAATCTCGGTGTCCTGGCCCCAGACAAAAATTCTATCGGCCGGGTCCGAGTGCTCGAGGAGATAGCGTCCCGTCTGGCAAACCTCCCTCTGCGCGAAGAGGGCGCGGCAATGGGCGATGGAAAATGCCACGACGGTGAGAGTCAACCAGACAAAGGTTAATCGAGGTCTCAGCAACCAATGAGCACGGCGATTGTTGGCGGACCAAATATGGGCGGAGTGCGGGGCAGCGAGGAGGGCGAGGGGTGGGATTAGTTGAATGTAATAGTGCGGATAAAAGCGAGCACCCGCCGCGGTGCCGATCGCGGAAGCGGCGACGAGTCCGAAAAGCGCGATTCGCTCCGCCGTTTTCGCCGTCCAGAGATGGTGTTTATCGCGACAGGCCAACCCTGCCCCGAACAACAAAGGCAGACAGGCGCCCGTGAAGGCGAGGGTATGCAGGAACGCCTTGTCCCAGAATACGTAAGGAATCGAATGGTTGGTCAGTGTCCAATAGAAAGCTTCGCTTAGAATCCCCTGTTTCCAAAGAAGGAGGGCGACCAGGGCGAGCGTTCCGAAGAACCCGAACGTGAGGAGAACGGCGTGAGTTACGGACTGGAACCACGTTAGGCCGCGACTCGTGCGATAACCGGGGAGAAGGAGATAAACACCAAGTGGAACCGCGGCGATGGCGGCCGGTTGCTTAAGCAAAAATCCCGCGCAAAGAAGGGCCCCGGCGCCGATCAGTTCGGGTCGCGCGCGCGACTCGTTGCGGTGGAAGGCAATGGCCCACGCCCAGACGATGGGCAGATTCATCACGACCTCTCCGTTGAAAGCCAGATTCAGGAACGTGGCCCAGGGTTGAAAAATACTGTAGAGAAGCGCAGCGACCAGACCGGTCGCGGGATCGAACAAGCGCCGACCCGTCAGGTAGAGGCCCGCCATCGTGCCGAGCGTCCAGAGAAGGCCCGCGGCATGGAGCGCTTTCCAATTATACTTGCCCGCCACCTCGAAAATGGCGGCGTAGGTCCAGAAGAGAAGGGGCGGCTTGCGTTCCACCGCATCGACATAAGGTCGACCTCCATCCACGATTTCGTTGGCCACCAGCGAATAGACTCTTTCGTCATCGATCGGACGTGGATGAACCAAGGCGGGAAGCCGGGTGGCGATGGTCAGGACGACGAGACCGAAGGCCATCAGCCGGAATGCGCGGCGGCTAAGAGTTGGCATGCCAGGTGAACTCATCAGGCGGGCCTGATGTGATATGAGGAGGGACTGTCCTAAATGAGCTTTTCATGCGACTGGTAGAGTCTCAGACTGTTGAATCGAGCATCGAACCTCGGTAAGATCGTGTCCAACCGGACCGACTCGGACGGGGATCTCCGTTTCAGGTTTGATCTAATAAGAATTTAATCTCATGGCGCAACAATACGTATCGAAAAAGGACGAAACAGTGCGGATGTTCGAGAACAATGTCCTCGAATTTTTCTCACACTCGCACCCGTTGGTTCCCCTGGTCCTGTTCCTGCCGGTGATCACCTACGCGCTCTATGTGTCGCATTGGCAGAGAAGCCTTTCTTTCCTGGCTGTGGGAGGTTTGTTCATGGCCGGGCTGCTCATCTGGAGCCTCTTTGAATATGTGATGCATCGCTATGTTTTTCATTATCGGTCGCCCAGTCGGTGGGCGCAGCGCTTGCATTTTGTGGTGCACGGATCTCATCACGATTATCCTAACGATACCTCACGAATCTCCACGCCGCCGAGCATTAGCATCCCGGTGGGCCTGGTCTTTTATGTTATATGCATGCTAGCCTTCGGCCGCTTCGCCCCGGCCATCTTCGCGGGCCTGGGTTTCGGCTATATTTGCTACGAGTCGGTTCATTACGCGGCGCATCATTTCGCCATGAAGCAGGGCATGTGGAAATGGCTCAAGCATTATCACCTGAGACACCATTTTCATGACGATCACACTGGTTACGGGGTGAGCTCGCCTCTCTGGGATTATGTCTTTGGCACGGAACGAGAGATCAGGAAATAGGGTCGGGCCTCTAACCGCCGCCCTCGAAAAAAAAAGGATCTGATCGTGGAAAAAATGTTTGTCTCCAACAAGAACGAGACGGTTCGCATGTTCGAGAGCGATTTTCTCGAATTTTTTTCTCATGTGCACCCGGTCACGCCGCTGGTTTTGTACATGCCCCTGGTCGGTTACATGCTGTTCCTGTCGTTGGCTCACCGGAATCTCGGCCTGCTGGCTACTCTTGGATTATTCATGGCGGGCATCCTGGTCTGGACGCTCGTCGAGTACGTCATCCATCGGCACTTTTTCCATTACCAGCCGAAAAGCCGCTGGGGTCAGCGCCTGCATTTTGTTATGCACGGGGTGCATCACGATTATCCCCAGGACGCTACGCGACTGGTCATGCCTCCGAGCGTGAGTATTCCGCTCGCCTTCTTCTTTTACTTTGCCTTCCTTCTGATGTTTGGGCGATTTGCCACGGCTGTCTATGCCGGTCTCGTCTTTGGCTATGTTTGCTACGACAGCATTCATTACGCGACGCACCATTTGGCCATGAAAGGCCGCATCGGGCTATGGCTGAAACAGTATCACCTGCGGCATCATTACCGGGACGATCATGTGGGCTTCGGAGTGAGCTCTCCCTTGTGGGATTATATCTTTAGAACGAAGCGGCGCGATGAGGGGTAGGGCGATATCCGACGTCGGGCCAACGATTTGGGAGCCGAAGCAGCGCCCAACTAAAGTCTTGTAGCAATTCACGAAGGCGCTAAAATAGCTGCCCCGATATGGAACTTCCCCGCTGGCAGGTGCCGGCCGGTAACTCCTTAAGGATAAACAATTGATACACTCCGCTTTGGTGAACGATAAACATCTCTTATCTGCCGGCCGATCTCTTTCGGATACGCCTTCCAACCCTGTCGAATCACCTCGGTTCGACTCAGCCTCCCACTACTTGCCGTGATGGACGAAGATCCGGCCAAGCTTAGCCTGAGTAATTTCCTCGCCGGTGAAAGCCGCGATCCCCTGAAGGCTCCGCCCAGCTTTACGCAATGGATGCGCATGGGGGCATGGGCGGTCGAGTTGTACGAACCGGAGCTTCTGGCCACGGCCGACGCGCGCACCACCATCACTTACGACGGGAAGCCGCGCGAGGTAATCAATCTCTGCTCCTATAACTATCTCGGCCTCGCCAATCGTCCCGAGGTCATCGAGGCTGCGCACAACGCTCTCCGCACCCATGGCATGGGAGCTTGCGGGTCGCCCATGCTTTCCGGCATGACCGATCTGCATCGAGAACTGGAGCGACGCGTCGCCGAGTTCCTCGGTCGGGAAGATGCCATGCTTTTCAACAGTGGATTTGGCGGAGCGCTTGGCACCATCTCCGGCCTGCTCCGGAAAACCGATGTAGCCATCCTGGATAATCGATCGCATTTGAGCCTGCGTGATGGAGCGGTCCTCTCGCGTTGTAAGACCGAGAAATTCGAGCATAACGATCCCGCGTCCCTCGATATTGCCTTACGCCGTCAATCCGGCCGGCGCCAGCTCGTCATCATCGAAGGAATCTACTCGATGGATGGCGACTTCGGTAATTTGAAGGAGTTGATCGAGGTGACGGAGTCGCATGGTGCCAGCATATTCGTGGACGAAGCTCATTCCATTCTGGCCTGTGGCGAAAACGGGCGCGGGGCAGCCGAGAAGTTCGGCGTGGAAGACAAGATACCCTTGGTTTACGGGACGTTTTCCAAGGCCTTTGGCGCGCTGGGCGGCTTTGTGGCGGGATCGAAAGAAACGCTGCAGTATCTGCGCTTCTACGCGCATCCCTATGTCTACTCTTGTGCGCTGCCGCCGGTGGTGGTGGCTGCGATTCTGAAGGCGCTTGAAATCGGCCGGGCCGAACCGGAGCTGCGCACCAAGCTTTGGGAGAATGCTGATTATTTTCATGCGCAACTGCGTGGTCTCGGCATCGATACCGGGGCGTCGACCACCTACGTCATGCCCATCGTCATCGGCGACCGTGAGCGCATGTATCGCATGGGTCATGAGTTGCGCGCCAAGGGCCTGTGGGTGGCACCGGTGGATTACCCGGCCGTTCCTCAACACAAGATCTGTTTCCGCGCCTGCGTGACGGCCAATCATACGCGGGCTGATCTGGACGAGGCGCTCAACATTCTCGAGGACACGCTTGTTCCGGCCGCGCTGCAAAGCGCCTGAGATCGAGCGGCATCGAGTGTGTTGATAACGGAGGAAGGGCGGCCGTCCGCAGTGACGATCGAGTCGACCTATAAAGCGCGCGAAGTCGAAGGAGTTCTCGACCTTTATTTCTACCGGAGAGTCGGCTTCTGGCTGGCTTGTCTGTTTGCCCGCATGCGGCTGACGCCCATCGCCGTCACTGTGATGGGTGGTATTTTCGGGGTGGCGGCGGGCCATCTCTATTATTATCCGGATCTCCGGTTGAACGTCATCGGGATGGCGCTCCATGTCTGCGCCAACGCCTTTGATAACGCGGACGGACAACTCGCCCGGCTGACCTCGACGCAGAGCCGCGCGGGTCGAATCATTGACAGCTATGCCGACCATTTCGTCTGGCTCAGTGTCTACGTCCATTTGACGTTCCGATGTGTTGGGACATCCGGATCTTCCTACGTCTATTTGCTAGGAATCGCGGCCGCTCTCAGTCACGGACTACAAGGCGCGGCCGCTGATTATTACCGCACGACGTATCTTTACTTCTTGAAAGGCGGAGCGGGCGGCGAGCTGGATCGATCGGACGCCCTGGCGGAAGAATACCGCGCGATTGCCTGGACCGATCTGTGGAGAAAGTTTCTCGTTTTTACCCATCGGAATTACACATCGCAGCAGGAGATGCTTTCACCCGGGCTTTGTCGCCTGCGGGATCATTTGTCCGTGAGCCAAAGTGAAAGTGGACTCCAGGTGAAGGAATACCTCCCCCGAGCCCGGCCCGCCTTCAAGTGGTGGGGTTTTCTCATGACCAATACGCGCATGATTATTCTCTTCCTTTGCTTGTGCGCGGGCCGACCCATTCTGTATTTTTGGCTCGAGCTGACGGCGGCCAATTTGCTGCTCCTCGTCTTGATTCGGCGGCAGGAGAGTTTGTCGCGCGATCTTTTGCCGTGAGCGTGGCGTCGTCGTCCATCCACTTCATTCTGCTGGCGGATGAATCGGCCGAATGGAAGGTCGCAGGTCTGCGTCAACTCGACAGAGTTGCCCGGGCGGTGAACGAATTTTGTTCTGACCGGCAGGGCGCGCGCCTCCAAATTGTGTGGAAACTGGGCCTCGCGGTGGCGGACTGGGAAATGCCGCCGACGCCGCACGTGCACATCGAGACGGTAAAAATGGCGGAGTCGCATCTATCCGGGGCATGCCTTCTCAGTACGCATCTGCTCATCGACCGTGGCGGAATGGCGAGCCTCTACAACGTGAGCCTAACTAGCACGGCTGGGTCGGCTTCATCGGATCTTTCGTGGGACGACCTGGCGGAGTCGTTCAGGTCGTGGTCCGTTCAACATCAGAATGACAATCGTCTTTGGCGGCCCATTTGGCTGAAGGACGATATTGCCCGGGCAGAGCGCGATTTCCTGCGCGGCGCCGGCAAGTCGCAGGATGGGCTTGTCTCGAGGTTTCTTAATCGTCCCATCTCGCGGAGCGTGACGCGCTTCCTGCTGCGCTACCCGATCAGTCCGACCCAGTGGACCGTTGCGATTTTTGTTCTGCCGGTCATTTCGTTCTTTTTGCTGCAGTTAGGGGACTACGGGGCCATCCTTCTCGGCACGGCCCTGTTTCAACTCTTTAGTATTCTGGATGGTTGTGATGGCGAGATTGCCCGGGCCAAATATTCGGAGTCGGAGGCGGGAGGTCGGCTGGATCACGTCTGCGATCAGGCGGGCAACATCCTGTTTCTCGTCGGGCTGGGGCTGGGGCTGTTCCACCGTTATCATCCTGCGACGGCTGGCCTCTTCTATTGGCGGGAAGCTGTTTTGTGCGCGGCCCTCATTACGGTGCACGAATTAGTCCTGGGATTTTCGCGGCGTCAGGCCACCGTGGTCTCCGCCGGTCTGACGCCGGCGCTGTATCGTCGACATCGCTGGATGATCGAACATTCCGGCATTGGGCTGTTCGGTGAGAAATTTGTCTGGTGGCTCATGCAGTTAACCAAACGAGACGTCTCTATCCTGGCTTTTCTGTTTCTCGTGATGGCCGACTTACCGCAATGGATTTTGCACCTGTGGCTGACAGTCACCCTGGGAGGTATCATCCTGACCGGCATGGCCACGCTGCGGGCCCGCCGCAACCGGGTCGGAACTGTGTAAACCCGCGCGAGCGCGTAACCGACGCTCGGCCTCCGCCAGCATCTCAGGAGTATCAACATCCTGCCACCAGGCATCGCCGATATCGACCGCGCGAGCCTTGCCCTCGTGGGCGGCGAGGCGCACGCCATCCGCCAGACTGCAATCGCCCTTAACTTTGGTCTGTTCCAGATAGTCGAAGAGGAGAGGCGCGCAGACAAACGCCCCGGTGTCGACCGCGTTATAATCAGTCAGGTTTTTGCCGATCGATAAAATTTGATCGTCTTCTGTCCGGACTTTCATGGCATCGTCGAGGTCGAAGACGGAGCCAATCTTGCGATCGATCGCCAGGTTCACGCAAGCGAGCGAGGAGGAGCGCAGCAACATTTGAATAACGGCGTCGTCGAATAAGTGGTCGCTCATGGTGAGAAGAAAGGGCGCTTGGACGGACTTGGATGCGGCCAGAACGGAAATACCGTTTTGTTTGTCCCATTCGGCGTTATGGACAAAATGCAATCTCACCCCGGCCGGCGCCAACCTGGGAATTTCACGAACCAACGTTTCACTCTCGTAGCCAACCACCGCATGCACATTCGTTATGCCGACGCGCGCAAGTGTCTCGAGAATGTAGGAGATCAACGGTCGACCCAGGAGCGGGAATAGCGGCTTCGGCAGGGTAACGCCATCGGGCCGCAGTCGGGAGCCGGTGCCGGCCATTAAAATGACTGCGTCTGAAATCGCGTGACTCATGACAGTCGATAGTAATTCTTCAATCCCCAAATTTTAACCCTCTGCGGAAGCAAGCGGACAATGAGCGGAGCGATCTTTGCCTGGAAGGTTCCCCCTACGGTCACGCGCGGGGCAGGGTTGGGTTGATCGATTAATTTTAGTATCTGGTGCGCGACTAAGGCGGGGCCTGGCGCGATTTTCATATTCTGGCAGACGATTTTCCAAGTGCTGGCAAGGGCGGCGGCGTACCTGTCGGAGTGCGCACTCGGCTGGATGGCGGCGTTGAAGTCAGTGGAGATGTCAGCCGGTTGCAGGTCGACCAGGCGGATGCCGGAACCACTCAGCTCGAGTTGCATCGACAGGGTGAATGCGGCCATGGCGGCTTTACCCGCATTGTAGGCAGCCATGAACGGCACCGGCAATCGCGAGGCGAGAGACGTCACGTTGACGATCAGTCCCGCCTGATTGACGCGCATGTGGGCGAGAGCCAACTGCGTAATGCGCACATGCGAAAAAAACAGGATCTGGAATTGCTGCGTGATTTCTGACGCCGATAAAAACTCGGCCGCGCTGAAGTGACCGCTGCCCGCGTTGTTGATGACGATGTCGAGATGACCCGCCTCGGAGCAGGATTGCGCAAAGGCCGCATCGACACTGATATTGTCCTCCAGATCGAGGTGGACGGGATGAAACCGATCCGCCACGGGCAGGTGATCCAAATGGCGGGATGTTCCCCACACCTCGTGGCCCCCGGCGAGGAGGGCATCCACTATGGCCCGGCCGATTCCCGAGCTCGCTCCCGTAACCAAGGCGCGCTTCATCAAGCGATCCTGCCGGAACGAGAATAGTAAATCCATCCAATCCCGCAGCCACTCAGGAAGATGAACGCCGCGATAAATTGTCCGACGATACCGGTGAGGAAAGGGAGGCAGACCAGAGCCGGAATGATGGCGACCGAGGCGGTCAGCACGGGTGGCATGATGGTGCGCCAATCGTTGTGCCAGCGGAAAACGAAACGGAGGACGAAGGAGCGCAAAATCCCCTGGATAACGTAGGGCACGAGAATGCCGAGGGCGGCACCGGTGACTCCATAACGCGGGATGAGCCAAAGATTGGCCGCGACGGCTACGGCGCAGGCGATGGAAGAATTGATCAGGTTCAAGCCGGGCCGCTGCACCATGATGACGGTTTCACCGAGGCCGACGAAGGCGTTGGTGGCGCAGGCGGCCGCGACGATGCCGAGCCAGGCGCCGCCCTGTTGAAAGACTTTGCCGTAGATCATGAGGATAACGGAACCGGCCAGGGCCATCACGCCGACGGCAGGCAGGAGCACCCACAACATCCATTGGGCGATGCGCGCGTAGGTGGCGGCAGCGAGCGTATGCTCTCCTGTGACGGTCATGCCCGCGACCACGGGAGCGAAGATGGGGTTGAATGACTGGTTCACTTTGCGGAGTCCCCCGGCCACATCGACGACGGCTCCATAGACGCCGACGGTAACCAGGGTTACGCCGGGAGCGCGCCCGATGAACCAGGCGAGCATGATGACGTCGAGGCGGAAGATGAAGGCATTCAACAGTTGATAGGTGGCGATGGGCGCGGCGTAGGTGAGCAATGGGCGTATCTGGCTCGCCGTTGAGACTGGAACGCTCCCCGTGGAGGGAGGCGGAAAAAGTTTTGAGGCGAGGTAGAGGGCGACGAGTCCGGATGCGCCTGTGCCGATGAGGGCGGCCGCCTCTGGTGCGAACTTCGTTAGGCCAACCAGGAAGGCGACGAGGAAAGCAAGGGTGGTGACAGTTGGCTCCGTTAGGCCGCGTGAGAAGATATCATGCTGCATGATTTTCATGCCTCGCGAGCTGGAGGTGCAGACGCGATAAAGCCCAACGCCGGGCAGGGCGCAGAGAAGGAAAGCCAGAGCGGAAAGCATCTCGCGCGGGTAGCGGAGGTGGTCGCTGAAAAGGTGGAGGGCGAGGATGCCCAATCCTGCGATCAAACACGATTGGGCCAAAACAAGAAAGAGGGCGGCCCGGTAGAGGGCGCGACTGCGCGACCTGTCTCCCAATGCCTCAGATTGCGCGATGAAAGTGGTGATGGCGTTGTCCAGGCCGAAGACAGAAATTTTGCTAATGAGATCGACGTTGGCCCAGGCCACGGAAAACGTGCCGAGCGCGGCGGGACCGAGCAAGCGGGCGACGAGGAAAGTGAAGACGCCGCGAAAATTGGACGCCAGCATGGCGATCGTATTGAAGAAGGCGCCCCGCTTGAGTTCCTGCCCGGTCTCATGGGTGGCCACCGCGATATCGGCCGAGGCCGGCACCGGCGGCAAAGTGACTTCCCCGGCGCTCATCGGTTTCGAATCAGGAGAGCAGGCGCGAATGGGTCGAAACGATTCGTCCGTCCTGCATTTCGTGGATCCAATCGCAGGCAGCCGCGATCTGCTGGTTGTGAGTGACCAGAAAGAGCGCCTTATCTCCCTCACGGACGAGGCGCTGGAGGAGGTCGAAAGCGCGCTCGGAATTTTTCGTGTCCAGGTTCCCCGTGGGTTCATCCGCCAGAATAACCCGTGGGTCGTTAGCCAGGGCGCGCGCGATGGCGACGCGCTGTTGTTCGCCCCCGGAGAGGTGACGACTGGGCCGTTTTAGCTTTGCTCCCAGGCCCACTGCATCGAGCAAGGCGGCCGCGCGATCGCTTTGCTCTTCGGGGGAGAGCCGGCCTAACTTGCGCATCGGGATCATGACATTTTCCTGGGCGGTGAAATCCTCCATGAGAAAGTGGAATTGAAAAATGAAACCAATGAACTCGTTGCGGCGGCGGGAGAGTTCCTCGTCGGGCAGATGAGAAACAGGCGCCGACTCGATGGAGACGGAGCCGCCATCGGGATGATCGAGCAGCCCGAGGATGTAAAGCAGAGTGCTTTTTCCGCAACCGGAGGGGCCAACTACCGCATGCGAACTGCCGGGTTCCAGCTGAAGGCTGACACCGCGCAAGGCATGGACGCGCGACTCATCCTCGCCCAGGTAGCGTTCGAGATTTTCGCAGGTGAGACAGGGTGCGACGCTCATGCACTCGATCCGCGGAGAGTTGCGACAGGAGGAAGGCTGGCGGCGCGCTGGGCTGGCACGTAACTGGCGATGAAGACGGCGACGATAGCCAGAAGAGTGGCCGAAAGGTAGTGAGTCCAATTCCAGGTCACGAGAAAGTGATTGGCGTAGAGAAGTCCGCGCACCCGAATGGGAATGTGAGACACGCCATAGGTGAGGAGGGCGCCGAGCAGACAGCCGAGCGCGGAACCGACCGCCGCGACCATGGCCCCTTGCCAGAGAAAGATGGCGGCGATGTCGTTCCGCCGGTAGCCCATGGAGCGCAGAATCGCGATCTCCTTCACCTTGGCCAGGACCGACATGGTTAGCACATTAAAGATGCCAAAACCGGCCAGCAGAATAATAAGCGAGACGGTAATCGCGGCGGAGGCGCGCAAAGTGAGGAAGAGTTGAAGGTTCGCTTCTTCGCGATCCTGCCAGCTGAGCGAATCATGTTGGAAAAGTGCTTCGAAATGCCTGGCCAGAGAGGGGGCTCGATCCGGGTCACGCAGTTTGTAGACGATCATGGAGGCCGAGTAGGGCTTATGCAGGAGAGCCTGG
>JBBRQE010000099.1:0-12720 GCA_038226905.1 Chthoniobacterales bacterium | reverse complement strand
GTCCGGATAAAAATAATTCTTGCGATCGAACTTTGAGGTTTCTCCAATTTCGCATCCAAGCATAAGCCCGGTCAGCACAGTCAACCGCAAAGCCTCGCGGTTCATGGCCGGCAAGGCTCCGGGCAAGCCGAGGCAAACTGGACAAGTATGCCTGTTCGGTTCCGCCCCAAACTCGATCGGGCAGGCGCAGAACATCTTCGAGTGCGTCTTCAGCTGCACATGCACCTCGAGTCCAATGGTTGTCACGTAGCTCATGTCCGGAAGATGCCTCGCACGGCGGCCACAAAGTTCACAACGAAATCTCCGAAGGACTCAATTCGTCCAGCCTGCCGCTCATGAGCCGCTTGATGCCGTTCTTCAGATGCAATTCGCCGAAGTTGATCAACCGCCCAGGGTTTAGTCCGCTCATCCGAAGTTGCGTAAGTACCTATGAATCACGAAAGCACAATCCAAGATGTGCTTTGCCATCTCATTCTCCGTCAATCCGTCGTGCACTTGGTGTCCTTGGAGCGCCCTCAGTCCCGCTTGAGCGCGTAGTCCATGGCCGCTGGCAGGTTGAAGTTTTTTACGCCCTGCACCACGGAAGGATCATTGGCGGCGTTGAGGATCTTGCCGTTTTGCAGCAGTTCAAAGAAGCGGTGTTGTGCGATCAGATCGCTGATCTCCGGATCCTCCCGTAAGGCCACGATTTTGGGATTCTCGGCCAGCTCGCGCGCGCCTGGGAAGCTGAGGAATCGCTGGGCGCTTTCCGGATCAGAAAAAATCTTCCCGACGCGACCCAGCGTGTCATAGGCGCTGGTCGGAACGACGTCCGCCTTTTTCACGACGGTTCCCACGCTCCCCAGCTCGAGTGAATTTTTCAGACGGGCCAGAGTGGTCAGGAGGGGAGCCGAATCATTCGGCTCGCTAAAAGCACCGTTGCGCAGATCGACCGCGTGCAGGGACCGGTCGGGGGTCGCGCCTTCCTGGGTGGCCGGTTGCTGACGCACCTGGGCATTGGCTATTGCCCCTAACGACCTGACAGATACCACCAGCAGCCAGACTAGGAGACACCCAAAGAACAATCCGAGGAGGGCGCCGCTCATTCCGTAGATCACCCGGGAAAGAGCGGATTCGTGTTGGCCTGTCCGTCGGAAGAACATGGTCCCCAGACCGTTGATGACGACATAGACGATCAGTCCGAGCACACCTCCCACCACGAGGGACAGGACCGCGTCCGGCATGTGCAGGAAAGGTCTCGCCCATGGGCCGAACAGGCTGCCTCCGAAATAGGCGACGCCATAGGCTGCGATTAAGGCGCCGAGACGGGCCAGCTGGCGGGCCAGTCCCCGCCGCCACCCGCGCAACATCTCCAAAAGAATCAGCACGCAGCCAAATGAAATAAAGACGAGTTGCCAAAGGGATGAACCCGCCGAAGGCGAACCGATCGGGATTGCCGCGAAAACAATCATCGAATCAATCCCCCGGTTTTAGGTCGGCTGCCACCGCGGTAATGGCCTTTTGTCGCAAAGCATGATCGCACAGCACCAGCAGCGCCATGGCTTCAATCATCGGAACCGCCCGCGGCAGGACACACGGATCATGCCGGCCCCGCGCGGATAGTTTGGCCGGTGCGCCGGCCGCCGTAACCGTCTGCTGTTCGCGCGCGATGGTGGCAGTCGGCTTGAAAGCGACGCGGAAATAAATGTCTTCCCCATTGCTGATTCCGCCCTGAATGCCGCCGGAACGATTGGTCGATGTTCGAACGCGTGCGCCCTCCATCTCGAAGGCATCGTTGTGCTCGGAGCCGCGCATGCGGGTGGCGCCAAAGCCGGATCCAATCTCGAATCCTTTGGTGGCGGGCAGGCTGAGCATGGCTTTGGCCAGATCGGCCTCCAGCTTATCGAAGACTGGTTCACCCAGCCCCGCCGGGACATTACGCACGACACAGGCAATCACACCGCCTAACGAATCTCCCGACAGGCCCGTTTTTTCAATCAACTCAATCATCCTGGCCGCGGCCGGGGCATCCGGACAGCGGATCACATTTTGTTCCACGTCTTCCCGTCGGACCGACCCCCCATCGACCTGCGCCTCGATGTGGTGGACCTGCACGACATAGGCGACCGTCTCAATAGCTGGCGCCATCGCCTGCAAAACCTTCCGCGCGATGCCCCCCGCCGCCACCCGCCCGATTGTTTCACGCGCTGACGCACGACCCCCGCCCTGCCAGTTTCGCACACCATATTTGGCCTGGTAGGTGAAGTCGGCGTGGGACGGCCGGAAAGTTGTGGCCACCTCAGCGTAGTCGCCCGGGCGCGCATCTTTGTTCCGCACCAGAAGCGCGATCGGCGTTCCTAGAGTCCGCTCGTCGAAAACGCCGGAAAGAATTTCGCAGCGGTCTTCTTCCTGCCGCTGGGTCGTGATATGACTCTGCCCCGGCCGACGCCGATCGAGTTCCACCTGAATTTCCGCCAGAGTAATGGGAATGCCGGGCGGGCAACCATCAATGACCACGCCGACCCCGCCGCCGTGTGATTCCCCGAAGGTGGTGATGCGAAACAATTGGCCGAAGGTGTTGCCCATGGAGGCCTTTATTTTAGACGCCGCCGTCGCCCGCGACAATGTGCAAAGTCCAGGATTCGCGAAATGGCTCACAGTTAACAGGAGCGACGCCCTCAAAAGCAGCGCTGTAAAATCCGGCTGACGAACGATAACCCGGGCCGGACCACGCTTACCCGCGAAAATCGCAAAACGGACACACGCTTTGGCGCGCGCATTTCCGATATATCAACAATGACCGAGGAACCGGATCGGGACATCCCCACAACGGACGCGGCCGACGAGCTGGACCGGTTCCTCATCTTCGGAGATCCCGAGACGCGCCGGAAATTCCTCAAGCGCATCGCCGGAACAAGCGCGGCCCTGACGCTTGGCCCCACTCTCTTTGGAATCCCGACGCAAGCCGTGGCTCAATCCGGCACGACTGGTGCCGCCGCCGCCACAGCATCGGCTAAAGTCCTCTTGAAAATTAACGGTAAGGAACACGCGCTCGAGATCGACCCGCGCGTCTCCCTGCTTGATGCCCTGCGCGAGCACCTTAATCTCACGGGCTCGAAGAAAGGGTGCGATCACGGACAATGCGGCGCTTGCACCGTCCTCGTAAATGGCCGGCGCATTAATTCTTGTCTCAGCTTCGCCGTCATGCACGAGGGGGACGAGATCACCACGATTGAAGGTCTCGCGCAAGGTGATGAATTGCATCCCGTGCAGGCGGCCTTCGTGGAACACGACGGTTTTCAATGCGGCTATTGCACACCAGGTCAGATCTGCTCAGCCGTCGCCTTGCTCAAGGAGAACCACGCCAACAACGACGATGAAATCCGGGAGTGGATGAGTGGAAATCTTTGCCGCTGCGGCGCCTATCCGAACATCGTGGCCGCGATCAAGGATGTCCGAAGCAAATCGCCCGCATGAACCCGTTCATCTACACCCGCGCCAACAACGCCGGGCAAGCCGTCGCACAGATTGCAGGCCAGGTGGGGACAAAGTTTGTCGGAGGAGGGACCAATCTGATCGATCTGATGAAGATGGGGGTCGAATCACCCGCTCAACTCATCGACATCAATCGGCTTCCGCTCGCTCAGATCGAAGAATTGCCCGACGGCAAAGGAATTCGCCTCGGGGCCCTCGCGCGAAATTCGGACGTCGCTGCACACGCGCTTATCCGGCAGCGCTATCCGCTCCTTAGTCAGGCGCTCGAATCGGGCGCCAGCCCGCAGCTGCGCAACATGGCGACGGTGGGCGGCAACCTTCTGCAACGAACGCGTTGTTATTATTTTTACGATCCGTCCTTTCCCCAATGTAATAAGCGGAACCCGGGAAGCGGTTGCGGGGCGCTGGCCGGCTTCAATCGTATCCACGCCATTCTGTGGCAGAGCGATCAATGCATCGCCACTCATCCGAGCGACATGTGCGTGGCCCTGGCCGCGCTCGACGCGGTCGTGCGCGTGCAGGGACCGAAAGGGGAACGGGAAATTCCGTTCGCCGACTTTCATCGTCTGCCCGGGCTCACTCCAAATATCGACACAAATCTTGCCGCGGACGAACTCATCACCGCCGTCGATTTGCCGGCTCTACCCTTCGCCACGCGCTCTTGTTATTTAAAGGTGCGGGACCGTGCGAGCTATGCCTTCGCCCTCGTTAGTGTAGCGGCCGCCCTTGATTTGAACGCTGATGGTACCGTCAAGGAAGCGCGCATCGCGCTGGGCGGCGTAGCCCACAAACCGTGGAGGGCTTCCCAGGCCGAGCAACAACTCGTCGGGCAAAAGCCGGAAGAAAAAACTCTGCGCGCCGCGGCCGAAACCGAATTGGCCGCAGCTCGGAGTTATGAACATAACGCCTTCAAGATTGAACTGGCTAAACGTTCGATCGTGCGCGCCTTAGCCACAGCCGCCGCCCTGGCATGAGTAGTCCCGCTCTCATCGGTCCCGCCCGGAATCGCGTTGATGGTCGACTCAAGGTCACCGGTGGCGCCAAATATTCCGTCGAATTCGAAGTGCCGAACTGCGCGTATGCCTGGCCCGTCGAAAGCAACATCGCTCACGGCAAAATCATCGCTATCGACACCGGCGCCGCTCAGAAATCAGCCGGAGTTTTAACCGTTCTCACGCATCTCAACGCGCCCAAGCCGAAAAACGCCCAAGCCATGAAGGAGCGCGACATGAGTCACGGCATCCGCAATGAAGAACGGCTTCCCTTGAGTGACGATGGCGTTTACTACGCTGGACAATATGTGGCGCTGGTCGTCGCCCGAACCATCGAACAAGCGCGTCACGGCGCCAGCCTTGTCCGAGTCAGCTACGCTCCGGAGGATCCCCTCCTCACCATGGGAGCGGCCGAGCATAAAGCAAAGAAGCCGTCGAAAAATAACGACGAACACGTTCAACTAAAAAAGGGTGACGTAGAAAAAGCGTTAGGCGATGTCAGCCTGGTCAGGATCGAGCAGACCTATGAAACCCCGACTGAAACCCACAACCCGATCGAGATGTCGGGCACCATTGCCGTATGGGAATCGGATCAGAAGTTGACCCTTTTCGACGCCACCCAATTCGTTAAGGGCGTGCAGAGCATGCTTTCACGCGCTTGGGGTCTGCCTATTGAAAACGTTCGGGTCATCAGCCCATTCGTGGGCGGCGCATTTGGTTGCAAAGGCGCGGTCTGGCCGCACGTCCTCCTCGCCGCTACCGCCGCCAAAGTCGTGGGGATGCCGGTCAAATTTCATGTTCCGCGCAAATTTATGTTCACCGGCACGGGACACCGCACGCCCACCCGCCAGCGGATATCTCTCGCCGCCACCAAAGATGGAAAGTTACAGGCCATCAAACACGTGAGCGACACCGTCACGTCGCCCGTCGGCGAATATACAGAATCGTGTGGAGCCCGGTCCACCGGGATCATGTATGAAAGCTCTGCCATCCGCGTCGAGGAAACGGTTTATCCGATCAACATTGCCACCCCGACATTCATGCGTGCGCCGGGCGAGTGCCCCGGTACTTACGCACTGGAGAGCGCCCTGGACGAACTGGCTTACGCGCTCAAGATGGATCCGCTGGCCTTGCGCCTGGCCAATCACGCGGACAATCATCCGATCAAGGACGTTCCTTTCAGCGCCAAACATTTAAAGGAAGCCTACCAGGTGGGGGCGGAAAAATTCGGCTGGTCCAAAAGAAACCCCCAGCCCGCCTCCCTGCGCGAAGGAAATCTCCTGGTCGGCTGGGGCATGGCCACCGCCACCTATCCCGCCCACAAAATGAGTGCGGCAGCCAGGGCGCGGTTGCGCGCTGATGGCACCGCCACGGTCCAATGCGCCACGCACGATCTCGGCACGGGCGCCTACACCGCCTTCACCCAGATTTCCTCCGAGCAACTCGGCGTTCCCTTCGAGAAAGTTACCTTCGAACTCGGCAAGTCCGATTTCCCGTTCGGACCGGTGGCCGGCGGATCAAATTCCACCGGCACGGTTGGGACCGCCATTCACGATGTTGGCCTCTTGTTGCACAAAGCCCTGGCCGACCTCGCGGTGCAGGATCCCCAGTCGCCTCTTTCGGGCTTAAAGGCGGAGGACATCGCCATGATCGCGCCCGGACGAATCGGTCTAAAGGACAACAGCAGGTCCGATGGTTACGTTGATATTCTCAAACGAGCCGGTCGCGCTTCCCTCGACGTCCAGACGGAGTTGAAGCCGCCGGAGGAAAATAAGAAGATCGCCTTCCAGTCCTGGGGCGCTCACTTTTGCGAAGTCAAAATCGATCCGATGCTCCCACGTGTGCAGGTCACTCGAGTCGTTAGCGCGATGAATTGCGGTCGCATTGTCACGGCCAAACTCGGCCGCAGCCAGATCATCGGCGGCGTCGTCATGGGCATCGGCATGGCCCTGACCGAAGAGACGGTTTACGATTCGAAGACCGGTCTGCCCGTCATCCGAAATCTCGCCGACTACCATGTTCCCACCCACGCCGATGTCCCCGACATTGATGTTCACTTCGTGGGCGAACCGGATTTCGCCTTCAATCCAATCGGCGCCCGTGGCATGGGGGAGATTGGGATCACCGGCATCGCCGCCGCCATCGCCAACGCGGTTTACCACGCTACCGGCAAACGCATCCGCTCCCTCCCCATCACACCGGATAAGCTGATTTAGAAGGCGCGGCCATGGCGTGATCGCCTGCTTGCTGCGATAGTTAATACGGCGTTGGATAACCTCGGTGAAAGACATTCACGATATCTTGCGGACAGCGGCTGAACGCTCCGGCCAGAGTTTCGCCCTGGCCACCCTGGTTCGCGCGGAAGGCTCCAGTTATCGGCGGCCGGGCGCACGCATGCTGGTTTGTGCCGACGGCTGCGCGGTAGGATCGCTCAGTGGCGGCTGCTTGGAAGAAGAAGTCGCGCTGCATGCGCAGGACGTTTTGGCAACAGGTCGCCCCCGGACGGTGCCCTTCGACACCCGCCGCCGCTTCGGCTGTAACGGCAAGATCGACATCTTTATTGAGCGCGTGGATTACGCGTTACTGGCCGAATTATCGAGCCATGTGCAGGCGCGCCATTCCTGCAGCATCGCCACCGTTTACGCCGATCCCTCAGGGGAAGGCCCTGCCCTAAGCGGAGCTAAATGGGCTGCCCGTTCGCCCTTGGACGAACTCGCCGTGGCGACCTTTGCCTCTTCCGCGCTCGGCACGCGCATCCTCTCCTCTTCTGTAAGGGAAAGTCTTGCCCTGACCAAAGCCGAATGGGCTGCCATCTCCTCATCCCCCAAAGTCCACATCCTCACCCAGGAACTTCATCCGCCCATCCGCCTACTCATCGTGGGCGATGGCCCCGATAGCGTTCCCCTCCGCACGTCCGCCGCACTGCTGGGTTGGCTGCCGCTCGAGCTTTCCGGAATGGAATCTTTGCCTAACGACTTGGATCCATGGACCGCTGCCGTTGTGAAATCACACAACTATGGCCGCGATTTTAGCGCGCTCCGAAAGTTGCTACCCCTGAACCTCCCCTACCTCGGACTGGTCGGTCCACGCAAACGGCGCGACCAGCTGTTACACGACCTGCTTGAGGTGGGCATTTCCATCAATGCCGGCTTTTTCGCGCCCGCCGGTCTTGATCTGGGCGCTGAAAGTCCCGAGGAAATTGCCCTCTCCATCATCTCCGAAATTCAGCGGGTCTTCTCTAGTGGGACGGGAGAATCGTTGCGCGAACGAAAAACTCCCATCCATCTGTCCCGCGCGTCCACCTCCTGTGCTCCGGCTGCGGAATGCGAAAAATCGGCGCTGTGATTCTGGCGGCCGGCGCCTCTTTGCGCCTCGGCCGTCCCAAGCAGTTGATCGAGTTCAAGGGGACAACTCTGCTGCGCATCGCCGTCGAGGCAGCCCTCGGCGCAGGCTGCCAACCTGCGCTCGTGGTGCTGGGATCCGATCGATCCATGCACGACGCCGCCCGTCGAATTTTGGCCGGGACGAAGGCCGACATCCTGCCTAACGAACATTGGCCGCGCGGCTTGGGCACTTCGCTCCGGGCCGGCCTCGAAAAGATAGCCAGCCTTCCTCATGTGGAAGGAACTCTTGTACTGGTATGCGACCAGCCCTTCGTTTCCGCGGAAATCATCGCCGCCCTCATTTCCTTGCAGGAGACAACGCACAAACCGATCGTGGCCTCCTCCTATGGGGGCACCATCGGAGTGCCGGCCCTGTTCGATCGCACCTGTTTCCACGAGCTGCTGGCTCTGCCCGACGATCAGGGGGCCAAACCGGTCATCCAGCGCGACCCAGGCCGCGTCGCCACCCTCCCTTTTCCCGCCGGCGCCATCGACATCGATACCTCCGCCGATTACGACGCGTTGGGTAGGGACGATTGACCCAATCTCCCGCCGGTCAATCGACAAAAATCCTGAGGTCTCTTGCTTTGAACATGCGCCACCCGCAGGCGGTTGGGGTCATCCGCCCCTACCTGAGGGAATGGATTAGATCCGCAGCCTCCTACTTCCCGCCAAACAATTTGCGAAACGAATTGAAAAGCTTCCCCGGCATACTGGCGGCCTTTTGAACGGAGTTCCCGAGCTTCTGGGCAAATTGCATCTGATCGCCTCCATGCACCGCACAGGCTGACGTCGGCACCTTGTCCACCGGCAAATCGATATCGTAAGCCGTGCCCGAAGCCTGGCAGCCGGAAGTGGCCAGTTGATTGGAGAGCGAACAAACCATGGCGTGTTGCAGCGGCATGCTCGCCTGCAAGGGCTGCGGCGGATAACGCACCGCCGCCTTGTTCATCACCTGGGTCCAGACAGGCAGCGCCAGGGCCGCCCCGTAACCATGCGGAATGATCGTGACCGGCTGATCGAAACCGACCCAGACGCCGCAGGTCAGCGTGCTCGTATATCCGACGAACCAGGCATCCTTGTAATCGTTTGTCGTCCCCGTTTTCCCGGCCGCCGGCAATTTAAAGCCTAACGAGCGGGAACTGGCGGCCGTCCCGCGCGTCAACACCTGTTCCATCAATTCCGAGGTCATCCAGGCCGCGCCCGGATCAAGCGCCGGGATCGCGATATGAGCCGAACGATAGATCGGATGATGATCCTGATCGTCGATCCGCTCTATTATATAAGACTGCTTCCGGGTGCCCGCGTTCGGGAAGACCGTGTAGGCCGCCGTTAACGCCCGCAGATTGCTTTCAAACGACCCTATATAAATGGCCGGCCCGCGCGGCACGTTGTCGGACAGATTCAGGTCCGTCGCTACCTTCTGCACGCCATCGAGACCGGCATATTGTCCCACCCGCACACTCATGGTGTTTCGTGAATGAATCAGTCCATAGGAAACCGGCTGCACTCCGCCATAGGTACCGTCCGAATTGCCCGGAGCCCAGGTTCCCGCCCCATCGATCTCGCCCGGCTGAATCGGACCGTCACTGATGGCTGCTCCCGGCAGCATCCCGTGAGAGAAAGCGAGGGCATAAACAAACGGCTTGAAAGCCGACCCCACCTGGCGATTGGCCGGCGACAGCGCCCGATTGAATTTGCTCTGCGCATAATCGCGCCCGCCCACCAGCGCCCGAATTCCTCCGCTCCCATTATCGATGGCCACCAGCGCGCCTTCCAGGTAGGGCATCGCCGAATCCTCGCCATCGTCCGGCGGGTGATAATTCGCTTTCACCGGATGACGGAAATTCGCTTGATGCTCGATCTTGCTCAGCTGCGTCTCGAGAGCCGCCTGCGCCGCCTCCTGCACGAAGGGATCGAGCGTGGTATAAATAAAGAGCCCGCCGTTATCCACCTGGTCCGGCGTCAGAATCACATTTAAATCCCGTTGCACCGCGTCCATGGCGTAGTTCTCCTGGATCTGGAGTAGACGCTTGGGATGAGTATTGACCTTGATCAGCTTGGCCTGTTGCGCTTCCGCCACGCTGATCTTTTTCAAATCGACCATCCGATCAAGCACCGTATTGCGCTGCGCCGCCGCCCCCGTGGGATTGCGCAATGGCGAGAATCGGTTCGGGCTCCGGATGAGACCGGCCAGTAAAGCCGCTTCCGAGAGATTCAACTTGGACGCGTTTTTCCCGAAATAAGCCTGGGACGCCGTCTCCACTCCGTAGCAACCGGAACCAAAATAAATTCGGTTCATATAAAGCTCGAGGATCTGCTGTTTGCTAAAGGTCTGCTCGATACGCAGCGCCACCATGGCCTCGAGAATCTTGCGGTTAAGGGTGCGGCCACCGAGCGGCAAACTGTTGCGCGCCAGCTGTTGGGTCAGGCTGCTCGCGCCCTCCTTGGCCGATCCGCTCAGGACATCGCGGGCCAGCGCGCGCAGGATGCCGTGCCAGTCAATCCCCTTGTGCTGATAAAAGCGCGTGTCTTCCCGAGCGAGCAGCGCCTCCACGAAAGCCGGAGCCACTTCATCGATCGATACGCGCAGACGATTCGCCCCCGCCAGACGACTGTAAATCCGGCCGTCCACGTCGAAGACCGTGTTGCGCTCCGGCATCTCGCCCACCTTCTTCATGTCGAAAGTAGCGGCCCATCCGGCGTAAAATAGAAAAACGGCCAGGCCCGCGCCCAGCACGAGAAGCAGAAGAGAGATCTTCCACCCGTAACGAAAGAGCTTGCTGCTGAAAATTTTCATCACGGCGTGTGAGACAATCTACCCATAGATTGCCTATTGGGAAAGTTGCCCGGCTTCCCTGGGTCAGCTCACGCCCCCAACGCCCGAGGCCCTGAAGGGCAAAGTTCCCGCCACGCCAGGAATCAACGCCCGACCCTTAGAGGGCGTTTAAAAAGTAGGGAGGGCCGCGCTGCTGTTGATAATTGGGGCGGGCCAAAGCGCGAGCGCAGTGCCCATTTCCGCAGTGATCCGGGCCAGGCGAGCAACGCCGGCCCACGCCAAAAGCGACGCAACCCGGAGGGCGAGAGCGCCACCTTCCCTTTAGACGCCCTCTTAGACAGAAGTCACCAATTCGTGACTTCCCGATCAAGACCGGCCTGCGTTCAGATTCGCAGCTTGACCGGCGCGGCCTCGTGCTGCTCATTCGCGCACGGTGCATTCAAAGGCACGCCCGCATCCGCGTCACTCGACTGCACCAGACTGTTTTCCGTCAGATATTTCTCCACTTCTTCGCCACTGACATCCGGCAGCATGGTCCCGTTGATTTCGATGCAAGGCGAGAGCGGCTGACCACTCTTGGTCTCCATCTCCCAACGGAAAGCCGGATTCTGGATAATATCCTTTTCCGTATATTTCAGATTGTACTTGGCCAGCACGGCATGCACCCCGGCACTCCAGCCACAATGAGTTTTTAGATAAGCGGTAATTTCAGGCGTCTGCATGGGGCCACCATATCACGGCCAAACAAAAAGGGTAGCGCCAAGTCCACGACTCCTACTCTTATTCGTATTCCTGCTCATGCTCCTACTCATGATCATGATCCATTGAGCCTGAGCATGAGGCGCCTTCCCGGACCCATTCACCCCCGGTCTTGATCCAACGGACTCCGCACCCCCAATCCAGGCCGATTCAACACATGCGTGTAAATCATCGTCGTGCTCACATCCTTGTGACCCAGCAGCTCCTGCACATTGCGAATATCCGTTCCGTTCTCCAACAGATGGGTGGCAAAGGAGTGCCGAAAGGTATGGCAACTTGCCGCCTTGGAGATGTCGGCCTCGCGCATCGCTATCTTGACCGCGTTCTGGAGATTCTTCTCCAGCACGTGATGCCGCCGCACAACTGCCGCTTTGCCCTCCTCTGATCGAGGATCAACCGAAGGCTTGGACGCCGGAAACACATATTGCCACTGCCATGACCGCGAGGCATTGGGATACTTGCGCTCCAATGCGAAGGGGAGATAGACGTGGCCACCGCCTCGCGCCAGATCGTGCCGGTGCAGTTCCCGCACCCGTTCCAGATGCAATCGCAACGATTGCTCCAGCCGTTCCGGTAGCATCGTGATCCGATCCCTCATGCCTTTTCCGTCGCGCACCACAATGTGATGATACCCAAAATCCACGTCCTTTACTCGGAGCCGCACGCATTCCATAAGGCGCAGACCGCTCCCATAGAGCAGCTCCGCCATCAGCCGGTAGTCGCCCTTCAGATGTGTCAGCACCGCCCGAACTTCCTTCTTGGTTAGCACCACCGGCACCTTGGCGGGCTTGGTCACCCGTTCCATGCCGGCAAAGGTGCCCAACTTCCTTTCGAAGATTTGCTGGTAGAGGAACAGGAGGGCGCTCAGGGCCTGATTTTGGGTGGAGGTGGCCACGTTTCGCTCGGTCGCCAGATGACTGAGAAACTGCGCAATCTCTCGCTCGCCCATCTCTTCGGGGTGGCGCTTCTTATGAAAAAGAATGAAACGCCTGATCCAGTCGAGATAAGCCTGCTCGGTGCGAATGCTGTAGTGCTTGGTCCGCAGGAACGCCTGGACCCGGTCCAACAGTTTTGGCTCCCCTGCGGCGGGTGCGGGTCGTATAGTCGGGACAGTGTTCAAGGCCATGCTTCCTTTTTACCTGCCTTCTATCGACCAAATCAACCCAGAATTAGAAGAATCTTTCTTCGTGACGAACGGCGAACGTTCGTCTACTCCTCGTTAGGCGCGACTCACATCATCCCATGAAATTCGATAGCCTTTCAGAACCAATTCCACGTGAAGATCGCCCTCGGTTATTTCGGTATAGATACGCTTCAGGATCCCCGAATATTC
>JBBRQE010000098.1:0-12840 GCA_038226905.1 Chthoniobacterales bacterium | reverse complement strand
TTCAAGTCCGCTTCGGAGCGTCGCCGCTCCGTCACGTCCTCCATGGCCAGCACGAGCAACTCGGCGTGACTGCCGGCGCGCAGCTTGCGACCATTGAGCAGCATGACGCGACGCCCGATTATCGGGAAGGTATGCTCCAGCTCAAAATCGTTGAAAACGGAACTGGTGGGAATAACGTCTTCGAGCAGAGTCCGCAGAGCGGGGATGTCCCACTGGCCGTTGCCTAACTCGTAAATGAGGCGGTTCTCCGTTTCTCCGGCAGAGACTTGAAAAGTCTGATAGAAGGCGCGGTTGGCGCTGCGCACCCGCAAAGTGGTATCCAGCATCAAGAGCGGCTCGCGCACCGTATCCACGATGTCCTGCGCGTAGGTCTCGATGTCTTCAACCGGCGGTTTCTTTTTCATGACGAACCCATGGACGGGTAACATAGTCACCAACTCAGGGTGATGCAGCGGATACTTTACTCGCAACGCCCTTCAAGTCTCCGCCCTTAGGCGTGTAAGGGGCACGCTCTAAACGCTCAGCCCCAGCGAGGCCAGCTCGCGTCCGCGCGACGAGAAGACATGGCTGCAACAGCGAATGCCCGAAATTAAAAACTGGAGGCGGGGGCGGGAATCGAACCCGCGAATAGCGGTTTTGCAGACCGCGACCTTACCACTTGGCTACCCCGCCCTTTGGCTGGCGTGACGAAGAGTATCGAGCGGCGTCACCCGCTGTCAATTTAAGGCAGCGCAACGGGCTTTCGCTATTTGAGCGTTGGACGTTGAGCGTTGCGCGTTGGACGTTTGCCCTTCATTCCAGTGAACTCCCGCTCGTCCGAACTATTCATTGCCGCACGAAAGCGTATCCCCGGTGGAGTCAATTCGCCTGTACGGGCCTTCCGCAACGTGCAGGGGGAGCCGTTCTTCGTGGATCGTGCGGCGGGCTCCAGGATCTGGGATGTCGACGGTAAAGAGTACATCGACTACGTAGGCAGCTGGGGGCCCGCCATTCTCGGGCACGCCCCGAAAATCGTGGTCGACGCCGTCCTCAGCGCGGCCCCGCGCGGACTCAGTTTCGGCATCCCTAATCCGCTCGAAGTGGAAATGGCGGAGCTGATTTGCCGTTGGATTCCTTCCATCCAGAAGGTCCGCATGGTGAACAGCGGGACGGAGGCGACCATGTCCTGCATTCGTTTGGCCCGCGGTTTTACGGGACGAAACAAGATTATCAAGTTCGACGGTTGCTATCATGGTCACGTCGATGCCTTGCTCGTGAAGTCGGGCAGCGGAGCTCTCACGCATGGGCAACCGGACAGCGGCGGGGTTCCGCAGGCCCTGGCCGCCCTAACGATATCGCTACCCTTCAACGATATCGAGGCGGTGCGTGCCGTCCTGCGGGAGAACGGCCGGGAGGTAGCGGCAGTCATCCTTGAAGCCATTCCGGCCAATGCCGGCTTATACTTTCCGCGTGACGGTTTTCTTTCGGCCCTGCGCGAAGAGTGCACGCGCCACGGCGCGCTCCTCATCTTCGATGAAGTGATGACCGGCTTCCGGGTGGCCCGCGGGGGCGCGCAGGCTCTTTACGGGGTGAAGCCGGACCTGACCGCGTTAGGCAAAATAATTGGCGGTGGTTTGCCCGTGGGAGCATTCGGCGGTCGCGCGGAAATTATGGATCAACTCTCGCCGGACGGGCCGGTCTACCAGGCAGGAACCTTGTCGGGGAACCCGCTGGCCATGGCGGCGGGTCTGGCGCAGTTGCGCGAACTCGAACGAATCAATGGCTGGCAACTTTTGGAGACTCGCGGCGCGGAAATGGAAGGAGCGATGCGCAATTTTCCGGAAGACAAAGCAATCGGGCTAACCTTTCATCGTATCGGCTCGATGTTCTGCCTCTTCTTCGCCCCGGGACCAATCGACGACCTGGCCGGCGCGCAACGGAGCGATCTGAAGAAGTTCGCGAAGTTCTTTCATGCCTGTCTGGCCGAAGGAGTTTACTTCGCCCCCTCGCAGTTCGAGACCGGGTTTATTTCGACCGCGCACACCAGCGAAGATATTCAGCGGACGGCTGAGGTAATGAGCCATGCCTTAGCTCAGTCAGAGTAGAGACGCCGCGTTGTCCCTGCCAGAGCTCGGTGTTTCCGCGCACGTGGATTGGCTGGCCCTCCTCTAAAACCGTTGCTTCGTCTCTTGCCTTGGACTAAACAGCCGCAGTGAGCGCAAACCCGCGGATTCGCTCCGTTGCCAAATTTTTCTTCGAAGGAGACCGAAAATTCTTCGTTAAGGGCGTCACCTACGGTCCCTTTAAACCGGATAGTGAAGGCCATTACATCGGACGGCCCGAGCAGTTGGCCATCGATCTCGCCTTGATGCGGCGAATCGGCATCAACGTTTTGCGCATCTATCACTCCCCTCCGCGCTGGTTTCTCGACCAGTGCGAAGCGGCCGGCCTGCGCGTGCTCATTACTTTGCCGTGGGAAAAACATATAGAATTCCTGCGCGAAAAGAGTGCGCGCGACAAGATTCTGGATTCGGTGGAGCGGGCCGTCGCGGCCCACGCCGGGCACACTGCGGTGCTCGGTTATCTGGTAGGCAACGAAATATCTCCGCAAATGGCGCGCTGGCTGGGCGTGCGCCGGGTGACGGAGTTCGTCGAAAAACTCGTGCGGGTGGGGCGAGCCCTCGATCCCGAGGTTCTCTTCTCCTACGCCACCTATCCGCCGACCGAATTCCTGCTGCCGCAGAATCTCGATTTCTATTGCTTCAACGTTTACCTGCACAATCAGCGTGATTTTGAGCGCTACCTTTTGCGCCTGCAGAACCTGACGGAGGAGCGGCCGCTCATTCTCGGCGAGTTCGGCATGGACACCATCCGCCATTCGCAGGAGGAGCAGGCGGAAATGCTCTGCTGGCATGTCGACAGCGTGGTGAAATGCGGGCTGGCCGGAACCATTTTCTTTGCCTGGACGGACGAATGGTACACGGGCGACCAGGAGATCACCGATTGGGCTTTTGGTTTGGTCACGCGGGACCGCCAGCCCAAGAAATCATTCCACGCCTTGCACGACAAACTCGGGCAGGACAATGCCGCCCTGCCGCATCGGCAATTGCCGAAGACGCCCTTCGTTTCGGTGATTGTCTGTTCCTATAACGGCGCGAAAACGCTTTTCGCCTGTCTGGAGTCGTTAGGCAAAATCAACTACCCCAATTACGAGGTGGTGCTGGTGGATGACGGCTCGACCGACAACACGCGGGAGATCGCCGCGCAGTTTCCCAAGGTTCGTTACATTCATCAGGAGAACCACGGGCTCAGCCATGCGCGCAACACGGGCGCGGCCGCCGCCCAGGGAGACGTGTTTGCCTACACGGACTCCGACTGCATGGCCGATGGTGATTGGCTCTACTACTTGATTGGTACTCTGGTTAACGACGACTTCGGCGGAGTGGGGGGGCCGAACGTGACGCCGCCGGCCCAGAACTGGATTCAAGCGTGCGTGGCGGGCGCGCCGGGCGGTCCCAGCCATGTGCTCCTGACCGATACGGTGGCCGAGCATATCCCCGGCTGTAACATGGCTTTTTATCGGTGGGCTTTTGAAACGGTGGGAGGTTTCGATGTCGAATATCACAAGGCGGGTGACGACGTCGACTTCTGCTGGCGTCTGCAACAGGCGGGATTCGTTATCGGATTTAGTCCGACCGCCCTGGTCTGGCATCACCGGCGTTTTACTCTGCGCGCCTTCCTGAAGCAGCAGGAAGGATATGGTGAAGCCGAGTCGCTCCTCCGCTTCAAGCATCTGATCTTTTTCGGCCCGACCGGGACGGCCAAATGGCGCGGCCAAATTTACGGGACGCCGCGTTTCAGTTGGTTCCTGAATCGGCCCGTGGTTTATCACGGCGTCTTCGGCGATGGCTTCTTTCAATCGATCTATCCAACACCGCAATCGGAAATCGCGGCCTACCTAAGCAGCATCGAATGGTTCTCTCTCGCGGTTTTCCTTTTTGGTTTGGGAATCTTTTTGCCGGGACTGCGCATCGTGCCCTATCTCATGTTTGGAGGCACGTTGTGCGTGGCGCTTTCCTATATGGTGCGCGCACGGATCGAGCCAAAATACGATACGGTGCACGCGCGCTTGCTCGTCATGGTTCTAGCCCTGGTGCAACCGCTGGTGCGCGGATGGTCCCGTTATTTCACCTGGCTGCATTTCAAGCGCACCCCGCGCAACGTTATCCGAACGCACGAAATTCTCCCGCGTGGATCGGAAAGGCCCAGCGCGCGGCGCCGCGTTTATTGGAGTGAGGACGGTAAGGATCGGCATCACCTGCTCACCTCGATTTTTCAGCTGCTTGAAGAAGAGGGCTGGCGCTATTCCAGCGACACTGGCTGGAACGAATGGGATATCCAGATCTACGGCAATTTCTGGTGGAGCATCGTTCTGCAAACCGTCACCGAATATCATGGCGGCCCCAAATGCCTCACGCGTGTGCGACTGCGCTACCAGCGGGTTCCCACCACAGTGGTGGTCAATCTCGTGGTGGTGGCGCTTCTGATTTATCGACAGTTGAACGCACCGCACATCGATTTTTGGTCCATTATTCCGTATGCCATCTTTCTTATTTTCCTGGCGGGCCGGGCGCGCGCCTTGAAGAAAAGAGTGGCGGAAGTGGTCGACCTGGCGGCCTACCGCGCTGGTCTGCAGCGAATTCTTCGCGGCGGAAAGGCAAAGGAGCAGGCGATCAAGTCAGCCGAAACGCCCGCCTCGACAGATTCGACTTAGCGCGGTCCGCGCCTACCGGTGCGAGTGGAGGGCGGCAGATCGTCCGGAGATGTCTTGTCCGGTGCGAGTGCGACATCCCTACCTGACATTATTGTAGCGCGAGTCGTCGCATCTCCTGCTCGAAGTCCTCCGGCACGGCTGCCTCGAAATTCATTCGCTCCTCCGTGCGCGGATGTTGAAACCCGAGCTTCCAGGCGTGCAGCATTTGTCGTGGAAAATCTTTGGCAAACTTCGGCGCGGACAATTTGTCTCCCAGAACCGGGTGGCCAATATGGTGAAAGTGGACCCGGATTTGATGGGTGCGGCCGCTGTGAATCC
The DNA here is from genome assembly GCA_038226905.1 of Chthoniobacterales bacterium. Classification (GTDB taxonomy): domain Bacteria; phylum Verrucomicrobiota; class Verrucomicrobiia; order Chthoniobacterales; family UBA10450; genus JBBRDU01. The sequence goes on along the minus strand of JBBRQE010000098.1, from coordinate 7,769 downwards.
GACACGAGACGAGCGTGGCATCCGCGCTCTCGCGCAGCACAGAGTATTCGGTGCGAGCGGTGCGGCCGCGTGAGGGGACGACGGCCATGCGTTGCCGATGGACCTTGTGTCGTGCGATGGCGGCGTCGATTAATCCTGACTTCTGGCGAATTTGGCCAGCCACCATGGCCAGATAGATCTTCTCGACGGTGCGTCCGGCAAACTGCGCGGAGAGGCTTCGGTGCGCATCATCGTTCAAGGCCACGACCAGACAGCCACTGGTATCTTTGTCGAGCCGGTGCACGATGCCGGGGCGTTCTTTCCCGCCGATGCCGGAAAGATTCGGGCAGTGATGCAGCAAAGCGTTAACCAGCGTGTGTTCGCGATGACCGGCCCCGGGGTGGACCACGAGGCCCGCCGGTTTGTTGATAACGAGAAGTTGGTCGTCCTCGAAGAGAATGCACAACGGGATATTCTCGGCCGCGTTATCAATTTTGACGGGAGCCGGTTTGTCCACCTCCAGGCTGTCTCCCCGGCGGACTAGTTGCCGTGGACGAGGTATCTGACCATTCAGCCTAACGAACCCGTCCTTGATCAGTTGCTGGAGTCGTGCCCTCGAAAACTGCGGGAGGGCCCCGGCCAGAAAGAGGTCGAGCCGCGTACGGGCCGCTTCCTTGGGCACGGTCAACTGGAGGGGGGGGGAGGCTGGATCGGGTGGGTGCACTTAGCGTTTGCTGGCATTGCTCCGCGAAGGAGGGATGATACAATCGACTGCGATGGCGGCGGAACAAACGGCTTCAATGACGGAGACCTGCCCGACGTGTGGTGCGATTATCGACACGGCGGCGGCGGAACCGCTGGCCCGTGTCATTTGCCCGACGTGCGGCGAAAAAGTGCGCGTGCAGCGTAGCTTTAATAACTTTGAGTTGGTGGAAACGCTCGGGGTCGGCGGCATGGGCACAGTCTACAAGGCACGGGACATCCTGCTCGATCGCTTTGTTGCCTTGAAGTTATTGCGCAAAGACTTGCCTGAGGAAGGCGACTATGCCACCCGTTTGCAGCAGGAAGCGCGGGTGGCCGCTTCGGTCAACCATCCGAATGTCATCCAGGTTTTTTCCTCCGGGAAGGATCACGGTCAATTTTATCTGGTCATGGAACTGGTGGACCATGGGAGCCTTGACGATCTCATTGAAGAGAAGAAAAAATTGCCCGAGGGACTGGTGCTCGAAGCCGGCATCCAGGTGGCGAAAGGGCTGCGGGCGGCTTACGCGAAAAAACTTATCCATCGCGATGTCAAGCCGGCTAACATTCTTTTTGCCGACGAACATACGGCCAAGATCGGCGATTTCGGGCTGGCCGGGGTCGCCGCAGAAAACAGTGAGACACGCGACGAGATCTGGGGCACGCCCTACTACGTCGCGCCGGAGCGTTTATACAATCGGCCAGAGGATTTTCGGAGCGATATCTACAGTCTGGGTGCCACTCTGTTTCACGCCATATCCGGCCGGGCGCCCATCGAGGGCGATACGACATCGGCCACGGCCTTGCGCGAATTAAAAAGCCGGCCGCCCATCCTGCGCGTCATCGCGCCGGATGTTTCGGAAGCAACGGCGCTCGTTCTGCAGCGCATGATCGCAGCCGAACCGGTCAATCGCTTTGGTTCCTATAACGATCTGGTAACGGCACTCGAACAGGCCTACGCCAAGTTGACGGGGAAAGATGTCGCCTCTTCCCCCGGGCGAAAAATGCCGTGGATCATGGCGGCCGTCGCGATTCTGATCGCGCTGGCGGTCGCGATCGGCGCTTTCCTCTGGACGGCGCAGAGGTCGCGCCAGGCCTCACGGCAATCCGCCGCTGTAGCCACTGCCACTGTCGCCGCGGCGCCAGTTCTTTCGGCCGTCGCTTTGGCCGACCTAGAGAGGCGATCGAGCGAAGCAAGGCATCAGCTTCTCATTAATCACTTTAACGTTGCGGGAGCCGAGTTCGGCCGAATCGCGGGCGAGGCTCAAGGTAAACAGCCGCTCTATAACTGGTCGCGTCTGCAGCAGGGCATGGCTGCCATGGTGGGACGAGATGAGGGCCAGGCGCGGCAGGCCTTCCAGGATGTGGGAAATGCCGGCCGGACCGGGTTTGCCCGCGAAGAGTCCGGCATGGCACAATTTTTTGTGACGACCGTGGAGCGTTTGCTCGAGCCGGGAGTAATTTCCGCTCCGGGGGCCGGCGCAAAGGCGGCGGGAAACTATGAAACATTTGCGGCGCTGCTTTTCGGTTTGAAAAATGTCGAGCGCAGTAATGCCGAGCAGGCCATTCCCTGGTTTGAGGCATTCCAGAAGTCGACGCCAGGCAACGCCATCGCGTGGATGAATGAACTCAAGCCCCTCGCGCAACGGTATGAAGAGGATTGCCGGGCCTACCTGGAATGGAAGAGTCAGCCGGGCAGTGACAGCAATGCGGCGGAAACGGCGGACAAACTGGAGCGACTGACCGCCCTGCGAAAGAAGCTAAAAGCCAACACTTCGTTTTCAGATGACATCAAAGCCCAGGAAAAAAGTCTGGCGGGGCGCGTAGCGGACCGTCAAAAGGAGAATGAAACCAAGCTGGCCGAGCAGCGAAGCAAATTGCTCGAAACGGAAATGCCTTTGTGGAAGGCGGCAGTGCTCAACTCCAGGCGGCATGTGGCGACCTACGATTTTGCCAGCGCTCTCGCGGCATTAGGTAATGTGAAGATCACCGAACCGGGATTACATGACGAGCAGGCGGGCGCCCTGAAAAAAGCGCAGTGGCTGGTGGATTGGAAGACGACTCTAATCGCGGACCTGAATAGAACGCATTTTACCGGCACCATCACGGATCTGGCCGGAGCTAAATACTCCGGAATTGATGGAGCCCACGAACAGAACGTGACAGTCAAGATTGGGCCTTACGGATCTGCCCAAGTGCCGCTGGTGAAGTTCTTGCCCAAGACTTTGCTCGGCGTTTCCGAGGCGCTGGCCCGAACGGATCCGGATCGGCAGTGGCTCTCGGCCGTTTTCGCTTCGGAGACAGGGCAAGCGGAGGAGGCGCGGAGGTTAGGGGAAGCGGCCGCCAAAACCAAGCCGGCCTATGGCGAGCAACTCACGCTGTTGAACAAGCCAGACTGATTCGTCCCTGGCGGAAGGCCTTCGCCGGCTTTGTGTGTCTCATTCTGCTGGAGGGTAAGGCCAGTTCATGGCTCATCTTCTGCTCTCTGTTCCGAGTGCGCTCGTTGCTCTTACTCGTGCTACTTACCGTTCTGGGCGCGCGCACTGGCGCCGCCCTTCCGTGCATGACCAGCAAAGAGGTGGGCCTCATGCTGCGCTCCGGCTATTCCAGCACCAGCGTGATAAAGGAATTATCTCAGCGGCATTTCGTCGATACCCTCGATCCGGACAAAGAGGCTGCTCTCGTTAACGCCGGAGCCAGCGAGGAGCTGTTGAGCGCTTTGAAAAGTGGAGTCTACCGGGCCTCCGCCAAAGACCTGGCTCAGGCTCGAACGTCGCTGCTTCGCCCGGTTGGGCATGCTTCTGCGCAACCCGCGCTGGGCCCGCGCGTCGATCTGGCCACCTCCCGGACGGCGCCCGGCCTAACCGGTGCAGCGAGGATTCCTTTCGCCGCGCCTAACGCCCTTACTCCATCACTCCAGGGGAATCTTGTCCGATTCGACCACGGCTCCCTGGCGCCGCTACCGGACGAAGCCGTGGCCGGCAAAAAATTGATCGCTCTCTATTTTTCCGCGCATTGGTGTCCGCCCTGCCGAAAATTCACCCCGGAGTTGGTGGAATTTTATAATCGCGTCGCGCCGCAGCATCCCGAGTTTGAAATTATCTTTGTCAGCTACGACCGATCAGCCGCCGCTATGCAGACCTACATGAGCGAGACCAGCATGCCGTGGCCCGCCCTTGCCTTTGACAAAATTCCCTACCAGGACGCGATTAGGAAATACGCCGGGAGCGGCATTCCCTGTCTGGTCCTGGTCGACACGGCTGGCAAGGTGTTGTCCGACAGTTTTGCCGGAAAGCAATATCTCGGGCCGCAGAAAGTCTTAGCCGACCTGACCGCGCTCCTCTCCGGCACCACCGGCCTGCACGTGGCGCAGGGTCGTTAAGAGGCACCACCCTCGATCAGCCTCGGTTAGTTTGCCACCGGGTTATCCTCCGGCGCTGGCACTTGCATCGCCCGCAAAATGAACGAATTCTGGGGTGGACAGTCAGATTTAGACCCGCCCTTGGGAGGGTTAATTTCGCGCGATGAATTGATCGCGAGACATGGAGCAGAAACCGCCACCGCCATTTCCGTCACCGGAAGAACTAAAGACGAAGATCGCCGAGTTCATGCAGTCGAACTTCGGCGACCGCGTTTCTTTCGCGACCTTTACCGGTCCTGAAGCGGCCGAGACCGAGGAAACGGGAAGAGAGCGGGAGCCGGTCAAAGAGGAGGGCGACCAGTTTGCCTTCAATTTTCTGCCGCGCGACATCAAGGCCCATCTGGATCGCTTTGTTATTCAACAGGATGAAGCGAAGAAGGTTTTGGCCATCGCGGTTTGCGATCATTACAACCACGCCAAATACCTGCGCCGCCTCGAGCAGGAAGACGCGGCGCGCGCGGAGGAAACCGAATACGCCAAGCAGAATGTCATCCTGGTGGGACCGACCGGGGTGGGGAAGACCTATTTAATCAAGCACATCGCAGAGTTAATCCAGGTGCCCTTCGTCAAGGCGGACGCCACCAAATTCAGCGAGACGGGATATGTGGGCGGCGACGTCGAAGATCTGGTGCGCGAATTGGTGCAGAAGGCGGATGGCGATGTAAATCGCGCGCAATTCGGCATCATTTATATCGACGAGATCGACAAGATTGCGACCGCCAGCAACATGAGTGGACGCGACGTCAGCGGGCGAGGCGTGCAAACGACTTTGCTTAAATTGATGGAGGAAACGGAGGTGCCCTTGCGCAGCATGCACGATTTGCAGGGCCAATTGCAGGCCGCCTTCGAATCGCAAAGGCGGGGTAAGTCGAAACGAGAGACCATCAACACCCGGCACATTCTCTTTGTGGTGAGCGGAGCCTTCGGGCGGCTCAAGGAACAGGTGGCTCGCCGTATTTCGCAGGGTCAGATTGGCTTTAGCGCGGGACCCGCCGCGATCAAAGATCACGAACTCTTTCAGCACGTTACCACGCAGGATTTTGTGGAGTACGGCTTCGAGCCTGAGTTCATCGGCCGTCTTCCCGTGCGGGTGGCCTGCCAGGAACTGGGCGCAGACGATCTCTACAAGATCATGAAATTTTCCGAGGGGAGTATCCTGCGGCAGTACGAGCGCGCCTTCCGCGCCTATGGCATAGAGATCAGTTTCGAAGACGAAGCCCTGCAATTGCTGGCAGGTGCCGCGGCCACCGAAAAAACCGGGGCTCGCGGGTTGTTAACCGTCTTTGAAAAACTGTTTCGAGATTACAAGTATCACCTGGCCGGGTCGGGTTTGAGCCAGTTGCGCGTGACCGCTGAGTTGGTGCGTCAGCCCCGGCAGGTCCTCGAGCGACTCATGGCGGAGGATCACCGACAGGAAACGGAAACGCTCCTGCAGAGTGCCGCGCAATTTGCCGATCGCTTTAAGCGCGAGCATCACATCGAAATTGCCTTCGATCAGTCAGGCCTTCATCGCCTGATCGAACGTGCGCAAAACGAACGGATGACCATGGCTGAACTATGCGCGCATCTCTTTAAAGATTATCAGTTCGGGTTGAGCTTGATCCAAAAAAACACGGGAGAGGGAAGTTTTGTCCTGACGGGGTCGGCCGTCGACGACCCGGACAAGTTCCTCAGCGAACTGGTGGTGCAATCGTACTATCCGGGTGCCCAGGCGCGGAATAGCTGAGACGCAATGAAACGTTCCGTCGTCAGCGCGTTTTTAATCAGTGCCGTCCTCACGGCCATTTTCGGATTCTTGCACGTGGGCGGCTTTCTCCTTCGCTTCGAGACGGCCACCCTGGCCCTCCTTTCTCACCACCATCCCGGGACCCGCTCGATCGCGCTCTACTGGCAGATCGTTATCGTCTTTGTTCTTGGAGTCATCGTGGCCTGGCTCACCCTAACGAGCGCGCGCCGCAGCCGCATCGGCCTGCTCACTCTTATTCTTCTCCTGGAGTTGGTGGGCGTGACATGGATTTGCTCCCTCTATCGAGTGGCCTTTCAACCGCTGTCTGCCCTCGCGACCGTGGCCCTCGCTTTTGTTCTAGCGGAACGTTGGGCCGTCCTGGCCCGACGGAGTCGTTCGACGCAGGCTCGGAACTTTTTCGGCGATAGACTCTCCAAAGATCAGCTGCATCGCATGGTCGAAGGCCAGATTCCCCTGGATACCGAGGCCAAATCTCACGAGGTGACGGTGGTCGTTTGCGATATCGCTAACAAATACGATCTGGCCGAAGAAGCCGATCCGGCTGAATTCACCCGAACGACCGAGGCTTTCATCAAGCGCACCACGAATCTGTTCTTGGAAGCAGACGGTTACATCCAGGCGGCCGACGGGGAGGGTGTCGTAGCCATTTTTGGTTTCCCGGATACCGGCGCGGATCATGCCGACAAAGCGGTGCGAGTCGCACTCGGCCTGATCGATTCTTTTAACAAAACACGGCAGCAAAATAATGGCGACCCTTTCGCCAAATGTGATGTGCACATGGGAGTGAGCTCGGGCAACATTATTGCGGCGCCTCTGCAGAATGGACAGGGCCCCGGCCTGCTCACGACGGGGGAACCGGTCGAATTAGCGCGGCGCTTCTGCGTGGCCAATCGATTTTATGGATCGCGCGTTCTCATCGGGCCTCGCACCTTTGAACTGGCCAGCAAGCATGTCGTGGCGCGACCGATCGATTTCCTGAGCGGGGTCAACTCGCAGGAACGGCACGAGATTTATGAACCGCTCTGGCTGGCGGCCGAAGCCAAGGCGGAGCACATTGCGCGGCGCGATTCCTTTTGGAACGGGGTTGTGCTTTACCGGGAGAAGCGCTGGGCCGAGGCCTACACCGAATTTCAAAAAGCCCGCGGACCCGAGGGGGAGGACGACGCGCCGCTCCAGCTCTATTTGCGTCGCCTGGAAACACTCGCCTTGCATCTGACGACCGTCGGTGACTAACGAAGTCGACCCTTGAGAAGAACCGAGTATCCGGCCGGCCTCCAGGATTTGATCGCTCACCTTCGACAGATGCCGGGGGTGGGTCCGCGCTCGGCTGAGCGCATTGCCCTCTGGATGGTGCAGGCGAAAGCCGGCCAGCCTGAGCGCCTGGCGGCCGCCATCGCGTCGACCCGGCAGTCGATCCATCCCTGTGTCCGGTGCGGTTTTTTTGCCACGGAGGAAGTATGTGAAATTTGCGGGGACCCCGGGCGCTCGTCCCACTTGTTGTGCGTCGTCGAGCAGCCCACGGATATTCTCCCTTTGGAGAAAACAGGCGCCTTTGGCGGACTCTACCACTCGTTAGGGGGACGGATTTCGCCCCTCGATCATGTGGCACCGGAGGATCTGCGCATCAGGGAATTGCTCGACCGTGTGGAGAAGGAAGAGTTATCCGAAATAATCTTTGCCCTGGCCGCCGACGTGGAAGGCGAAGCCACCACCAATTATCTGGTGGAGCTTTTAAAACACAAATCACTTACCCTGACCCGCATCGCGCACGGGTTGCCGGCCGGTGGGGGGCTTGAATCGGCCGATGAAATGACGCTCTATCAGGCGCTCTCGGGTCGAACCAAACTTTGAGAGCAGATTTAGTTTTAAGTATTATGTCCT
>JBBRQE010000097.1:0-12947 GCA_038226905.1 Chthoniobacterales bacterium | reverse complement strand
GGGCTGGGGCGAAATTTCGAGGCTGAGGGTCAGGCCCCGCATCTTGGGATCCTTGTATTTGGGCGGCGCGTCCGACTTGGTTTCCGAAGAGAAGGGATGAAGGATCCGGCTAAACATCCCGCGCCGCACGGGCGCAGGAGCTGGTAGAGTAGCCGGAGCAATGGGCGCGTTGGGGGCCGGGGCCACGGCATTTTGGCTGGCCGGGTCAGACGACGATACTCCCGGCGCGGACGCCGGAGTTGCCTCCTGCGCCCAGCTCTGGGCCAGCGCAAGGCACACTACCGCCAGCAAATTAAGACCCCATTTCATCAGGCGGTTAAACAGCAAACGTTGCAAATCCTGTCAAACCCTTTATCAATCCGCCATGAAGCCACTCTACGCGAGCGCCATCTTGGTTCTGGCCGGATTGCTCGCGGCCGAGGGCAAATCGCAGAAATGCCAGTTTCGCGTTCACGCCGAGGCCAACGCTCAGGACACCGAGGTCTTCGCCACCTCGGTCAAGGCTCAGGTTTCCGGTAAGCAGGTCGCCATTCAGAAAGTCGCCAGCATTACGGAAAATGATGTTATTGGATTTACCGCCTACCAGGCCGGTGAGGGAAATTACGGCGCGCTCATTCAATTGGACGACCACGGACGCATCACGCTCGATTCGCTCAGCGTCGAACATCGGGGCGGCTACCTTTTTCTCTTCATCAACGGCCGCGCCCTCACCGATATGCAGATCGACAAACGCGTGTCCGACGGGAAAATCTATATCCCCTCCGGCCTGACTACAGCCGATCTGAAGCTGATGAAGAAGGATTGGCACGTGATTCTGCCAAAGAAGCATCACTAATCCCATGCGGCCCTTCTGCGGAGCTCTGGCCGCCTTCTTATTGACGGTCTGCCGCATGGTCGGACAGCCCGACAAAGGAACTCCGGATATCGGTCTTCCCACCGAAAACGACGCCCTCTTCCGCGACGACGGGCCCGCTTTCTATCAATATATCGATCGCGATTATAAGGGGGAAAAATCCACACCGTGGGAAGGCGGGCAATACGGTTTCGTGCGGGACCCCGTGGAAACGTCCAACGGTCTCGTTTACACGCGTTTCCACGAAGGCATGGACATCCGGCCGCTGCACCGCGACGCCCGGGGCGAGCCGACTGATGAAATTCACGCCATCGCGGACGGCAAGGTGGTGCACGTAAATCCCGTCCCCGGATATTCCAACTACGGACGCTACATCGTGATCGAACACCGTTGGGGCGGATCGAATTACTACACCCTCTACGGGCATCTGAGCAGCGCGCGCGTTAAACCGGGAGAGGAAGTCCAAAAGGGAGAAGTGATCGCGATCATGGGTTACACGGGCACCGGTATTAATCGCGAGCGCGCTCACGTCCATCTCGAATTGAACCTGCTCCTAAGTCATCAGTTCGAGAGTTGGCACGACGCCAATTTCCACGACGACCCAAATCACAACGGCATTTACAATGGCATCAATCTGACGGGGCTGGATATCGCCCGGCTCTATCTTGCTCTGCGCAAGAACCCTGCTCTGACCATTCCTCAATTTTTCGAGGGCGAGGAAACTTATTACAAGGTGACCCTGCCGCCCTCGACCCATTTCGAACTCCCCAATCTGTATCCATGGATGATACGAGGACGCTCCCCCGGACATGCGGTGGCGTGGGAGGTATCGTTCAATCGATCGGGGATGCCTTTGCAAATTCGTTCCAGCGACAAAACGGTGACCGAGCCGGAACTGACCTACATAAAAAAGAGTCCGATCGATTACGCACTTCTAACGCGCGGCGCCGTGACCGGCCGAAGCGGACACGGCGTTCTCACCAAAAATGGCAAACAGCTGATGCGTCTGCTAATTTATCCGGACTAAAAGTGCCGGCGCCTGGCTCGCCGTCCCGCTCTACAGTTTACCCGCCGTGGCAGGGGCGTCCCCCCCCTCTGAACTCGTTATTTGCCCCTAAGACCGAAGCATTTTTTGTCCGAAGATTTAAGAGCCCTAAATCTCCACAGATAGGGAGAGGATCAGGAAGTCGGGCTGCGGATAACAGATATGCGGCATTCGGAGGACACGCCCCCTGTAGGGGATCGTCCGCTTCCCCCACCCCGAGAGCCTACGCCGCAAGGCCCACCGTGTGCTATTTTACGGGGAAGCCATGCCCAAGGTAAGTCGACGTCAATTCCTCAGAACGGTCGCATTCGCGCTGCCCGCCGCCGTCATTGTCGATACACGCCTGATCGAGCCAACCAATCTCCGGATCAGGCAGCTCACCGCTCATCCCAACGGCTCGATTCGATTCATTCATATCACCGATTTCCATCACAAAGGGAACCGGCGCTACGCCAGCGAAGTCATCCGCGAGATCAACAATCTCAGCTCGACGTTTGTCTGCTTCACCGGTGATTTGGTCGAAGACGCTTCTTACCTCGACGACGCCCTTCAATTCATCACGCAAATCAAAACGCCGGTCTACGGAAGTCCCGGCAATCACGATTACTGGTGTGGCGCGCCGTTTTCCAAATATGAACAGGCCTTTTCCGCCACGGGCGGACGTTGGCTGGCCGACACCAGCGTTGTTCTACCGGAACATGATCTGGAACTGGTGGGGATGGGCCGGGCCGGTGTGCCCCTGCTCAAGCCGCCCCAGGCTACGCGTCGTTTTCTCCTCACGCACTATCCGAAATCGGTCGAGGACCTTTGCGACGAACGTTTCGACTGGATCATGGCTGGACATTCGCATGGCGGGCAAGTCCGCATCCCCGGCTACGGTGCGATCGCATTACCCTGGGGCGTGGGTCGATATGACCTGGGCTTCTTCCCGACAGAAGCCGGCCCGCTCTACGTCAACCCCGGCATCGGCACCTATCGCATCCCCTGGCGCTTCAATTGCCGCCCCGAGATCACCGTCGTCACTATCTAAAGCTGGTTAGGCTGCAGCCCCGCGCGTGACGTCGCCCCGCAGCCATACGGACATCATCCACAGAAAAAGAAATGCATTGGCAATGTAGGGCACTCGGCGCAACCAAAAATTGCTCACGCGCAGGCGTTCGATCAGCGGCAGCGACAAGCCGTCCGCACTCAACTGTCCCTGGATCGGCAACTGAATGGTGAAGGTGGAAATCCAAACGACCAGCTGCAACACGATAGCCGTCCAGACCATCCACCGGGGAATAGATGCTGGCCGAAACCACAGGAGGAGAATGGTCAATAGGGTGGCGACGAACATCGGAATGACCATGTAGCCGATGATCAAAGGGCTGAGAGCTCGATGATAAGCACGGAATTCGTTCGCCCCGATTAGAGGCCAAGTCGGGTAGTTGACGAAGCTTTCCACGAAGGACGCCCTATCCCATAGAACACCAGAGCGAAGGTCATCAACATGAGCCAGACAGGAGTTTTTGTTGATGTTTGCATAATCGTCAACTCGACATTCAGAAATCGACCTCGAAGTGCCAGCCGATTCCCTGCTGCTGCGCTGCAATCAATATGCGCTCGCAGATCCGCAAATCATCATCGACACAGGAAACGTCAATCTCGGCGTCCGCCAGTAATGCGCGAATCGTCGCCAAGCCGTAGTCCGCAGAAAACTGCTGGAGCGGAGCCGACTCTGCAGAGCTCGGCTCAAGCCCTTCGCTACGCATAAATGACGCTATTTGCTGCGGATCCGCACTGAAAAACTCAGAGAGTTGCTGGACGCCGACGCGCCGAGCCGCAGTGTCGAGGGCATCTATGTGACGGGATAGGCTCTTACCACTCATCGTGGTGTCTACGCCAATATCCCGCTCCAGAACGATGAAGTATGCTGCGCTCATGCAAGCCGTGGGACTCGGAGGCCTAACGAGACAAGATCAGCGACGGCTGGCGAGAGCGAGCTTTGCCGTAGTAGGAATGGGGAAGTCACGTTCAGCGAGGTATCGGAGCGGCCAGCGGTTAGCTACAGCGCAGGGTTAGACGCCGGTGTGCTATCAGTAGCGACCGGATGCACTGTCAGCGGTAAATGTAATTGGGCAGACGACGCGGCGGGGAGCTGCTCCCGGACGGAAACGCCACTTTTGGAAAGCTTGAACAGCCGACCGATCGAGTAAGGACTGTCCCGTGCTCTTTCGGATCTGAACGGATGTGACCTTGCCCGTAGCTGTATCTACCTGGAGTACGAAGACTCCGCTGCCCGCGAGCCGCAACCGAGCAGCTTCCGGCAGCTTCGATGGTCGCGGAATAGACAGTGCTTGGGCGGACGGAGCGCCAGCGGCGTGAACTGATGATACCGCGATGAGGAGAGAGACTACTGAATGAAGGAGGAGTTTCATAGCGTCTAACAAGGAGTAGGCCGAATTAAAACGCTTGATCAGGCGAATAATTCGGCCCAATTCGCGTGCCTTGCTCTGGGGGACTTGAGCAAATGTCGGACACGGCCGCTAATTTACCGACTGAGGTGCCGCGCGGCAATCCGGAACTCCTCGACCAGGTGCGGGACGTCATTCGGTTGAAACATTATCCGTTGGATTGAATCGGACTGTTGGTAGCTGGGAGATGGGACTGTCCGTCGGAATTGCGGCTTTCCGGCATTGAGCTTTTCAGGTCTGATTCGTTTTGTGACGCTCCGCTTCCGCCCCGCCATCTTGACGGCCTTCACCGGCTATGGCCGCGCTGATCTGTACGCCGACCTCTCCGCCGGATTAACGGTGGGAGTCATCGCTCTGCCACTGGCCATCGGCTTCGGGATCGCATCCGGGGTTACGCCTCAACAAGGTCTTTGGACCGGCATTGTGGCAGGCCTGGTGGTTGCCTTGCTCGGCGGTTCCCGTTTCCAAATCGCCGGACCCACCGGTGCTTTCGTCCCGGTTCTCTTTTTAATCGTCGCCCGGTTCGGTTACAGCGGACTGGCCCTCGCCGCCATGATGGCCGGCGTGATGCTGATCGTCCTCGGCCTCCTCAAAATGGGACGGCTCCTTAAATTTTTCCCCTATCCCGTCATCGCCGGTTTCACCAGCGGTATCGCGGTGATCATTTTCTGCGGCCAGCTCAACGAATTTCTCGGGCTCGACTTAAAAATGCCGGAGCACGTGCCGCAACAACTCACCCTGCTGGCCACACATCTGGGCAGGCTGAACTGGTCGGCCTGCGGGGTCGGGGCCCTTTCCCTCGCCATCCTTTATCTGTGGCCCCGCCTAACGAAACGCGTGCCGGCCAGCATCGTGGCCGTGGTGGTTACCGCTCTCCTGGTCTATGGGGCAAAGTTACCGGTCGCCACCATTGGAAGCCGGTTTGGCGGCATCCCGATCGGCTGGCCCGCCTTCCATTTTCCTGACATTTCGCTGGAAGCAATGCGGCAGCTGATGGCCCCGGCCTTCACCATCGCGGCGCTCGGCGCGATCGAGTCGCTCCTCTCCGCGGTGGTGGCCGACGGGATGGCCGATACGCGCCACGATCCCAATCAGGAACTCATTGGGCAGGGCATAGCCAATATCGTGTCGCCCCTCTTCGGGGGCATCGCTGCGACCGGCGCGATCGCTCGCACCGCTGCCAACATCCGGAGCGGCGCGCGCACGCCCTTGGCCGGCATTGTCCATGCGCTCGTCCTTCTTTTGGTGGCGCTCGTGGCCGCGCCGCTGGCTGCTTACATCCCGCTGGCCGCTCTCAGCGCGATTCTCCTCGCCGTGGCCGTGCGAATGGCCGAGGCCCACACGTTTCTCGAACTCTGGAGAGGTCCGCGGGCGGACTTCGGAGTGATGGCGACGGCCTTTTTCCTGACCGTGATCTTCGACCTGACGGTCGGGGTCGGGGCCGGCCTGTTTATGGCCGCCGTTCTGTTTCTGCGCCAGATGGAAGCTGTGTCGCATATTCGTCTCGTCACGGAAGCGAGCGAGCCGGAGGGCACGGGGACGCATAGCATCCGGGGCAAAGAGCTGCCGGAAGGCGTCCTGCTTTACCGGATTGAAGGGCCTTTGTTTTTCGCGGCGGCTGAAAATCTCGATCAAGCCCTGCGTGGATCCGGAGGAAACCCGAAGGTCGTTATCTTTCGCATGCGCAACGTCCCGGCCATCGACGCCAGCGGGCTGCACGCCTTCCGCGTGGCTATCGAAAAACTGCACCGCGACGGCGTGAAAATTCTTCTGACAGCCGTGCAACCACAGCCGATGAAGGCCATGTTTGAATGCGGGATGGTGAGCTGGCTGGGCGACCAAAAGATCTGCGCCGACCTCGACGAAGCGCTGGCCAAGGCCCGAAAAATGATGGCCGCGCCCACCGCATAAGCTCGGCAACGAAAAGTCTAACGACCCGGAGGGTGCGAAGCCAACGTTGGCCCGTCAGCAGGAAGTGGGAAGGCGTTGCGCCAGCGCGACTCCATGAGGAATCGCTCCCAGAACAAAGCCGAGGCATTCGACGGCGCCACTTGGCTTGCCTGGTAAAGCTATGACGAGGGCTTGATCGACGATGGCGGCCAGGCTGCGGGAGAGAATGGCGTTCGGGGTAATCTTCATCGACTCCGCCCGCATGATTTCGCCGAATCCAGGAATTTCGACGCGCATGATGGCGCGGATGGCTTCGGGGGTGACATCACGCGCGGAGATGCCGGTGCCGCCGGTCGTTAGGATAAGGCCGCAGCCTTGCGTGGCAAAAGAACGGATCGTGATCTCTATGCGTTTGGCTTCATCCGGCACGATGGCCTGGCACTGGACATTCCAGGCGGCGGCGATGGCGAATTCCTCGAGGGCCGGGCCGCCCAGATCGGCGTAATCACCGGCGGATGCACGGTCGGAGATGGTGATGATGCCGACTTGGATGCTCATATCTTTGTAGCAACGGCCACAGGCCCGTTGCTAGGTGGGTTCTTTCAGTTTTTCGATCAAACGGATATCGGTAATCGTCATTTCTTTGTCGGCAGCTTTGCACATGTCGTAAATCGTGAGCAAAGCCACGGTCACACCAGTAAGCGCCTCCATCTCGACGCCGGTCGGGGCGATGGTGCGAGCGGTGCAGTGCACTTCGACGCCGTCGGCGGCGGCGTTAATCTCGATTTTTACATTGCTCAGGGGCAGGGTGTGACACAGCGGAATGAGCAGCGCTGTTTGTTTGGCCGCCTGGATCCCGGCAATTCGCGCAACCGCAAAGACATCCCCTTTCGGATTTTTGTTATCGGTGATGAGTCCGATGGTGGCGGGCTGCAATCGAATCCTGCCGGAAGCAAGAGCCATGCGGGCCATGGGCGGCTTGGCCGAAACGTCGACCATTTGGGCGCGCCCATCCTCGCCGATATGCGAGAGGCCCGCCATGGCTAGCCGCCGATGGCGATCATCTTTCGCCCCGGCTGATAATTTTCCCGGAAATCGTGCTGGGCCGGCTTGCGCTCGACCACATGGAGAAAGAGCTGGCGCAGTTCGTCGTCGCTGGCCCCGGCGCGCAGCGGCTGCATAATGTCGAACTCCAGCGCGCTTCCGAGGCAGGGCCGGAGTTTGCCGTCACAGGTGAGTCGCAATTTATTGCAGCTCTCGCAGAAATGCAGATTGGTCATGGCCCCGATGAAACCAACGCGCTGGACCCGTCCCGGAATCTGATAATAGGTGGCCGGCCCGTTCGTGCGGAAGCCGGGCTCGGGAATGAGGCTGCCGTAGTGCGATTCGATTCGACGCCTCGCTTCCGCCACCGGCAGAAAATTTTTTTCGGTCAGAACTTCGTTGGTCGTTACCGGCATCAGTTCGATGAAACGCAGCAGAAGTTTCCGGTTATCCGCGAAGTCAATCAGCGGAATCAATTGATCCTCATTGCGCCCGCGCATGAGCACGGTGTTTATCTTGATCTGGGGAATTTCGGCCTGGCGGGCGGCATCAATGCCTGCGATGACGGCCGCGTGGAAATCGCGCCCGGTAATTTGCGCATAAAAATCGGCGTCCAAAGTGTCGAGTGAAATATTGATCGAATCGACCCCCGCCTCGCGCAAAGCGGAGGCCATAGTCACACCCGGAACAGCCGGTCGGGCCAGGAGGGTTCCGTTACTGGAAAGGCCGACCTCGCGAATTCCCGGGATCAGCGGAACCTGCCGGACGAAATCGAGGACGCCCTTCCGAGTGAGCGGTTCCCCGCCCGTGATACGAATCTTGGAGACACCCAATCCGGCCGCAACACGAATAAGACGCAAGGTTTCCTCAAACGTCAGAATGCCTTCGCGCGGCAACCACTCGTGCAATTCGCCCGGCATGCAATAGGCGCAGCGTTCATTGCAGCGATCAGTAATGGAAACCCGCAGATAAGAGATGCGGTGGCCGTAAAGATCTTCCATGCGCACGCAACATTACGGGCGAGCCGGGGTTGAATCAAGAGAGCAGCTCCCCTGCTTGACTCTAAAACCGGTGACTGTATTTTTTATTTATGAAGCGTCAATTATTTAGCAGGGCGTTGACCTTCGGTCTCGCCACTAGTGCCATCCTTCTGGCGAGTTGCTCCACCCCGGAGAATCGCATCTCAGAACATCCGGAGATGTACCAGACCCTCTCGCCGAAGGATCAGGCGCTGGTCACGAGCGGACATATTCGCACCGGGATGTCGAAGAACGCCGTTTTTCTCGCCTGGGGATCGCCCGACCAGAAAACCGAAGGGGCCATGCATGGACGTGCCACGGAGTCCTGGGTCTATTTCGCGACCGACAGCGCCGGATATGGCTACGGCGGCTACGGGTATCCGTACGGCGGGTACGGCTATGGTGGCTACGGCCCGGGGTTCGGTTACGGACAGCCAGGCTTCGGCTATGGTTTTGCGGGCGGCGGAGTCATTCGATCCCATCATGGCCACGGACGCTTCGTCGTCTTCGGAGATCCATTCTACGATCCGTTCTTCTATTCAGGGTTCGCGCCGACCGTTGCGTATCCTTATAAGGTGGTCACCTTTTCCAACGGACGCGTGAGGTCCTTTCAGTATCTCGTCCCCGGCGGAGTGCCGCGGGGTTGAGTTAAATACGGGTCGCATTTCAACGACGAGCCATTCAGTGTAGCCTACCGCTACAGATGGCTTACCGCTCCTTTAGAGAATTTCTCGACGCCCTCGAACAGGCGGGCGAGTTGCGGCGCGTCTCCATTCCGGTCGAAACGGACCTTCTCATCACGGAATGGGCCGACCGCGAGATGAAATCGCCGGGCGGCGGCAAGGCCCTTCTTTTTGAGAAGCCGCTGGTTAACGGCAAAGAAACGGGATTTCCCGTGGCCGTCAATACGATGGGTTCCCGCCGCCGCATGGCCATGGCGTTGGGGCGTGAGAACGTCGATGAAATCGCGCAGGAAATTCAGTTGATCCTCAAGGCCAAGCCTCCGACCGATCTGCGCGAAGGTTGGAACCTGCTCAAGCAGGGAATTCACTTGCTCCATGCGCGGCCAAAAAAAGTGCGGGAAGCGCCCTGCCAGGAAGAGGTCCATATCCTGGAGACGAGTAACGGCCAGGCCGGCTCGAGCGATTTTACGCTCCTCGATCTTCCCATTCTAAAATGCTGGCCCAAAGACGGGGGCCGCTTCATCACTCTTCCCAATGTGCATACGCGGGATCCGGAAAGCGGGGCGCGCAATGTGGGCGTTTACCGCATGCAGGTCTATGACGACCGCTCGACGGGGATGCACTGGCAGGTCCATAAGGTCGGGGCGCGCCACGGCAAACGCTATTACGAACGCGGCGAGCGCATGCCCGTGGCTGTGACCATTGGCGGTGATCCGGTCTACACTTTTGCGGCGACCGCGCCTTTGCCGGACGGTTTGGATGAAATCCTGTTTGCCGGTTTTCTGCGGCGCAAGTCCGTGGAAATGGTGCGCTGCCAGACGATCGATCTCGACGTTCCGGCAGATGTCGATTTCGTTCTGGAAGGTTACGTGCAGCCGGGAGAGACGAAACCGGAGGGACCTTTCGGAGATCACACCGGTTTCTATACGGCGGTGGAGGATTACCCGGTCTTTCATCTCACGGCCATCACGCACCGGCGCGACGCTGTTTATGCAACCACCATCGTCGGCATTCCACCGATGGAAGATTTTTACCTGGGCGAGGCCAGCGTGCGCATTTTTCTACCGGTCTTTCAGATGAATTTCCCCGAGATTATCGACATGGCTTTACCGCCGGAAGGTGTGTTCCATAATCTCGTCTTCGTCAGCATCCGGAAGCAATATCCGTATCAGGGTTACAAGATCATGCACGGTTTGTGGGGCATGGGTCAGATGATGTTCAGCAAATACATCATCGTGGTGGACGATGACTGCGATGTGCATAACACGAGCGAAGTGCTTTTCCGTTTGTGCGCCAACACCGACCCGGCGCGGGACAGCACGGTGATCAAGAATCCGAGCGATTCGTTAGACCACGCGCCGAGTGAGCAGAATGTGGGCTCTCACATGGGCTTCGATGCGACGCGGAAATTACCGGGAGAGAATTATCACCGGCAATGGCCGGAGCTTCTCAAGATGACGGATGAAGCGCGGGCTTTGGTGGATGCGCTGCAGAAAAAGGCGGGGTAAGGGACACACGCGCCTACAATGCCTCTAATCCGCTACGGTTTGCGGAAAAGGCCCCCGGTGGAAGGGTCGCGGACCAAAGCGCCGTGCGGGATTCCGCTGACATCGACCAATCGATTCGGTGGATAGGGACTGACCACGAGGCCGGGGCTGCCGCTCCAGCGAGCATACGGATAACCGCCCTGCGGCTCGGGACCATACTGGCCGGCTCGATCCTCCTGGATGGCGTGCCCGATAAGGGCGCCGGTGGCGGCACCGGCCGCCGCGCCGATGGCAGCTCCCCGCACATGTCCGGTAGCGGCCGCTCCGATAATCGCACCCGCAGCTGCCCCATAGCCGGCGCCCGCGCCAGTCGGCGAATCACACGAGGTCAAACCAGACACGAGCAGCGTCATTAGCGTTACGATGGCCAAGCCTTGTCTTTTCATAAAAATGTCTTTCCCGATTGAACTCTCACTGCCCGATATATAGAGCCAAAAGCTCCATCACGGGCTGACAAATAATACTTCGAATGTGTGGAATCAGACGGACGCCTGGCCCGCTCTGTTCAAAAAAACTTGAGCAGCTGCGCGGTGATCCGTCCGGCTTTTTGCAATTTGCTGAGTCGATAGTCTTTTTCGAAAACGCGAAACCGATCCGCTTCCATGCGCCGGAGCAGCGCCCCGTAAACAGAGCCCATAATCTCGGCTGCCAGCATAGACCGCCGATCCTCGCGCGGGAGGTGGGCGGCCGCTCGCCGGAAAAACTCCCGGGACCGGTCCGCCTGGAACTGCATCAAAGTGATAAAGCGTTCATCGTAGACGTGGGCCCGCAGATCTGTTTCGGCATAGCCGAACCGGGCCAAATCTTCCTGAGGCAAATAAATTCTGTCGCTCCGCAAGTCTTTGGCAACGTCCCGAATAATGTTGGTCGTCTGCAGAGCCAACCCCAGCTCGACCGCATACTGTTTACAGGCCGGGTTGCGATAGCCAAAAATCTCGATACTGACCAGGCCCACCGCGCTGGCCACACGATAACAATAAGTCTCGAGTTGGCTAAACGTCGCGTACCGCGATTGGCGCAAATCCATCTCCACACCCGCCATGATTTCTTCGAGCATGGCGGGCGGCAGCGCGTATTTCACCATGAGCGCGCGTACTTCCCGCGCCAGCGCCGGCTCATGGGCATTCGCCTCATGCAGCCAACCTCGCCAGTTCGTTAGCCGAATCTGCTTCTCCTCCACACTAATGTCATCGGCATCGGCGATGTCATCAATCACGCGGCAAAAGGCGTAGAACACCGTCATATCGCGGCGGCGTTTCCGTCCCAGTGAGATGAAAGCCAGGGCCAGGTTTGACTTGCTGGCGCGGGTGATATCGGCCGCCTCTGTCTTCATCAGTATTGGATCCAGCTCTCCTGCCGGACCCGGCCCGTCTCACACTGGCGGAAGAGGCAGACCCAGGAGGCCAGCAGCCAGCCCGTGATGAATCCACGCAGACAGACGAACAGACAATTCCAGGTAATCAAGGCGACGGCCCGGCCGGCGATGGCGCCGCGCATTACGGAGTCGCCCGCCATGAGAAAGAAAAAGTGAAAAGCGCAGACGAGCAGAAACCAGCCAAAGCGGCTGCGATTCCGGCGGATGAAATCGAAATGCGCGTGCAGCGCCTCCCGCAGATTTTCGTTATGCAAGGCGAGCGAGACCTGGGTGGAAGCGCAGGAAATGATGAGCACAGACATAAGAATCCGCTGAAACGGCATATAATCGAGCACGTTGGGAATGTTTACGAAGTAGGCCAGCAGGAGGGGCATACGAAGAAGCAAGGTGCTGACCAGGACAACCAGACCGGCCCATTTCAAGACGTAGCTGAACCGACGAATGGCGAAACGAAAGAGTTCGCCTTCTTCGAAGCTGAGGCCTCGGATCCAAACGAAACACACCGTGATCAAATAGACCTGAAGGTAAACGCCGGACAGATACTCAAAAATAAAGGCGACGGTGTCGACCGTGGCCGAGATCTGAAGCAGGTCGGCTACGGGAATGAGATCGCCCCAGTGTGGCAGCCGCCAGAAGACAAACGGTTTGAGCAGACTGGCGAGGGCGCTGATGAGCAGGAGGAGATAGATGAGGACGCCCCAGAAATGGTAGCGCTGACGCAAGGCCCGGAGGAGCGCGCCGTGCAACCCGCGCCAGTTGCACAGGAGCAGGAGCGCCGCCACGACCGACAAGGGATAAGTGGTGGTGGCGTTGTCGAAAAGCCCGGCCACACTCTCCACGGCTGGAAGAGGCGCCTCCTGCCAGACTTCGGCGAGCCGCGGCCAGTGCCAGGCGGGCAGCGACAACATCTGGCCGACATCAAAGTCAGCCGCAGTTTGCGCCGGACTGAAGGCGAGGAACTGGAAAAAAGAGTAAGCCAGGCCGAGCACCCCGAAGGTGAGCCAGATGCGCTTGAACCGCATGATGCAGCGAAATCCG
>JBBRQE010000096.1:0-12968 GCA_038226905.1 Chthoniobacterales bacterium | reverse complement strand
GATGGCATTGGTGAAGGCTGCGTTGCCGTTGCTGATGTTAGTGATGGTGGGCGCACCGCCGGCCAGGTCGACTGCTCCGTGCAGCTCCATGAGGACATTTTGCGGATCGATCGAAAAGTCCCCATTGACCGTGATGGCGTTCGGGATCTGCACGTCGAAAACGTGACTGCCGAAAGTGGTGCCACCGTTAATGACGAGAGTGGCGGTGCCTAGGGCGTTGTTGTTATCGGCGTAAAGGGCGCCGGCATTGAGGCTGGTTCCGCCGGAGTAATTGTTATTTCCGGTCAGGACGAGAGTGCCGCCGCCCGCCTGAAACAGAGGGCCGCTCCCGGAAATCATCCCAGTCAGGGTGAAAGTGGAGTTAAAAAGTTCGAACATCTGATTGAAATCTCCTTGCAGCACGATGTCGTTAGGCACGGTCACATCGAGAATAGTACCGAGGTTCCCCTCATTCATGGTAATGACGGAGGTTGCGGCCAGTTGTCCGGCCGCGCGAAAGGTGACGAAGCCGTCGTTTTGGATGGTGAGATTGCCGGGGATGGCGATGGCTGCGCCAATTTTCTGCAGGCTGAGCGACGCGCTATCAACCACGGTGGTGCCGGTGTAAGTGTTGCTGCCGACCCCGCCCATCTCGAAGTTGAACGAGTTCAAGAGATCACTCCCGGTCAGGGTGAGGCCGGTCCCGTTGGAGATGATGCCGTTGAACTGCACGTTATTGCCGTTGCCGGGATTTAAACCGGTAATGGTGCGGGAGCCGCCCCCCAGATCGATGTTGCCCTGCAGTCCGAAGACGTTGGCCGAGTCGATGCTGAAATCGCCGTTGACCACCAGGTTGTTGTTGATGAAATGGCTGGAGACAATCCCCAGGGTGGTGCCGCCAGCGATGGTGAGCGACCCGGCTCCCAAGGCGGTGTCGTTGTCGAGCAGCAGCGTTCCGCCGCTCAAGGTGGTTCCCAAAGTGTAGTTGTTAGCCGCGGTCAGGGTCGATGTTCCCAGGCCGGTGAAATCGACCGAATGCGCCCCGGAGACGGTGGCGGCAATGTACAATAGGCTGTCGGCAAAAACGGTGTGGAAGGTGGCGTTTTGCTGGAGAGAGAGGGTAACGTTCGATTGAAAGTCCGAGAAGGTGCTACCATCTGAGATATTATGGCTCTCCGCGTTGATGGTGGCTGCGCCGTCCAGGAGCAGCGTCCCGCTGTTAATGGAGAAACCACCGTTGTTCTGGCCGATCACACTGATTGTTCCGACCGTAAAGGGGCCGCCCCCCAGAGTGACGCTGCTCACGGTACCAGGGATTGCGTTGAAAGTTGCGGTGTCACCGGACGCGTTCGGAAAGCCCGACGGGGTCCATTGCGAGGAGGAGCCCCACGCTCCGGGACCGCCATTCCAGGTGTAACCGGTCGCTTCCAGTGACGGTGAGCCGATCGTCGCAAGAAAAGCGATGGTTAGAGCGAGGGTGAAAAAATGATGCGGCTTTGTCTTCATGGCTAAGGAATGGCGGCTGAGGGGACTGGGGAATCCCGCAGGATTAATGCCCAGTGCGGGAGCTTGCTGGCTTGGGTAGACGCTGGCAAGCGCTCTTTTGCCATGTCTCCCGGTGGGCAGGGGCGTCTTTTCAGGTTAACAACCTGCCAGCTGGTCAGCGCCTTGGACGGGGCTCGGAAGTCGGGTCGAAGAGCAGGTTTAACGACTTTCTTTGGAACCGATCTCGATCAGGCGCTTGGTTAGAAAGACCAGGCCGGCCATCTGGACCCATTCCGAGACAATGTTGCCGACGACCTGTCCCCACTTGCTTTGGCTGTCCATTTTGAGGAAAAGGACGGTCCAGCCGATCCCGGTAACGAAAAGGAAGAGAAGAAGTGAGTGCCGCCGGAAGCAATCGAACCAGCGACCTCGTGCACTTGGTTTGACGGGGCGACTCTCGGCCGAGCCGACTTCATAAAGGAATTTTGTTCCCAGGATAATAACGACGGAGCCACTCCAATCGGCTATGGCATTGCCGAAAAACGCGCCGAGGTGGGTTTTCGGATCAAGAAAGCGATAGCCGACCAGCCACACGAAGAGGAGCCCCAAGGCGACCAGACTCAACGAATGCTTCGCCAGAAAACGGCTTCTTTTGTGTTTTGCTTTAGCCATGAAGACGGAACGATTCTCCAACCGATGCCTTTGAGAAGCAGAAGGAAGGTAATGGCAACTATTGCCTGAAAGCAAAGCAGGCGAGAGTTTTGGGCTTAGTCGCGCATCCATCCAAGGAGGCTGCTGCGTATCTTGACGGTGAACCATGGCGATAAGAATTCGCAGAGCCCCGGCCCTTGATGGCGGACAGGTGCACTCCATGAAAACGACTCCTTATTGGTATGATTCGTTTAAACGGCCGAAATTCCGACCGCTGAATCGCACCCTATCGGTCGATGTCCTTGTGGTCGGCGCGGGCGTGACCGGCGTGCTGACGGCCTATCTCTTAAAGAAGGCGGGTGTGCATGTCGCCTTGGTCGAGCGGGAGCGAATGAGTTCTCGTGACACGGGCCACACCACCGCGCATCTCACCTGTGTCACCGATAAAAGGCTCCATCAATTGGTCAAAGACTTTGGCCGGGATCATGGAAAAGCGGTGTGGGACGCGGGCATGTCGGCCATCGAGGAAATCGAGCGGATAGTGCTCGAGGAAAGTATAGACTGTGAATTCTCCAGGGTGCCTGGATATCTGCATGCGCCTGTCTCCGGCGGACAATCGGATGAACGCGCCCATTTGAAAAAGGATGCGAAGCTGGCCAATGAGTTTGGATTCAATGCCGCCTATCTCGATTGCGCGCCTTTTATGGAGAAGCCCGGGGTCCGCTTTGCCGACCAGGCCAAGTTCCATCCGCTCAAGTTCCTTTCGGCCCTGGCCGGGAAAGTGCACGGGCGCGGTTCCTATCTTTTTGAAAATTCTGAAATCAAACAGTTCGATTCGAAAAAAAAGTGCGCCCGGGTGAATGGAGACTGGCTCAATTATGGGCGCGTTATTCTGGCGACGAATAATCCGCTCCTGGGAGAGTCCGGCCTGATCAAAGGGATGCTCTTCCAAACGAAGCTCGCCTTTTACTCGTCTTACGTCGTCGGTGCGGTGGTTCCGCGGGGGTCGATTCCGATCGCGTTGTTTTGGGACACGAACGATCCCTATCAGTATCTGCGGGTCGACCGCCGGGGCGAATCAGACTACGCCATCTTTGGCGGAGAGGATCATAAGACGGGCCAGGCGGGCAACACCGAAACTCGCTTTCGGAAAGTGGCGGCCGCATTTCTCAAGATGGTGCCGGAGGCGAAGATTGATCACCGCTGGTCCGGGCAGGTCATCGTGACGAACGACGGTCTGCCTTACATTGGGCCTAACGAATCGGACCAGTTTATCGGCACGGGCTACTGCGGAAACGGCTTCACTTTCGGGGCGACTGCGGCGGCCATGGCGCGGGACTGGGTGACGGACGTGAAAAATCCGTGGCGCGAATTGTTCAGTCCGGCGCGCAAAGATTTGGGGCGGTAGGATGGATTACCTGCGGGAGAACAAGGATTATCCCTATTATCTGATGCAGGACCGCTTTCGGTCGCCCGAGGGAAAATCTCTGCGCGCAGTCCCGCGGGGCGAAGGCAAAATTCTGCAATTGGGCGGCAAAAAACTGGCCGTGTACCGTGACAAAAAAGGCGGCGTGAAAAAAATGTCAGCCGTCTGCACGCACATGGGTTGCCTGGTGCGCTGGAATCAGGCAGAGGCTACGTGGGATTGTCCCTGCCACGGGTCGCGTTTCGATCCGAAAGGGAAGGTCCTGGCAGGTCCGGCCGAAACGCCGCTGTCCCCGGCTTGAGTGCCGGCCAGCGTTGGCTAATGGTCGGGCGTTTCCGGAATACGCGGCCCCTCATTGGTCGTCAGGCCCAGTTTGGTGTCGGCCGTGGCACAAGCGCTCAAGCCGAAGGCCACCAGGCAGAGGAGACCGAAGAGTTTTAGGAGCGTGACCATCCCAAGGGAGAAGATGCTAAGGCAAGTTGCGCCTGATGTCAGCCCAATCTTACGGCCGTTAGGTAGCCGCCGTTTTAGCTTTGAATCGTTTTTCCCGCCTCTTAGCCTGCTTGCATGGAAACTCGGATCTTACTGATTCTTCTCCTGTCCTGTTCCGGCTTGCGCGCAGGGACAAATCCGCCCAGTGAGGCTTCGATTAAACAGTCGCTGGTGGTCATGCAGGCCCGTAAATCCCTCGACGTGATGGCGGGCCAACTGGATGCCATGATGAAAAATGCCATGCAGCAGATTACGCAGGGCCAGCCGGTCCCCCCTGAGGCTCAGAAGAGTTTTGACAAGTGCCGCGCGGAAGTGGTGGCAGTTGTGCAGGAACAATTCACCTGGGAAGAAATGGAGCCGATGTACACCCGTATTTATCAGAAATCCTTCACGCAGGATGAGGTCGACGGCATGATCGGATTCTACAAAACGCCGGCCGGGCAGGGGATGATCAGCAAGATGCCGGTGGTCATGCAAAACACAATGAACGAAACGATGAAAATGATGGGCCCCATGGTGCAACGCATCCAGAAGATGCAACAGGAAGTGGTGGCCCAGATGCAAGCCTCCAAGGAACAGAAAAAGAGTTAGGCCCGGAGGTCAGTCGTTAGGCTGCGGAAACCGGCCGGACCTTGCGCAGGAGGGAGGCGGCAATAAGTCAGACGAAGAAGAAACCAGCTACCTCGATGAACATGTAGGCGGCCGTGTAACGCTTGGGAAAGCCGTACCAATTCCCGTTAGATTTTGTCATAATTGATCTCCGGGTGAGTCGCGATTATGCACGCCTAACGATAAAGGAGAAGGAATTTTCGTGGAGCTGGCGCACTTGCCCCTTTCAAAAGAGCGAAGACCTGGCTACAAATGAAAATGTTTTTTGGCATTCCTGCGCGATTCGCTCGCGCGTATCGGATGGGCCTCGGATTGGTCGCGCTCGGCGCCTTGACGGCCCGTGGGGCGGATGTTCTGACCTGGCATAATGACCTGGCGCGGACAGGACAGAATCTGGCGGAAGTCTCGCTCACCCTGGCCAATGTGAATGCCGCGAATTTCGGGAAGCTTTTTATCATGCCCATGGATGGGCAGGTCTACGCCCAGCCACTGGTGGTTTCCGCGCTGAGCCTGCCGGGTTTCGGGGTGCGCGACGTGGTTTATGCGGCGACCGAACACGACACAGTCTTCGCATGCGACGCGAATACCGGTGCGGTCCTCTGGCAGAAATCGATGCTGTTGGCGGGCGAGACTCCGGCGGACCCGCAAGGCTGCGGTGATTTAACTCCAGAATTGGGGATTACCGCGACATCTGTGATCGATCGAATGAGCGGAGCCCATGGGGCGATCTATGTGGTGGCGATGAGTAAAGATATGTCGGGTCATTATTTCCAGCGTCTGCATGCGCTCGATCTAACGACCGGGGTGGAGGAGTTCGGTGGTCCCGTTACGATCAGCGCTAATTATCCCGGCACGGGCGATGGCAGCGTCAATGGCGTGGTCGTATTCGATCCCAAGCGCTACACGGAACGCGCCGGGCTCGTTCTATCGGGCGGGATCATTTACCTGACATGGGGTTCCCACTGCGATTTTGCACCCTTCACTGGCTGGGTCCTGGGCTACGACGAAACGACGCTCGCACAGGTGCGGGTCTTGAATCTCACCCCCAACGGGGGTGAAGGTTCGATCTGGCAATCCGGGGCAGCGCCGGCCGTGGACGCGGGCGGCAGCCTCTATCTCATGACGGGAAACGGGACGTTTGAAACAACTTTGGATGCCGATGGTTTTCCGGAGGCAGATGATTACGGGAACTGTTTCGTTAGGCTGGCGGCCGCCGCCGGCAGCCCCCTGCAGGCTTCCGATTATTGGACGATGTCCAATACGATCAGCGAGTCGGAGGACGATGCCGATCTCGGCTCGGGCGGTCCCGTTGTCCTGCCGGACATGACAGATGTCAACGGGGTGGTGCGGCACCTCGCGGTGGGCGCCGGCAAGGATTCCCATATTTACATCGTGAATCGGGATAAGATGGGCAAGTTCGACCCGAACTCGAACAATGGCACGATTTACCAGGATTTGCCGGATGCGCTCCATCATGATGCCGGCGAATTCGGAGCGCCCGCCTATTTTAAGGGGCGACTTTATTTCGGAGCGGTCAACGATTTCCTCAAAGCGTTCGATTTTTCGAAAGCTCGACTGGGTGCTTTTGCCAGCAGCACGACGCGCCTTGTTTATGCCTTTCCGGGCACGACTCCGAGCATTTCGGCTAACGGCGCGAACAACGGGATTGTCTGGACCCTGGAACGCGCGTCCGTTGGTGTCCTGCATGCCTATGATTCGACCGATGTGGGGCGCGAGCTTTACAACAGCGAGCAGGCCCCGAACGCGCGCGATGAGTTCGGCGCGCTGACCAAGTTTGCCGTTCCAACGGTGGCCAATGGAAAGGTCTATGTGGGCGGGTTGAACGTGGTGGCGGCCTTCGGTTTGCTGCCGCCGCCGACGCCCCAACTCTCTCCTGTCGTTCTATCGCCAGCCGGCGGCACCTATAAGAAGAAAGTAAAAATCGCGCTGAGTGAGAGCACGGCTCAAGCGACCATTTACTATACCCTGGATGGAACGAACCCTTCGCCGTCGGCTTCGGTTTACCGCTCACCTTTCAAGCTGACCTCCAGTGCGATGGTGAAAGTCATGGCGGTCAAGAGTGGGTATAAGAACAGCGTGCTGGGGGCGGCCGACTTTACGATCGTGAAAAGGCATTAGGCCCCTGAAGTGGGATAATCGCGCGACCGCGGCGGCCTTGGCAATTGTCCGCCAGAGAGTCCTCGGCAGATTTGCGCGGGAGGGAGGAGGGGCCGTAGCGTAGCGCATGAAACCCTATTTGCTTTTGGCGACGTTATTGATTGGATCCATGGCGGGACAGGGCTGCGCTAACCAGCCCTCCAAATCGGCGACCGCGTCCGACACTAATCCAAGCAGGAAAACGTATTCCCGGAGCGACCTGGAGCGAACAGGACAGGCCACCCCCGGCCGGGCCTTGCAGACGGCGGACCCGGACATCAGCCGATAGCCCGGGCGCGCGACCAGCAGTCTAACTAGTGCCTGTCGGGGGGATTGCGATTGGGATAAGGCGGAGCCGGCGGCAGATCGTAGCGCTTCGCTTTAAGGTCCTGTTGCAGCTCCTGAATGGCGCGGTCGAGTTGCTGATCTTCCCCGTTGAACTCTTTGGTCGGATCGTTATCCACCACGATGTCGGGATCGACGCCGTGACCTTCGATGACCCAGTCTTTTCCATCCTTGGAATAGACCGCAAACTCGGGCTTGTAGAACTGGCCACCGTCCGTCAAAGGGAGGGGATCACGAATGCCAACGACTCCTCCCCACGTGCGTTTGCCGATTAGTTTGCCCAAGCCGAGGGCCTTGAAGCGATAGGGAAAAATATCGCCGTCCGAGGCGGAGAACTCGTTGCACAGGGCTACCATCGGTCCGAGGAAAGTCTGCGATGGATCGGTCTGCGGGGTGCCGTTGCGCGCGATGCCCACCATAATGAGGGCGCGGCGGAGTCGCTCGATGACAAGGGGAGAGACGAAGCCACCGCCGTTACCGCGCACGTCGACAATGAGCGCTCTCTTACGAATTTGCGGAAAGTAGAGCTTGGTGAATTCGTTCAAGCCGGGTCGGCCCATGTCCGGAATATGGACGTAGCCCACTTCGCCTCCCGTTTTCTTTGTTACTTCATCGATATTCTTTTGCACCCAGGCGAGGTAATAGAGCGGCGATTCATCTGCCGTCGGGACCACTGTGACGTCGCGGGCGCCCTCCTCGGCCGGTTTGGAATTTACCCGCAGGATGACCTGTTTATCAGCCGTGCCGATGAGCGCGTCGTAGAGATTGGGCAAGGTCGAGACAGGTGTGCCGTTAATGGCCAAAAGGTAATCGCCTGCCTTTATGTTGAGGCCGATTTCGGTGAGCGGGGAGCGCGTTTCTTTGTCCCAGTTTTCGCCCGGTAGAATGCGGTCGATCCGATAAGCGCGGGTGACCGGGTCGCGGGAAAACTCGGCTCCGAGGAGGCCGAGTTTAATGCGCGGGGTTTCGGGCCGATCGCCCCCGCCCACGTAAGCATGGCCGCTGTTTAGTTCACCGATGAGTTCGCCGAGCACATAGGTGAGATCGTTGCGATGATTCACAAAGGGAACGAGCGCGGCGTATTTGTCGCGCATGGCCTTCCAATCGAGGCCGTTCATGGTGGGGGAAAAGAAGAAGTCGCGCATTTGCCGCCAGGCTTCGTTGTAAATCTGGGTCCACTCGGCATGGCGATCGAGCTGCATATCGAGATTGGCCACCTTGAGTTCGTGGTCCTTGGTTTCGATCTTGTCCTTGGGCAAATCGATGATGGCGTAAGTTTTCTTCACTTTGACCAGCATCTTTTTGCCGTCCTGGGTGATTTGAAAGGAATTGACGTCACCCAGCACGGTCTCCTTGCGATCTTCCAGGCTGTAGGAACAGAGATGCGCTTTGCCCGGCTCGGCCGACCCCGCCTCGTCTTCCTCATCGCTCTCATCGTCGGCCGCGGTGCGGCGAAGATAGAAGACGCGATCATCAATCGTTCGAATATCGCTGTAATTTCCCGCTGCAATAGGTAGTCCGACGATTCGATCCCCGATGCCATCGAGATCAACTTTGACCACCACGGGCTCCTTCGATTTTGCCTCCTTCTCGTCGGATTTCTTTTCGTGGCTGGACTTCTTTTCCTCCGCTGTCTTCCGGTCGCCCCCGGCCTTGTCCTTCTCCTTTTCTTTGTCTTTTTTCTTTTCCGCGTTACCGACCTCATCGCTGCGGGGGGCGAGCGGCGATTCCGTGGCCCGAGCCAGGGTCACAAAATAAACGCGGTCCATGTCGCGATAGACATTGGCAAACTCCTGCTCACCAAAGGTCGGCTTGAAATCGCGCGCCGAATCAAAGAAAAGGTATTTGCCATCATCGCTGAAGCTGACGTCGCCCGAGCCGTACCAGTCGTCGGTCACGGCTGTTTGCTTTTTGTCGGCCAGCGAGAAAAGATAAATCTTCGTTAGGCCATTCTGCTCCGGGCGCGCCCACGCGATCCATTGGCTGTCGGGCGCCCATTTATAGGACTGAAATTCACCTTCCTTATCCTGGTCGACCAGCGTGACGGCTTTTGTCGTTACATCGACAAAGCGGAGCCGCTGCAAACGATCGGCCCAGAGCAGCTTCCGGCTATCGGGCGCCCAGCTAATCCCATAGTAATATGTGTCCGCTCCGCTCGTCACCTGCACGGCCGATCCCTTTCCGTCCTGCGGTCGAATATAGAGCTCGTTCTCGCCGGTCGCGTCGGAGTTGTAGGCGATCCATTTGCCATCGGGCGACCAGACGGCGTCGCGCTCATGCGCGTTCGATGTCCTGGTCAGGTTGCGGGCCGTGCCATCTTTGGCCGGCACGGAAAAAAGATCGCCGCGTGCCACGGCGATGGCCCGTTCGCCATCCGGAGCGAGATTGACCGATTCGAGGTGCTTTGAAGCGTCCACCAGAGCGGAGCGTCCGGAAGCGAAGTCTTCTTTTACTTCAATCGGCACCGGGGTCGATTGTCCGCCGGCCAGCTCGTAGCGCCAGATGTAGCCGGCCTGCTCGAAAACGATGGAGCCCTGGCCGAGGGTCGGGAATTTGATATCGAAATCCTTGAAGAAGGTAAGCTGCTTCGTCTCCTTGCTCGTTAGGTCGGTGGAAAAGAGGTTCATGCGCCCATCGCGATCGCTCGCGTAGTAGATGCGGTTGTCCGGGCCCCACATGGGGCAGATGTCCTGGGCCGGGTTGTTCGTCAGGTTCTCGGTCGTGCCGCTCTTGAAGTCATGAATCCAAACATCATCGGCCATGCCACCGCGGTAATGCTTCCAGGTGCGGAACTCGCGAAAGACGCGGTTGAAGGCGATGCGGGAGTCGTCCGGCGAAAAAGAGAGAAACCCCCCGCGCGGCAAAGGCAGCTGCTGCGGCAACTCGCCCTCCGAGCCGACCGTGAAGAGCTGGCCGATAAAATCGTTGAACGATTTCATGCGGGAACGAAACACGACAGACGGCTTCGTGTTTTGCCAGGCCAAGACCAGATTGTTCGGGCCCATGCGGTCGGAGATGTCGTCGCGGCCCAGCGTGGCCGTGGTGGTCAGGCGTTTGGGAGCGCCGCCCGCCGCGGGCATAACGTAAACCTCGGTGTTGCCGTCGTACTGCGAGGTAAACGCGATTTGCGAACCGTCCGGTGAAAAATGCGGGAATGAGGTGTAGCCGGGGCCACTGGTTAGGCGACGGGCCACGCCGCCCTCTAGCGCGACTGTGTAAAGTTCTCCAGCATAAGAAAAGACGATGGCCTGGCCGTTTGTCGTGGGAAAGCGCAGTAATCGGGTCGTGTCGGGCAAGCGCTGCGCAAAAGCGGGACTGCCCGATAGCAGGATGAAAGCGAGGAAGCAGGGGAGCCGAAGGAATTGGGCAAAGGTAGGCATGGCGATGGACAAACTGCTTGCGGCGTGGAGGCGTGCAACCAGGATTGTGGGGGAATCAGCTCAGCCCGTAGCGCTGCATGAGTTGCTGCCGGAGTTCCATCTGAAAATCGGGGCGCAGGCGGCTGAGAAGTTTCTCGCGGTGTTCCCCCTCCATGGCAGCCAATTCGGCCAGGTATTTGTCGCGCGTGTTCTTTTTTTCCCAGCGGGTCCATCCGATGCCGGCGGCGAGGAGGGCGCAGACTGTCCAACCGATGATCGAGGTCCAGGAGGGCATCGTCTTTCACAAAACCTGAAAAGCGGAAAACTGAAAGACTGAAATGGTTACAGGGCCGTAGAAGCGCCGCGCGAGGTTTGCAAAAAAACAGGGCCTCGCCACTTGCGCGACGAGGCCCTGTGAAGATCGGCGGACTTTATTCCTTCTTTTTCGCGCCTTTGACGGGGTCTTTGGCGGATTTATCGCCTTCTTTGATGGCTTCCGCTTCGCTCACGTATTTGCCCTTTTTCGTTCTGCCGTAGTAACGAGAGCCTTCCTTGTGGTAAAAATGCGAATCGGTGTTTACCCAGACCTTGCCATTTCCGCCCCCGGCGGCCTGGATGGTGGTCGGGGTCTCCGAGGCTTTGGCTTTGGCCGAGGTGGCAGGAGCTGCTGCATTGGTGGCAGCGGCTACAGAGGGCGATGGGCTGGCCGTGTTTCTCGCTCGGAAGAAACCGCCCAAACCTTTCTTCGCCGGGGAGGGCGAAGGCGTTGCGGTGGGCGACGGGCTGGCTGCGGCGGTCATTTTTTTCTTATGATGCTTCGCGGCGGGCGAGGCGGCGGGAGAACTGGCCTCGGAAGGTGTAGCGCTACTGGAGGCGGTGGCAGAGGGCGAGGCACTGGCGGTAGCCTCACTCTTCTTGTGAGACTTATGTTTGGCCGAGGAGGGCGAAGGAGAGGCGGTGGGCTCCGGCGACTGGGCGGCGGCCCAGCCGGTCAGGCCCATTATTAGAAAAAACGCGATAAGTTTTGTGTTCATCAGCTGAGCCTAACGATGTGCGGAAGTGACGGGAAGCGAAAAAATAGGGCGTCAGGCCCTACGGGACGGAAAGGACCGGCGGAGTGATGCGAACGGGCGCTAAGGGATCTGAGGTGACCTGCGAGCGCGCGACGGTGCTCGCCTCAGGTTCCCCCTGTTACCGTATACCCGGCCGCGCGCAGGTCTTCGGCCAGGTCCTTTTCCATTTGAGCGGCTGCCTCGAATGGCATGGGATTGAGATGCTCGTAAAGCTCCGGCATTAACCGCACTCCGTGCTTCTCCACGACGCGTGCCGCCTTGTAGCCGTTCTTATGGTTCTCAAAACGGTGGTCCACCGGGAGGCCGGTCATTCCAACATACAGGCAGGGTTTCGCGGCATCGCGTTTTGGATTTAAGCGCAGCACCCCGCGTTCTTCCAGAACGGCCTGGCGCAACAAAATGACATAGACGCTGTGATGGAATTCATCTTCCCGGGGCAGGCGTTCCTTTTTCCTTTTCCATGGCACGATCGATCCAACCATATCTGGCGGATTTTGCACGCCGACCCACGCTGAGAAGGGGAAGACGCGGCTAGGCAAGCGTTTAACGACCTATTAGGCTCGCCGCGATGAATTATCCGCTGAGTCCGCGCGCCCTGCCTTTCGGTGATGGGCGAGCCTCGATGATGCTGCTCGCCCTGGGGTTATTTTGTCTGTGCGGATGCAAACCAAAAGGCGACGCATCCGACTCGAGCGAGACAGGAGAGCTAAAAGCTCCGGCGACGGTCGAGCAAGCCGCGCACGTGCTCGACCTGACTACTTTCCCTCTCATGCAGGGAGCCGCTCCCGATCCGAATCGCGCGCTCGCCAGTCTGACCTACACAGTGGCCCATACGAACGTGAAGTCGGCCTTTGAATTCCAACGCAAGTATCTGACGGCGCAAGGTTGGAAAGAATCGTCGCGCGAAACGTCCGTTACCGATCAGGCGGCCAGCGGAATGTTCCATCGAAACGGCTTTGTTCTTTCGGTCTCCGTTTATCCCAGCGGCAGCGGGGGCAGCATGACCGTGTCCCTCAACAACCATGGCAACGTGAAATACAGCAGGCTGCCGCGGCCCGGCGGGACCACACCGCTTTATGTCGGCGATGCCGCGGCTCTCTATGTGACGACCGCTCCCGTGGCGAGCACGGCCGAAGAATGTCGCAAACTTCTGCTCGCGCAGGGTTGGCAACCCTACGGTTCCGCCGGTGATTCAACTTCGTTCAAGCAGAATGCGGTCAAACTAATGGCGACGGTATCGGTCGCGCCCGCGCAAGGCGGTAAAACGGTCATCTCCTACTCCAGTGAATTGATGTCAGCGGACCTGCCTGCTCCGGAGAAAGCGGAAGACGTGCGCTACGCCGACATGACGAAGGAGCTCAGTTTTGAAACGCCGTTGACGAAGGACGCGGT
>JBBRQE010000095.1:0-13082 GCA_038226905.1 Chthoniobacterales bacterium | reverse complement strand
TACGTTCGAGTTTCGTTTGAGCCGCTCGAGCTCCGACTGCATTTGCTCAATCTTAACGCCGAGATTTTCCAGAACACATTCCTGCGCGAAAATCTCAAGGCTTGCCCTCGCGGCCGCACAGCCAAGAGCGCTTCCCGTATAGCTGTGACCATAGGCGAGGGCTTTTCCCTCCGAAACTGATCCACTAAATTGGCTGAATATTTCTTCTGTGGAAATCGTAATAGCAAGCGGAAGATATCCTCCAGTCAATCCTTTACCTAAGACGACGATATCTGGTTGTACCGATTCATGCTCCATTGCGAACATCCGACCGGTGCGCCCGAAACCTGTCAGTACTTCGTCCACGATCAAGAGCGTTCCCGTTCGATCGCACCACTCTCGCACCCCTCTTAATGTCCCAGCCGGCCAAATCTTCATCCCCGCCGCACCTTGGATGCACGGCTCAATAACCACGGCCGCGACCTTCGCCGCTTCGGTCGGTGACAGGCGCTCCAGCGCGGCCAAAGTCGGTACCAGAAGTGCCGGAAAGTTCCAGCGGGACGGCCCGACTTGAAACATAGCCGCCCCCCCCAGGCTGGCCGCACCAGCGGTATCGCCATGATAACCGTTTTGGAACGCGATAAACTGGCTGCGTCGCGTGTTGCGAAGACGCCAGTACTGATCGGCCATCCGCAAAGCCGCCTCGATCCCGGTTGATCCGTCGTCCGAATAAAAAACCCGGGTCAGCGTATTGGGCGGGAAAAGATCCACGACGGCCCGCGCGAGCTCGATCGCTCCCGGATGAGTGAATCCCAGGAAGGAGATATGCCCAACGGCTTGCAGCTGCCGATTAATCGCCTCGTTAATGTGAGGATGGTTGTGCCCATGGATGTTTGTCCAAATGGAAGAATTGCCGTCAATATACTCGCGGCCCAGGCTGTCGCGCAGGATGGCGCCGCGCCCGCTCACTAAAACAAGGGGTTCGTAGGCGGGACTACACCACTCGCCTTGATCCGTGAACGGGTGCCAGAGGAACTTCTTGTCCGCTTCGATCAACTCACCCGTGTTCCACTCAGTCATCGGCGTTGCGCTGGCGAATGATCTCTTCGATCGAGGTTAGATCTTCATAGGACGCGCGCCGTCGACGATATTTGCGGTCAATGATGCCTCGCAAGGTCAACAGGTCTTCCATGGGCGGGTCGTCGTAGTAGGTCCAGCCCTCATCTTCGTGCAGCTTAGCTTGCAGGCGCCATTCACCGCCGAATTTGGTCGCGCGCACCTCTCGCTTGCGACCTTCCGCATCTTTCTCTGTCCATATGTGTTGACTACGCATCCAGGGAAAATCTTACACTAACAGGGTTGAAAGACGCCACCAGACTCCTCGCCTACTTTGCCGTTACTCTTTTGCTCGGAGCCTTTCTTGCGCCCATTCTCTTTTGGACGGGGCAATGGCTGGCCGCTCATCACGTCCTGCCGTTTTTGGCGCGATTCGACTTCGAGACTTTCTTCCATCGCGCCTTGATGGTTGCCGCGGTCTTATTGCTCTGGCCACTTTTGCGAATTATTGAGGTCCGGCACCTGAAGGATCTGGATATTGTCCCTGATCAACATTGGCGGTCACACGTTTTCGGCGGCTTTCTTCTGGCAGCTCTCCCCCTCTTCTGCTGCGGCGCGGCCCTCCTCGCCTTCCATGTTTACTCAGTGCGCTTCACCATAACGGGCGCGGCCATGGGCAGTCTCGTAGCCGCGAGCGTGGTCGTTCCGGTCATCGAAGAAACTTTGTTTCGCGGACTGATCCTGGGAGTTCTGTTGCGCAGCGGATCCCGCTATCTGGCCATATTTGTCACCTCCGCTTTCTTTTCCATTCTCCATTTTCTCAAAGCACCCGAGCGGACGTCCACCGCCGTGACCTGGCTGTCCGGTTTCAATTCCATCTCGCACTCCTTCGTTCAGTTCTCCGATCCAAGCCTCGTTGCCGCCGCCTTCACCACCCTGTTTCTGATCGGGTGGATCCTGGCTGACACAAGACTGCGCACATGTTCCCTGTGGTTGCCTATCGGATTACATGCCGGGTGGATCTTCGGGAACGGACTTTTCAACCGCGTGGCCCGCCGTCAGGTCAGGGCCCTCCCCTGGATCGGAAAAAATCTATTGGTCGGCCTGGTCCCGCTGGGAGTTTGTCTAATCACGTGGCTGCTCGTATGGCAGTGGCTCCGCCTTCGTCGCCGCCGGTCCTGTAACCACGGCACTCCGTTGCCGTGTTCTTAACGATCATGTGGCGCGCCCTCACTTCGCTCTTCTACCCGCCCATCTGCACCATCTGCTCGGTCAGCGTGGATTGGAATGTATATTTGTGCCCGGAATGCGAAGCCAAAGCCACGCGTATCGTCGCGCCCTTCTGTCGAACCTGTTCCGAACCTTTCTCCGGCGCTATCTCCGGCACTTTTTCCTGCGCCAATTGCGCTCATCGTAACCTCTTCTTCGAGTCCGCCGTGGCCGCTTATCGCAGCCGCGGGGTGGTGCGACGCGTCATGCACGACTTCAAATATGGTCATCATACTCACCTCCGTCACCCCGTCGGACAATGGCTCGACAAGGCTTTCGAAGACGAGCGATTACAGGGGGGTCGCTTTGATTTACTTGTGCCGGTGCCTCTCCACCCTGCGCGCCAGAGAGAACGCGGTTTCAATCAGGCCGCCCTCCTGGCAGAATTGGTCAGTGTAAGCCGCCAGATCCCGTGCCGGAAGGTGCTCGAACGCGTTCGCTACACAACCACGCAAACTGCTTTCGACCGGACTGAACGTATGGAAAATTTACATGATGCCTTTCGTTTACGAAAAAACATGAACGTGCGAGACTTGCGGGTGCTTTTGATTGATGACGTCCTAACCACCGGGGCGACTTTAAGCGAATGCGCGCGCGTCCTTAAGAAAGAGGGCGCGGCGGTGGTCTATGCGGCGACAGCGGCGCGGGCCTGAATTAGTTATGGCGATTTTCAAAAAACCGATAATCAAAACCCAGGACCGCCGGAAACGCGATATCCCGCAGGGTCTCTTCCAGAAATGCCCCGGGTGCGGAGAAGTGGTGCACGAGATCGAACTCGTGCAGAACCAGCGCGTCTGCCCGCGCTGTGACTATCATTTTTCGCAGACGGCCAAGGAACGGATTGAGATGCTGGTCGATCCCGAGTCGTTCGTCGAGATGGCCGCGAATCTGAAATCAGTCGATACGCTGCGCTTTCACGGCATGGCCAGCTACAAGGATCGACTCAAGAAGTACCAGGAGAGCACCGGGTTGATCGACGCCGTCCTGAGTGGTTACGCCATGATTAACGGATACAAGGTGGCCCTGGCCGTCATGGACTTTAGCTTTCTAGCCGCCACCATGGGTTCCGTAGTCGGTGAACGAATTACTCGCATTATCGAGTACGGCACGGCCGAGCGATCCGCCGTCATAATCATTGCTGCTTCCGGCGGCGCCCGTATGTATGAAGGAATGTTGAGCCTGATGCAGATGGCGAAAACAAGCGGGGCTCTGGCCCGCCACGCCGCCGAGCGTCTTCCTTATCTTTCCATTCTAACGAATCCGACGACGGCCGGAGTGATGGCCAGTTTTGCTTCCCTCGGGGATGTCATCATGGCTGAGCCGAAGAGCATGATTGGCTTTGCCGGTCCCCGCGTCATAAAGGAAACGACGCATCAGGATTTGCCCGAGGGTTTTCAAACGGCCGAATTTCTCGAGGAACATGGATTGATCGACATGATCGTGCACCGCAAAAAAATGCGCGAACAGATCAGTCATTTGCTCGGATATCTTTCGGTCGCGCCGTGAATCCACCAGGGGTTTTCGTGCCGCGACTCCTCCCGGCCTACGAAGAAGCGCTGGCCTGGCTCTACCGGCTGCAACGCTTCGGCATCAAGCTCGGCTTGGAAAGTGCGCGCCGTCTCCTGACCGAGTCGGGTCTCGACCTAACGGGAAGCGTGGTCGTCCACGTCGCAGGGACAAACGGTAAAGGGTCCGTCTGCGCCATGATCGATTCGATCTGTCGCGCGGCCGGTCATCACACCGGCCTCTACACTTCCCCTCACCTCGTTAGCTTCCGGGAGCGGATTCGGGTCGACGGCAGAATGATTTCTGAGAAAGAAGCGGCCGATGGCCTCACTGCATTGCGCGCGCTTGTGGCGGATTGGGACCCACACCCCACCTTCTTTGAACTGGCTACGGCGCTCGCCCTGCAACATTTTTCCCGGGCGAAATGCTCTGTCATTATTCTCGAGACCGGCATGGGAGGGCGTCTCGACGCGACCAATGCGGTGCCTTCCAATGTCTCGATCATCAGTCCGATAGGATTCGATCATCAACAGTTTCTTGGCCAGACCCTGCGAGAAATCGCCGCCGAAAAAGCGGGGATCATGCGCCCGCATGTGCCCGTGATCTCCAGTTGGCAATTACCGGATGCGGCCGAGGCCATCCGATCGCGCGCCGCCGAGGTTGACGCACCGCTTACCTTCGTGACCGAACCTTACCAAGCCTCGCCGGTCGCGCTCCGCGGCACTTATCAAAGAGAAAACGCCGCGCTCGCGCTGGCGGCCATCCGCACGGCCGACATCGAAGTAACGGAAGCGGCCGTCGACCGAGGACTGGCCGAGGTGGAGTGGCCCGCCCGTTTCCAAAGCTGGGACAAGCGAATCATCATTGACGGCGCGCACAATCCGGCCTCCGCCACGGTGCTGGCACAGACTTGGCGCGAGATTTCCGGGGACGCGCGGGCCACCCTTATTTTGGCTATTTTGTCCGACAAAGACGCAGAGGGCATTTACCGGGCGCTGGCGCCCATCTGCGAGTTTGTTTTTCTCCCGCAAATACGAAGCGAACGTGCGCTTCCCCCCGAAGATCTCGCGGAAACACTTTCCCGCATTACTCCAGAACTCCCATACGCCATCACTCCTTCCCTGGCAGAGGCGCTGCAGGCGGCACGGGCACGTTCCGCTCCGATTGTGATCACTGGCTCCCTTCATTTTGCCGGCGAAGCACTGGCCCATCTCCGAGGCGATCCCGCCGCCTTCGAAGAGTGCGCGCAGTAGCCACGATCGAATCGCACACTCCCGTTAGACTCCATCGCGCGCGCGCCGAGCACGCTTCATCTATTTGATCTCAATCCGCGGAAACACCGGCACCGGTTTGCCTACGACATGTCCATCAGGCAGTCGGACCGAGTCAATATCAGAAAGGCGAAACCGTTCCTCTTTTCCGCTCAACTCCATTTTCCAATTCAATTGATCGAAAATTCCCTGGGCCGCTTTCGGTAAAATGGGCGATATCACAATCGCGATAACACGCAGCGACTCCGCCAGGTGGTAAAGAACCGCACTCAGATTGTCTCGTTCCGTTTCATCTTTGGCCAGTTTCCACGGCGCATAATCCTCCACTGCCTTGTTGAACGTGACGGCGAAAACGACCACCAAATCAATTGCCGCCTGTACTTGGAAAGTCGACATTTGCTCCGCATAGCTCGAGACCAACTGACGGGCGCGAGCCTGCAGAACTTCCGTGTCGCGAAACGGCGCCCCTCCGCCATGCAGAATACCTTCGCGATACTTCCAGGACATGCTGAGCGAACGATTGAGCAGGTTGCCGAAACTGTTTGCCAGATCCCCGTTATAACGACCGATCAACCGATCCTCGTTAAAGTCCGCATCCCTTCCCGTGGCGATGTCGCTCATCAGGTAATAACGCAGCGCCTCCGCTCCGTATTTATCGGCCAGCCCGTTTGGATCGACCACGTTCCCTTCGCTCTTGCTCATCTTCGCGCCCGAGATGTTCCACCAACCGTGCACCAGCAGTTGAGGCATCTCCGCATCGCCGAATCCAATCGCGTGGAGCATAATCAACCAGTAAATTCCGTGGGCCGGAATGAGGATATCTTTTCCGATTACCTGCACGGCCGGCCAGCGCTTTTTGAAGACTTTTGGTTGATCATCGAAGGTTGATTGATTCGAATCATAGCCGGCAAAGCTGATGTAGTTCGTTAGGGCATCGAACCAGACATAGGTCACGAAAGTTGAATCGAAGGGCAGTTCGATCCCCCAGTCCAAACGCGCTTTTGGGCGGGAGATACAGAGATCGCCGCTCAATTTTTCCACGGCGTTGCGCAGCTCCGTTTGGCGAAAGTCCGGCACCACGGCGTCTGTGCGCGCGTCCAGGTAGGCCAGCAGCCACGCCTTGTGCTGGTTTAGTTTGAAATAATAATTCTCTTCCTCGCGAAATTCGATCTGACCCCATTCCGGCCCAAATTCTCCATCCGCACCCCGCTCCTTGTCGGTTAGAAACTGTTCCTGCCGGACCGAGTAGTAGCCTGATTGCTTGTCCTTATAGATCTGACCTTCGTCGTATAAACGTTGAAGGATTCCCTGCACCACCCCCTTGTGCAGCGGATCGACCGTCTCCGCCCATTCGTCATATTGCACATCGAGTTTTTCCCACAGATGCACAAACTTCTGAGTCACTCCGTTCACGAACTCGGCCGGCCTCATGCCCTCTCGTGCCGCCGATTGCTGGACCTTTTGGCCATGCTGATCGACCCCGGTGAGAAAAAAAACGTTCTCCCCTTTCAAGCGGTGGTAGCGGGCCAGAACGTCAGCCAGCACTTTCTCGTAAGCGTGGCCGATATGCGGCGCCGAATTGGTGTAATCGATCGCCGTGGTGATGGAAAACGTGCTCGCCATGGGCCGACAAACTGCCGGACGCGACCGCAGTTAGCAACTCCGCGTTGCAACAGGCAGGAGCGAACCGATCCCAATCGCCTGGACGGTTAGGGCCATCAGCCCTGAGGATCACCTTCTAAAACCACACAGGCCACAGCATGATTGTCCGTGTGGCTAAGGGTCACGAGCGCCGACGTTACCCCTCGCTCCCTGGCCAGCGTTTCGGCCTGACCAGACAACCGGAGATACGGTTCGCCACTCGCATTCTTTAGGACCTCGATATCGCGCCAGCCCATGGCCTTGCCGATGCCGGTTCCGAATGCCTTCGATACCGCTTCCTTAGCCGCAAAACGCGCCGCCAAATGTCGTGCCGGAAATTTCATGGACGTCGCGTAGGCAATTTCGTCGTCCGTGAAAACCCGGTGCAAAAAACGATCGCCAAAGCGATCGAGCGAATGCTGAATGCGCGTACACTCGACCAGATCCACTCCAATCCCCAGCACGCTCATCCTTGATAGCCTCGCATGGCGCCGAGCATTTGATGGACGGCCGCCTGCAGTCCGATAAAAACGGCGCGTGCCATGATGGAGTGGCCGATGTTCAGTTCGGTCAGATGTGGAATCTGGTGGACGCGCGCGACGTTCGTATAATTGATTCCATGTCCGGCGTTGACCTGCATGTTCGACTCGAAGGCGGAAAGGGCCGCCTGTTGTAAATTATTTAGCTCCTGCATTTCAATTTTCTCGGCAAAAGCATTGGCCAGCCGGCCCGTGTGCAGTTCTACCATGTCGGCACCCAAGTCGCGCGCCGCGTCGATCTGTTCCAGTTTCGGGTCGACAAAGAGGCTCACCCGAATGCCGGCCGAGTGCAGCCGATTGATGGTGGGCTCCAGTTCCTTGCGGTTTGCCACAACGTCCAATCCACCTTCCGTCGTGATCTCCTCCCGTTTCTCCGGGACAAGGCAGACTTCGTCCGGAACGATGCGCAGGGCGATGTCGACGATCTCGGGCGTGTTCCCCATCTCGAGATTCAATTTCGTGATCACATTATTACGCAAGCGCTCGATGTCGCGATCCTGCATATGCCGGCGATCGCTCCGCAGGTGCGCCACGATGCCTTGCGCGCCCGCCCGCTCACAGATCGAGGCGGACGCGATGATATCGGGCTCGGCGTTTTTCGAGTCCGGCATGGTGGCGTAGCGCGCCTGTCGCAGCGTGGCCACATGGTCAATATTTACACCTAAACGCAGGTCGCGCATACCGTGGCGTCAAATAGGAGCCAGACTGGCGGGCAGAGCAAGCAGCAACGTCGGCGGCTCGGCAATGCCTTCCCCGAATTACTCGATCGAAAACTCGACCCGCTCTTCCTCGTCACGCGGGACCAGCTTGTTTTTCTCCAGCATCCGAGCGCAAGTGTTCCATCGAAGCAAGGCGTCATCATTGCCATGTGGGCGCATTTTCTCCGCCTGCTCGAACGAACTCATCGCTTCCCGCAACAAGTCGTAGGCCTGGAACCGGCTGTCCGGCGTGTTGTGCGTCAGTTTTGTCTTGGCCCGGCGCTCGGCAGAAATGCCGCCGTAGTAGGCTCGGTCGTAATCGCCCTTGATCTGTCGAAGAAGCTCCTTGGCCTGCGTGTCGCTCACTCCATATCCTTTGGTAAACCGATCGGTCACCGCCAACAGAAGAGTGATAATCGCTTCCTGATTTTCCGGGTCCGCTTTCAGGACATCGAGGCAAATACTTTCCGCCTCGGCCGGTTCATTCAACAACCGGTAGCGCATGGCCTTCTCCAGCGCGGCGGGAATGGCTTCGCGAGAAAGGGGTTTCAGATCGGGCATGGTGCGTTCGTTAAGCGTTGAATAGTTAAAGCGTTAAAGCGGCCACAAGCAACCGTGATCGGGACACTTCCTTGTTGCAAACGCTTCATCGCTTTACCCGTTTAATAATTCCACATCTTCCTCAGGCCCTTCCAAACCCAGCCTAGTGGATCGTAAAAATCGTCCACCACACGCTCCTTTAACGGAATGATACCGTTGTCTGTGATTTCAATATTTTCCGGACAGACTTTCGTGCAGCACTTGGTGATATTGCAGTAGCCAATGCCATGCGCATTGCGCAGCTCAGGAATGCGGTCTTCCGTGTCGAGCGGATGCATCTC
This sequence comes from Chthoniobacterales bacterium, assembly GCA_038226905.1. Lineage (GTDB taxonomy): Bacteria > Verrucomicrobiota > Verrucomicrobiia > Chthoniobacterales > UBA10450 > JBBRDU01. The sequence continues at coordinate 4,242 of JBBRQE010000095.1, read as the reverse complement.
GAGCGCGGCTGTGTAGATAAGAAAGCGCGGCCCGATAAAACGATCATGCATCTGGTGATCGCGCAAAACGTGGCAAACATCCTGGCAAAGAAAACATTCGATACATTTCCGGAATTCCTGCACCCGGTCGATGTCCTGTTGCTGCATGCGCCAGCTGCCATCCGCCGCATCGGGCGGGCGCGGCTTGAACTTCTTGATGCGCTTCTTTACTTCAAAATTCCAGGAAACGTCCGTGATCAAATCTTTCACGATGGGGAAGGCCTTCATCGGCTCGATCGTGACCGGCCGATCGAGGGGAAGGTCGCTCATCCGCGTCATGCACATTAATTTCGGCATGCCGTTCACCTCGGCTGAACACGATCCGCACTTGCCGGCTTTACAATTCCAACGACAGGCCAGGTCGTTAGCCTGGCTCGCTTGAATATCATGCACGGCGTCGAGCACCACCATCCCTTCGGAACATTTGGTGGTGTAGCTGCGGAACTCCCCGCCGCGCGCGTCGCCCCGCCAGATTTTGAAGGTGACCATGTTCGCAGAGCTCATGGGTGATCGTTGAAGCGTTGAAGGGATAAAGGGTTGAAGCGGTCAGAGCGGCCTTCGTTCATGCCATCCAGGATTTCATCAACCGGTTCCTCCCGCACGCGCTGGGAAGGCCGTTGATCGATCCGACCGCGCAGATACCGGATATAACCGTTAATGAGTTTGTGCACTTGCCATGCCTGCTCTCTCAACGGATCTACCACAGGCCCTTCAAGGTAATCCTCGTCCAGGCAGGCATTGAGATCGTCCAGCAGTTCCTCGAGAGAGCCGCGCGCCTGAAGCATGAACCTTATCTGATCGGGAAAATGGAAGCGGCCGTGCCCTTCCGCAATGTTATTAGTCAGCGATAACGCGGCACGTCGAATCTGACCGAACATCCCAAATTTCTCGGACGGGGGCAGCTGCCGGGCGACCCCGTACATCGCCTTCCGAAATTGACGCGCCACTTGATAGACTTCCAAATCCTCAAATGTTTGAAAGTGATCGCTCCGCTCCTCTTCCCGCTTCATCGTTCTAACCCTTCATCGCTTCAACGCTTCGTTTCCTACCCCATCTCCTCGATCACCTGCCGCAAATAATCCGGCATCTCCGGGAGTGGCTCCAGCCGGATCTGCATGCTTCCGTCAGAGGCCTTCGCCACCATCGTGTTCACCTTGGAAAATCGCTCATCCTTCTCCGGATAATCATCACGAAATTGGGCGCCGCGACTTTCCTTCCGCTCCAGCGCAGCCTGCGTGATCGCTTCTGATACGATGAGCAGATGTTTCAGATCAATCGCCGTATGCCAGCCGGGGTTGAACTCACGGTGTCCCGTCACTCCGGTTCGACCGGTGCGCTCGGCCAACTGTTGGAGGGAAGCAAGAGCCGCCTGCATTTCGGCGGCGGTGCGCACGATCCCGACATTGGCTTGCATCATTTCCTGCAAATCCCTCTGCACTTGATACGGATTTTCGCCGGCGCTTCGCTCGAACGGCGCGACCGCTTCGCGCGCCACCGCGTCCACCGCCTCGGCTTTGATCGCGCCGGTCGAATTATCTTTAGCGAACCTGGCCGCGAATTCCCCCGCCCGTTTTCCGAATACGACAATATCGGAAAGTGAATTTCCCCCCAGCCGATTGGCTCCATTAATTCCCGCCGCGCATTCACCCGCCGCGAACAATCCCGGAACCCGCGACATCTGGGTGTCGGGATGAACATGAATTCCGCCCATCGCGTAATGCGTAGTGGGCCCCACTTCCATGGATTGCTGGGTAATATCAATGTCGGCCAGCTGCTTGAACTGATGATACATGCTGGGCAGTTTCCGTTTAATGTGCTCCGCAGCATTCGGCAGCTTTTGCTTGATCCAGGCGATGTCGAGGTAAACGCCTCCGTGCGGCGATCCCCTGCCTTCTTTGATCTCCCGCACGATGCAGCGCGCCACATGATCTCGCGTCAGTAATTCGGGAGGTCGGCGCGCATTTTTGTCGCCCTGACAGTAGCGCCAGCCTTCTTCCTCGTTGTCCGCCGTCTGCTCTTTGTAGTTGTCGGGAATCTCATCAAACATGAAACGGCGGCCTGCCTTGTTCGTTAGGATACCGCCTTCCCCCCGCACCCCCTCGGTCACGAGAATACCGCGAACACTCGGCGGCCACACCATCCCGGTGGGATGGAACTGCACAAACTCCATGTCGATTAATTCAGCGCCCGCCTCATAGGCCAAAGCCAGTCCGTCGCCCGTCGATTCCCAGCTGTTACTAGTAATCTCATAGGCGCGGCCCAGACCACCCGTGGCGAGGACCACCGCTTTCGCGCGAAAGATCTTGAAACGACCTCGCTCGCGTTCGTAGCCGAAAGCTCCGACCACTCGCTCTCCATCCTTCAGCAACGACAGGATGGTGTGCTCCATATGAACCTCGATCCCTTGATGAATTCCGTGGTCCTGCAGTGTTCGGATCATTTCCAATCCCGTCCGATCGCCGACGTGCGCCAGTCTGGGATAACGGTGACCCCCGAAATTTCGCTGAAGAATGCGCCCGTCCTTGGTCCGATCAAAGACTGCGCCCCAGGCCTCCAGTTCGCGCACACGGTCGGGCGCTTCCTTGGCATGCAACTCGGCCATGCGCCATTGATTCACATATTGGCCGCCTCGCATGGTATCGGCAAAATGCACCCGCCAGTTGTCACGATCATCCACATTGCCGAGTGCGGCGGCGATGCCGCCTTCCGCCATAACCGTATGCGCTTTGCCGAGAAGAGATTTACAAACCAGCCCAACCGAGACGCCGGCGGCGGAAGCCTCAATGGCGGCGCGCAGACCGGCGCCGCCCGCGCCGATTACCAGAACATCGTACTCTTGCGTTTGATAATCGGGCATGAGGATGATCGCAGAGTTAAAGCTTCGAAGGGATAAAAAGGTGAACCGGCGACTGCTTTGGAACGGTGTAACGCTTCATCGCTTAGCGCTCAAACGATCCGCCAATCATGCCAGATCCCCAGCGAACAGAGTCTCACGTAGACATCGGAAAAGCCGACCCAGAAAAGACTCATCCACGCCCACAGCATGTGGCGACGATTTAAACAGCTGACGCAAGCGTAGGCCTGAAAACAGCGCGGGGCCTTGGAGAATTGGTCGAGGAACCCGCCGATCATATGTCGCAGGGAATGACAACCAAAGGTATAGCCACCGAGCAAAACCACGTTCATGGCAAGGATGAGCGTGCCGACGCCGAGGCCAGGGACGCTGCTTCCGGTAGCGGCGTTATAGAACCACAGCGCCTTCCACACATCGTAGGTGAGGATCAAAATGAAGACGATCGCCACATACATGAAATAGCGATGCACATTCTGCATGATGAGCGGGAAGGAACGTTCGCCCAGATAAGTCTTGCGTGGTTCCCCCACCGTACAGCCGGGGGGGTCGGCCCAGAACGCTTTGTAATACGCGCCTCTATAATAGTAACAGGTCAATCGAAACCCGCCGGGCGCCCAAAGGATCAGGAGAGCGGGCGAGAAGAAAAGCCAGGCCGGCCACCAACCGGGCTTGGGCCCGAACCAGGCGTGCGGCGATGGCCCGAAAAGTTCCGGCGAATAAAAGGGCGAAACATAATTGCCGAAATAATAGTGCGCCCCCTGAAAAGCCGCCCACGTTGAGTAAACAATGAACATGGAGAACCCCAGAAAGACGAGAAGCGATTGCAACCACCACAAGTCGGAACGGGTCGTCTCGCCAAAGGTGCGCCGGGGTAATGCCGTGCTGGTCGAACCGTTCATCGCCCTGAGTTAAGTCGAACCGTGCCGGAAGTTCAACGATAACGGTCCGCTTCTTTCGGTTTTCCCCAGGCCTCATACATTCTGACCAGAAATTGGCGTCCCTCTGTCACCCTTTCGTCTTTGTCGCCCGCCACCAACTTCATCCCGGCATAACCGCTGGTCAGGAACTTTTCCGCTTCCTCATAGTGCTCTTGCACCAGCAGCGACTCGCCCAGCGCGCTTTCCGTGAACGGAATCATGAAATCACCCGGAGGAAGAGTCTTCCTCCGTATTTCGAGCGCTTCGCGCAGATACTTCTCGCCCTCGGCCGCCTTGCCGCCGCGGGTCAGGGTCACCCCGAGTCCGCCGATCGCTCCGACCCTGACAAAGTGATTTGGCGCGAAATATTTCGGAATTATCTCCAAGGCCTTGCGATATTCCGTTTCCGAACGTACATAATCGCCTTGTACG
>JBBRQE010000094.1:0-13134 GCA_038226905.1 Chthoniobacterales bacterium | reverse complement strand
GCAAGCGTTAGTCCAATGGCTTTGAGCTGCTCCATCCAGGCGGTGCCATGCAGGACCAGATCGGCCAGACCGTTGGTGGTGGCGGCGTTGGTGCCCTTGGCGATGTTCCCGTTGACCGCCGGATCGGCCAGGAAGCCGGTCAGGAGGGCGCCGAGCGTTCCCCCTACCGCGTGAACGCCAAAGGTGTCGAGGGCGTCGTCGTAACCGAATAATTTCTTCACCTTCACCACGAAGCAGAATGGGATGAGAGCCGCGAAAACACCGATAATGACGGCACCGGTTGAATTAACAAAACCGCACGCGGGTGTGATCACTACCAGCCCGGCGACCGCCCCGGAACAAAAACCGAGGATGCTCGGCTTGCCCCGCAGGATGTATTCGGTCATGGGCCAGACGAAGGAGGCAACTGCGGTGGCGAGCGTGGTCGTAGTGAAGGCGTTGGCCGCGATGCCATCGGCTCCCACGGCGGACCCGGCGTTAAATCCGTACCAGCCAACCCAGAGCATGCCGGTCCCGACCGCGCAAAGCACCATGCTGTGGGGCGCCATGTTTTCCCGGCCAAAGCCGAGACGTTTTCCCAGCATTATACAGAGGATGAGAGCGGACCAGCCAGAGGACATGTGCACCACGGTGCCGCCGGCAAAATCCATCGCTTTGACGCCCGCGGCTGGATTCCACACACCATTCATGAATCCATCCGCTCCCCAGACCATGTGGGCGAGGGGGAAATAAACCACAAACATCCAGAGGACCATGAAGATCATAAGGGCGAAGAACTTCATGCGCTCGGCCACCGCACCGATGATGAGAGCCGGGGTAATGATGGCAAACATCAGTTGATACATGGAAAAGACGTTGTGCGAGACCCAGTAGGAATAGTCAGTGTTCGGAGCGGAGGTGACCCCTTTGAGAAAGGCGAAGCTCATGTCTCCGAAGAAGGGGTTTCCATGGGAAAAGGCGAGACTGTAACCACAGGCCCACCAGAGGATGGTGACGAGACCGGCCAGCAGGTAGCACTGCGCGATCACGGAGAGCACGTTTTTCCGGCGCACCAGGCCTCCGTAGAAGAGGAACAGGCCGGGCAAGGTCATGAAGAGGACTAAGGCGGTGGAAGTCATCTGCCAGGCGTTGGCTCCGGGGCCGGAGGTGCCGACCGAAGGAGTAGTTAGGCCAGCCGGGACAGTGAGATTGCCATCCTTGTCCTTGGCTGTCTTGAGGGAGGCGGTGGGATCGCCATTGGTCAGGTAGGCTTCCAATCCTGCGATGCGCTGTTCGAGGGTGGGCGCAATCGATGGGGCGGGCGCGGCCGCCGGGGTGGCGGCGGTTAGGGCTGCCGCCGTGGTGGTGGCCGGGGAAGATTCCGCCGCCGGGCTGGACTCGGTCTGCGCGTAAAGCGCGGTCGTTCTGAGAAGCAGTGCGGCCGCCAGGACCGACATCGTTCTCCACATGGGTTTAGTTGAGGTGCTCATTTTTTTGGGATGGAAATGCAAGTGGGCTATTGGGCTGGGAAGAAATTGAAATTAGAAGGAGATGACCGCATCAATGGCCGCGGTGAATTGGTTCGTCTCGGTGTTGTCGTTGTAGCGCGGTTGCCCGCCGGAGGTGGCGTCGTAACGAAGCTCGGGGCGGATAACCAGGCCGGTAATCCGTTTAGGCAGGCCGGGCACTCTGATGTTCGCGCCGACCGTGATCGCGTAGTAGGTCGAGTCCGAGCCGAACTTGGTGGAAATATCCGTGTTATCGAACATGCCGCGTTGCAATTTCACGAAGTCCTCGTTGTTGCCCGATTGCACCACTGCGAAGCCATCGTCATCGCGCCAGATCTCGCCGCGCACGCCCAGCGTGAGCCAGCCATTCACGGCGTAGGTCAAGTATTGGGCGACGCCGTACCATTCGGCGTGGAAGCCGTCATCCTGGCCGTAGTTGGCGTCGGTGATTAAGGTCAGTTTATCGGTGGCCTTCCAGGTGACGACCAGGTCGTGCAGTTGGCGCAAGGCGCTGTTGGTGTGGACTCCGAACTGCTCGTTGTTGGCATCGTTCTCGGCCCCGAGCGATGTGCTGGCCAGGACGGTCAGTTTGCCGGCGAGCAGATTCAGCCCGATTCCGCCATGGAAGGAGAGAACATCGTTGTTATCATCAATGCCGGCGTTCACCCCGCGGACCACGCCGGTGTAAAGGTCGAGCCAGGAAGTCGCGTGCGTTGTGACCATGATGCCGGTGTGCTTGAGCGGAATGCCGAAGTTAAAGATCATGGAGTGCGAGTAGAAGAAATTGCCCGTGGCATCGACTACGTCCGCGCCTTCCAGAGTGACGAACTGGCCGATCTTCACATCGATGCCACCGGCAGTGAAAGGGGCGGCGAAGTGCAGGTTGGCATAGGCTTCCAGCAGATCGGGCTGCACGATTTCGTGCATGGTGTTATCGAACACGCCGAAGGTGTGGATGAAACGCGCGTCCGAGCCGAACAAGCCCTGGACCTTAAATCCCCAGTCGAACCCGGTGGCCTTGGGGTCGAGCGTTCGCTCGAGGGTCAGGGTAGCCTGGTTAAAGAGCACCTCGTTTTGACGGTCGTCAAAGAGGCGGCCGAAGTTCTGGTTGCTTGAGTTGTTGTCGGGGTTGTAGGTGACGCCCGCTTCGATGTGACCGTAGAGTTTGATGCGCGATTCCTCCGCCTTTTTTTCGACGACGGCCTTGCTGTCTTTGCTGGTGTCCGTCGGAGTGTCGCCGGCCGCGGCGATTCCAGCCGAGCCGAGGAGGCCGCAAATCAGGAGAAGAGCGAAGGTCCGAATGATGCGGGCACGTTCGTGTTTCATGGACACGACCGTGCGGCCTCAATGTTTCAGTTTCGTGACTAAAACGTTTCGATTTTGTAAAAAATGAACGAGGCCATTCAGGCCGCAGGAGGGGTAAGCGGAAAGCAGACGGTCACCCGCGTCGACATGCCGACGGTGCTTTCTGCGCGCACGCTGCCGCCGTGCAGAGCCACAATGTGTTTCACGATGGATAATCCGAGGCCCGCTCCCCCGTATTTGCGGCTGCGCGCCTTGTCGACCCGGTAGAAGCGCTCAAAAATATGAGGCAAATCTTCCTGCGGGATGCCGGCTCCGTTGTCTTCAATCGTAATTTCGAGGTGAGTCCCATTCGCCCGAGCGGTGCGCACTCGAATGCGCCCTTCGTTAGGTGTGTATTTGAAGGCGTTGTCGAAGAGATTATGAATGACCTGTTCGAAACGAAACCGGTCGACCGGGATGATGCGTGCATCCTCCGCCACCTCCAGCACCACGGTCATCTCTTTGCCCGCCAGGGCGGTTTGCCAATCCTTGGCGAGGCGGTCGAAAAACTGTCCGAGATCGAGATCAGCGTAGTTGAGGACATCCCTGTGTGATTCGAGAAAGGCGAGGGTGAGCAGGTCGTCCAGCAGTGCTTTCAGGCGGGTCGCGTGCTCCTGCATGATCCCGAAGATTTCGACCTGCTCGGCCCGCGGCATTCTCGGAAAATCAGCCAGATTTTCAATGTAGCCCGCCACGATAGAGACCGGTGTGCGCAATTCGTGTGAGACGTTGGCCACGAAATTACTGCCGATCTTTTCCAGGGCTCGTTGCTCTGTGATGTCCTGAAAGACCAGGACCGCCCCGGTCTCCCCCGGGGAGATATCCTCCAATTTACTTGCCCGGACGGAGAGGGAGCGCGCTCTGCCGGCTCGAGTAATCATGATTTCCTGCTCCTGAGTTTCATCGCCACTGAAGGTGGCATTGGCCAGGGCTTCGATGCTCGGCTCGGACAGGGCGGTGGAGAGCGGTTGGCCGATCACATCGGCTGGCAAATGGAAAAGGCGCAGGCAGGGATCGTTGGCAAATTGAATGGTGCCATCGGCCTTTACCAGAAGTATGCCCTCGCGAATGCAGGCCAGCACGGCAGGCCAACTATCCGTGCCGTGCCCGGCCCGGCTCGGCGGATTCATTTCCCCGGGATCTCCACCATGCGATAGCCAAAACCGCGGACCGTCTCGAGATGCGCCGCCGCCCGGCCTAATTTCCCGCGGAGCCGCGTAATGTAAATATCCACCGTGCGCGACTCGATAGCCTTCTCGTAGCCCCAGACATCGGTCAGGAGTCGATCGCGGCTCTGCACACGGCCCGCCCGCTCCATCAGGAGAGTGAGCAGTTTGAATTCGGTGGCCGTGAGGGCCAGCTGACGCCCCGCCACCCGTGCGGCCGGTTCCTCCCGGTCGATGACAATCTCGCCTAACTGCAGCGTGTCGGCCGATTCGTGGTGTCCCGGAAACTTTCGCACCTGCGCCTGCACCCGCAGCACCAGTTCGCGCGGACTGAAAGGCTTTGTCACGTAATCGTCCGCCCCGATTTCGAGGCCATGGACACGATCCTGCTCCTGCGCCTTGGCCGTTAGCATGATGATCGGGATACGGCTGCTCCGGGAATCGCCCTTGAGAATGCGGCAGATTTCGAATCCCGAGAGCCCCGGCAACATGACGTCGAGCACCAGCAAAGTGGGCATGGTGGAAAAGACGCGCGGCATCACCTCATCGCCATGAGTGACTTCGCTGACCGCGAACCCGGCGCGTTTGAGATTGCTGCTGATCAGGCGCAACACGCCCGGGTCGTCCTCCGCTACCAGTACTTTACTCCTCACGGATTTGGAAAAGGAAGCGGCTTGCGGTCGAGGCTGTCACGCCGCGATCACTTTTAAAGTCTCAAACCGGAGAAAGGGTTTGGCCAGATCGGCGCTCGGCGGATGGGGAATAACCTTCCAGAAGCGTTCGATGGTTGTGCTCCAGGCCTCGACCAATCCCTTTGCGTAAGCACTCTCCGTGTAAGCCGCATGGCGTTCGATCAGGCGCCGCAGACTATCGATCTCTTCGGGATTATGAAGACGTTCTAGCTTCGACATTTCCGCGTTATGCCTTTCCGGCAAGACACCGCGTTCGTCATGCACGAAGGCCAGGCCGCCGCTCATGCCGGCCGCAAAATTCTTGCCGATACGGTTCAATACCACGACGACGCCGCCGGTCATGTACTCACACCCGTGATCGCCGACGCCGTCGATTACGGCCGTCGCTCCGGAGTTGCGCACCGCGAAACGCTCGCCCGCCCAGCCCGCCGCAAAGAGGGAGCCGCCGGTCGCACCGTAGAGGCAGGTGTTGCCGACGATGCAGTTGGTCTGCCATTCGAACGTTTCTTCGGGCTTCGGTCGCACGATAATTTCGCCGCCGCTCATGCCTTTGCCCACGTAGTCGTTAGCCTCACCGCGCAGGGTGAGCCGCACGCCTTCCACCAAAAACGCGCCGAAACTTTGGCCGGCACTGCCGGTGAAGGAGAGGTCAAGCGCCCCGGCGGGCAGTCCCTTGTCACCGCGCTGGTAGGCGATCTGTCCGGAAAGATGAGTGGCAATATCGCGATTTGAATTGGTCACGGGATAATGCCTAACGAGTCTGACCGATTTCCCGAGAATGACGTCGCGCGCTTCCTGCACAATGGTGGAATCGAGCAATCCCTCGGAGCCGAAACGTTCGTTGCGTTCGCGCGTGTGATACCGGTCCGCTTCGCCGCTCGGATCGACGTTGTGCAACAAACGGGAGAGATCGAGCAAACGCGTTTTGGGATTGGCCGGGTCGTCGATTTGCGAAAGCAATTCGGTGCGTCCGATAATTTCATTGAGGGAACCGGCTCCCAGCGAGGCCAGGATCTGGCGGACGTCTTCCGCCACCCCGTTGAAGAAACTGATCACGTTCTCCGGTTTGCCGCGGAATTTGGCCCGCAGATCCTCGCGCTGTGTCGCCACGCCCACGGGACACGTGTTCAAGTGGCAGACGCGGAACATGGCGCAGCCCGCTGCGATTAAGGCAGCCGTGCCAAAGTTGAATTCCTCCGCCCCCAGGATGGCCGCCACCACGATGTCGCGCCCCGTCTTCATCCCGCCATCGGTGCGCAGGACGACGCGATTGCGCAGGCCGTTCATCATCAAAACCTGGTGCGCCTCGGCTACGCCAATCTCCCAGGCGGAGCCGGCGTTTTTGATGGAGGCGGTCGGGGAAGCGCCCGTGCCGCCTTCGTGACCGGAGATGAGGATGACGTCGGCGTAGGCTTTGGCCACGCCGGCGGCGATGGGGCCGACCCCGGAACAGGCGACCAGTTTGACACAAACTTTCGCGCGGGGATTAACCTCCTTGAGATCGAAGATGAGCTGAGCCAGATCCTCGATGGAATAGACATCGTGATGAGGGGGTGGCGAGATGAGCGTGACGCCCGGGGTACTGAAACGGAGCCGCGCGATCAAGGGCGACACCTTGTGGCCGGGCAACTGCCCGCCTTCACCCGGCTTGGCCCCCTGGGCCATCTTGATCTCGATCTCCTTGGCATTGACCAGGTATTCCGCCGTGACGCCGAAGCGACCGCTCGCCACCTGCTTGATGGCGGAGTTCGCCAAATCGCCGTTGGGACGAATGGAATAGCGCGCCGGGTCCTCGCCGCCCTCGCCCGAATTGGATTTTCCGCCGATCTGGTTCATGGCGATGGCCAGCGTTTCATGCGCCTCGGGGGAAAGCGCGCCTAACGACATGCCGGCCGTGGTGAACCTTCGGCGGATCTCCTCGACCGGTTCCACTTCTTCGACATCGATGGGAGGCCGCAACCCGATGCGCAACTTCAGGAGATCCTTCAGAGCCATGGGCTGATGCTCGTCCGCGGCCGCGCGCCATCCGTCAAAATTTTCCGCCGGCGCGCGCGTAAATTTGTTCATGGCGGACACGACTTTCGCGTTCCAACCATGGAATTCGCCTTCGCCTTTTTTGTTGGGCTGATAATACCCCTCTCGATGCAACTCGAGCTTGCTCTCCGCCGTGCCCTCTTCCCGGCGTACTTCGGTTTCGGGGAAGGCGCTCAGATGACGGCGCAACGTTTCCTCCGCGATTTCGCGATAGGCAATTCCGCCGATGGGCGAGGGCGTGCCGGTAAAGCAATCGTCCATCACCTCGCTGCCAATGCCGAGCGCTTCAAAAAGTTGCGAGCCGCGATAACTGAGCACCGTGCTAATACCCATCTTGGCGATGACCTTGAGAAGGCCGGCGTTCAGGCTCTTGAGGTAATTGGCGCGGGCCCGTTCCGGCGTGGTCGGTTCGGAGGTGCGCCCGCTGGCGGCCAGATCCGCCACCACCTCAAGCGCCAGCCATGGGTGCACGGCGTTCGCGCCGAATCCGATGAGCGTGGCCACTTGATGCACATCACGCGCTTCTCCGGTTTCCGCCAGGATGTCGCAATCCAGGCGAAGACCCGCTCGCACGAGCTCCTGATGCACGGCCCCCACGGCCAGCAGCATGGGAATTGCCGCCCGCTTTTCGGTGGCCCCACGGTCTGACAAAAGCACCACTCGCGCGCCATCCCTGGCCGCGGCCAGCGCATCCGCACGGAGGCGGCACAGGGCCGGTTCGAGTGCGCTCGGCCCATCCGCCACGTCGAAGAAAACTCCCAGCCGAAGAACGCATCCGCGGAAAGCCGGCGCTTCCATAAGCGCAGCCACTTCACCGGCCGTTAGTACAGGAGAGTCGAGTTCGGCGAACCCCGGCGCGTTCGGAACCTTATCGAAGAGCCCGAGCCGCCCACCGAGGAACATCCGCAGGGACATGACGGAACGCTCGCGGATCGAATCGATCGGCGGATTTGTCACCTGCGCGAAGAGTTGCTTGAAATAGGTGTAGAGAAGGCGCGGCCGCCGCGAAAGGACGGCGAGTGGCGTATCGTCCCCCATCGAGGAGGTGGGTTCCTTGCCTTCCGCGAGCGACGTCAGGATCAACTCGCGCTCGTCCAGATCATACCCGAAGGCGATCTGCTCAGTCACGCTGGGGGCCGGCACCGTTTGGTCCACTGCTTCCGGCGTTTCCGGCGCGACCGCGCGCAGGCTGATCAGGTGTTCATCGCACCATGCGCCGAAATCCTGATCGTGGGTAACGAGGTTTTTTACCTGCTCGTCATCCAGGAATTTTTTCTCCTGCAGATCGACCGCAATCATGCGGCCGGGGCCGAGCCGGCCGGTCCTCACGACCTGCCCGGGAAAATCGTGCACGAGGCCTGCCTCGCTCGCCAGGATGATGTATCCGTCGTCGTAAATCTTGTAACGCGCCGGGCGCAGGCCGTTGCGATCAAGGGCTGCGGCGACGTAACGGCCATCGGTAAAAACAATGGCGGCCGGGCCGTCCCACGGTTCCATCATGCAGGCGTGATAACGGAAGAAAGCGGCGGCCTCGGCCGAGACCGACTGATCGTTCTCCCACGCGGGCGGCATCATGATAGTGGCGGCGTGCAAGGGCGAGCGCCCCCCCACCGTGAGTAGTTGCAACGCGTTATCGAACGAAGCGGAGTCACTGCCGCCGGGCGCGACAAAGGGCCGCAGGTTATCGATCTGATCGCCCCATACGCCCTGTGATCTCGAATGTTCGCGCGCCCGCATGACGTTGCGATTGGCGCGAATGGTATTGATCTCGCCATTGTGCGCCAGCATGCGAAACGGATGTGCCAGATGCCATGTGGGGAAGGTATTGGTCGAGTAGCGTTGATGAAAAATGGCGAAGGACGAAGTGAACTCTGGAGATTTCAGGTCGCCATAAAACCGGCGCAGCTGCGGCGCATTGAAAAGCCCTTTGTAAACGACTGTCCGGGAGGAACAGGAGCAAACGTAGAATCCGTCGATTTTTTCTTCGCCCGCGCGCCGTTCCGAAATTTTCTGCACCAGAAACATGCGCCGCTCAAAATCTTCGTCCGCCAGTGTTTCCACACGAGAGACCAGGGCCTGCAAAATCAACGGCTGCGTTTCCAGCGCTTTGCGGCCAAGACCGCGTCCATCGACCGGCACCGCGCGCCAGCCCCGCCAATTCAGCCCCTGCTCGGCGACGGCCTCTTCCACAATGCGACGAAGAGTGGCCTGCTCCCCCTTCTGATCGCGCGGCAGAAAGAACATTCCCACCCCCAGATCCTGGTCGCGGCCGAGGGTCTTGCCTTCCTCCGCCAAAAAAGTACGGAGTAACGCCACGGGGATCTGCGTCAGGATTCCGGCGCCATCGCCGGTGATGGCATCCGCGTCGATGGCACCGCGGTGCGCCAGGCCTTTGAGCGCGGCCAGCGCGCGCCGGATGACATCGTGGCTGCGCTCGCCCGTGATCTTCGCGATGAAGCCTACCCCGCAAGCGTCATGCTCAAAATCAGCATCATGTAATGGGGATGGAGACAGGCGGATCATGGTCGGTTCGGTACAAACGGTCGTCCTTCTAGCAGACGGGGCAAGAATGATCAAGAACGCAAACGGCCAGGCGGAGGAATTAACCGCGTGTTACACGGATGTGGACGCTCTCGACCTGGAGGGCACCGCGCCGTCGATGGCGGTCCAAGTTAACTTTGAGGGACGCTTTAGCGATGCACAGAGAACTCTTTTCGATAGAATCTTAGGCACTGGTTGAATCCAAATCGGTCCCTCACAGCATCCCATTGATATGCTGCACGACTTCCGATTCGCCGTTCGACAGTTGGTCGAGGCCCGCGCCTTCACGGCGGCGGCCATCATTGTCCTCGCGCTCGGGATTGGCGCCAACACGGCCATCTTCAGTCTGATGAACACCCTGCTCTTTCAGCCGCCGCATTACGCGAAGGCGAGCGAGATCACGCAGGTTTTCTCGCAGGATAGGAAAAACCCGAAGACCTTCCGTGGTTTTTCGTATCCGACCTACCTCGATATCCGTGATCGAAACAGCGTCTTCTCCGGCGTGATGGCGCACAACCTCGCCATGGTCGGCCTGGGCGACAAGGGCAGCACGCGTCGCGCGTTCACCGACGTGGTCAGTGCCAATTATTTCTCCGTCCTCGGAGTCATGCCCATGCAAGGCCGCCCCTTCCGGGCCGAGGAGGAAACGCCCGGCCGTGATTCGGCGGTCGCGATCGTGTCCTACAACTATTGGAAGAAGGAAGGACTCAATCCCGCGATGCTGGGCTCCACCATCCTGGTCGACAGTCGCCCGTTCACCGTGATCGGAATTCTCCCGCCGGGCTTCACCGGTACCACCCAGATCTTTGCGCCGGAAATCTGGTTGCCACTCGGCGTTTACGATCAGGTCGCGAACGATTTCGAGACGGAAAACAAGGGGAAAATGGACGATCGCGCAGGTCGGCAGTTCATGATCGTCGGCCGGCTGAGGTCGGGCATGACGGCTGTGGCGGCTGCCCCGGCCTTGAACACTTTGGCCGCGAGCCTCGAGCAAACCTGGCCGGTGGAGCAGAAAGATCAAACGTTCATGCTGGAACAGCTTTCTCGTTTTTCCATGAGCACGAGCCCATCCAGTGGCACCAATATTAAACGATTGGCGCCGCTGCTCTTTGGAATGTCCGGTGTCGTGCTGCTGGTCGCCTGTCTGAATCTGGCTAACATGCTCCTGGCGCGCGGCGCGGCCCGGCGTAAGGAAATCGCCATCCGGCTTGCTCTGGGTGCCAGTCGCTGGCGGATCGTGCGCCAACTGCTCGTCGAGGGTTTTGTTCTCGCGCTGGCCGGCGGAGTCTTCGGTCTGTTCCTGGGTCTTTGGTCCTCCGATCTTCTCGTGGCTTCGTTAGGCAAAAAAATGCCGATCGACCTCGTCTGGCAGGGAGGCCTTAGCGGGCCGGTGCTCGCGGCCACTTTTGCCTTTTGTCTTCTCGGAACCTTTGCCTTCGCGCTGGGGCCGGCGCTCAAGTTGTCGAAAGCCGCCGTCATTGGCGATTTAAAGGAACAGGCGGGTGAAGACAAATTCGTTAGGCGCTGGAAGTTTTTGCCACGCAACCCTCTGGTCGTTCTGCAGATTGCACTCTCGCTCGCGCTGCTCACGGCGGCTGCTCTCTTTCTGCGCGGCGCGGGCCAGGCAGCAGCCGTCGACACCGGTTTGCGGACCAGTTCGAATTACCTTTTGGAAGTCGATGCCAGCCTCGCGACCTACGACCAGACCCGCGCCCATGATTTGTATCTCACGCTCGAAGAACGTCTGGCGGCCCTGCCCGGTGTGGAACGGGCCAGTATCTCCTCCACTGTGCCTTTTGGCATGATCTCCCTCGACAAATCGGTGCAGCGAGGCGAAGTGAATCCCGCGCCCGACGCCAGGCCGGCCACGGCCGCGGAAGGTCTCGCGTTTAAGGCGAGCTGGAACAGCGTGGGCGCGGCCTATTTTGAAGCGGTGGGCCTGCCCCTGCTGCGCGGTCGCGCCTTCACCATGGCGGAAGCGATGCATCAAACTTCGCCGCAGGTTGCCATCATCGACGAAGTGCTGGCCAAAAAGCTGTGGCCCGAGGGCGACGCGCTGGGCCAGCGAATTCAGTTTGCGGAAAAGGATTTGGCACAGAAGAAGGGAGGCGGCGGGGAGACGAAGGCGCCGATCGAGGTTGTCGGGATCGTACCCTACGCGCGCAACGATTTGTTTGAAAAAAATCCGGGCGGCACCCTCTACCTTCCCTTTGCCGGCGGTTTCCAGAGCAATGTTTTCTTTCAAATCAAATTCGCGCCTAACGCCGGCCGCGATACGGCCGCGACCGCCGACCTCATTCGTCGGACGGTGCGGGAAGTCGATCCGGCCGTTCCGGTATTGAGTCTGAAAACGTTCGCGCAACATCTTGATGGCAATATCGAACTCTGGATCGTGCGCGCGGGCGCAGTTTTGTTCAGTATCTTCGGCGGCCTTGCCCTGATCCTCGCGACGGTCGGCATCTATGGCGTAAAAGCATACTCGGTGGCGCGTCGCACGCGGGAAATTGGTATCCGCATGGCTCTGGGCGCGCAGCGCGGCACAGTGCAGTGGATGATCCTGCGCGAAGGCGCCATCATGCTGGTCAGCGGAGTGTTGCTGGGCGTGTTGCTGGCGGTGGGAACGGGCAAGCTCATCAGCGGAATGCTCTACGACGTCGGCGCGCTCGACCCGCTTGCCTTTACCGTTGCGCCCATCGTCATCGCGGCGGCCACTTTACTCGCCACCTGGCTGCCCGCGCGCCGCGCCACACGCATCAGTCCAATGGCGGCGCTGCGCACGGAGTAAATGGCGGCGCGAGTGCGGTGGACGCACTCTTAGCTAAGACTTTTCTCCCATCTCCGTGCTATCGCCTGTCTTATGTTCGGTGATCTGAAAACGGAGAAACTGGTGGACCGCTTTTAAGGCTGCGGGATTGCTCGTCCGGATCCGCACCAAACCGCCGACCTTCGTCGGCTCGTAATGATAACTGATGTTCGCCTTCTGCTGCTCCATCACCGCCGCGCCGTCGGGCATTCTGCCATGGACCAGCTTCGGAATGTCGAAATTGCCGTGCTCGAACATTTTGGCTACATGCCCGAGGTGTCCGCGAATTTCGCTGCGGCTGGCTTCGTCGTTCGGATCGTTGGTTGAGACTTCGATCGCTCCGCCATCTTCAGCCAGGCGAAAGTGATGCGTGGTTTTATTCTGCAAAAATCCCATGGCCTTGTCGCCGCGTTCGTTCATGGCGGCGTGATCCTTCATCATCGGGCAATCCGCCATCGACGAATTCTCCTCTTTCTGTGCGTGCATGCTGGCGAGGCTGCCCAGGATAAGGGCAATAATTATTGGTAGTTTCATGTAGTCCTTCGTTTGCTCTTTGTTTTTGCGGTGGTGGTAAAATGCGAAAGGCGTTTCGGTCGGTTGATGTCGGGCAGACTCAAGCTTTCAAGTAAACTCGAACGCTGATGCGTGGGCGTTTTCGCCAGACGGATGTCCCAGTCCTTGAGCACGGCGCGAAGTTCCGCGCGTAACGCCCTCAGCTCTCGCAGACGTTCGTCTATAGACTTTAGCTTGCCCGCCGCGAGCTCGCGCACTTTGCGGCACGGCGCCCCCCCCCCGCGTCTCGCACCCGGAGAATCCCGGCCAGCTCCTCAAGGGTAAAGCCAATCGCCAGGGAACGCCGGATGAGATTTACCCGGCGTAGAGACTCAGGCGGATAACTGCTATAGTCGTTAGCCAGCCGCGGCGGGCGTTTGATCACACCCTTAAGTTCGTAGTGACGCAAAGTGTCCGTGCTGACACCGGTGCGCCGTGCCAGTTCGCCCGCGCCGAATGAATCCTTTCAACGTACCGTTCATCACGCTTCCACTCTCGGGCGTGGAACTCGTTCG
>JBBRQE010000093.1:0-13282 GCA_038226905.1 Chthoniobacterales bacterium | reverse complement strand
TTCTATTTCAGACTCAGCTCTAAAAAGTTGTATTTTCTTACTACCCTGTATGTAGATGTCAAAGAACCAGCGTTTCCGCACATTTCGGACAAAAAAAAGGCTCACTTTCGCCTCCGACTTTGATGACGAACCGGTTTTCACCTTCCGTCTCTCATGGCCGGGACAAAATTGAGTCAATTTGCAGTCCCAAAATGTACAAGAACATCACCGTTTTCACGCGGTGCCCGCGGCCAGCGGGACGAACAAAATAACGCACTCCGGCCAACCGTCAATCGCACGAATGCACATTTTTCCACTTTTTTTCTGGGCCGTGGGTAAAAGTTCAAAATACCAAGCTTCAACTCCGAAGGATTTGGCGAGCAGACCTCCTCCAAGCCGCAGGATCCAATAGGGTGAGGACTATTTGCATATCGGCGATGGCAGATTGACTGGTGCTTGGATGTTGGAATTTGGAGGTTACCTTCCTCCATGCCACGCCTTGACGGTCGCGCCGCCGACCAAATCAGACCCGTCTCTTTCGAGTTAAACATAGCACCGCACGCCGGCGGCTCCGTTCTGGTGGCCATGGGGAATACCCGCGTCATCTGCGGGGTCATGATCGAAGAGAGCGTCCCGCGCTGGATGAAGGAGCAGGGCGTGACCGGAGGTTGGTTGACCGCGGAATACTCGATGCTGCCTTACGCCACGCTCACGCGAAAGCCGCGCGACATTACGAAAGGGCGGCTGGATGGCCGCAGCACGGAAATTCAACGTTTGATCGGACGCTCCCTGCGCGCGGTAGTCGACCTGGAAAAACTGGGCTCGCGCACCATGTGGGTCGATTGCGATGTTCTCCAGGCGGACGGCGGGACCCGGACGGCTGCCATCACCGGCGCGAGCCTGGCGGTGGCGATCGCCTGTCGAAAACTTGCCACTGACAAAAGGGTGCCGGAACCGCCTCTGCGAAAATTGGTGGCGGCGGTGAGCGCCGGCGTGCTCAGGGGCGAGGCCATGGTCGATTTGAATTACGAGGAAGACAAAAACGTAAGCGTCGATTTCAACCTCGTCGCCACGGAAGACGGCGAGTTGGTCGAGGTCCAGGGATCAGGCGAGGAAGCAACCTTCGCCCAATCGGAGCTCGATCAAATGCTGGCCTTGTCGCGCAAGGGAATCGGCCAGTTGATC
This sequence comes from Chthoniobacterales bacterium, assembly GCA_038226905.1. Taxonomy (GTDB): domain Bacteria; phylum Verrucomicrobiota; class Verrucomicrobiia; order Chthoniobacterales; family UBA10450; genus JBBRDU01. Next base: position 12,118 of record JBBRQE010000093.1, on the reverse strand, counting down.
GCGGCGCAGCGCGCTGTGCTCGCGCGATTAATGGCGGTTCAGGAAGGATAGACGGGTAAACGAGCAAGGTGGCGCAAGCGTCTCGGTTGTGTCGTGGTTGATTCGCTCGCCGCGGCGAGCGCCACCTTCTCCCATCGGCAGTTTCGGGACGCGCTTTTTTTGCGCGAACTCCAATACCTTGTTTTCCCGCCCGCCACATCTCGGAAGACATGCCGGGGTAAGACTCTTCCCATCTGGCCTTTTCCTGTTACAAGTCGTGCGTGCAAAGTGTGCCGGCTACCATTGAAGCAGCGTCACCGGCTTCGACTCCTAACGTAGTCCGAAGCGGAGTTTATGGCGGCTGACACGACCAAGGATTCACGGCTCGAGATTGGCCACGTTCTGTTCATCGACATTGTTGGCTACACCAAGCTGCCGGCGAATCGTCAAACGGAGTCGCTGCGCTTGCTCAATGAGATAGTCCGCGCGACCGAGCAATTCCGCGCAGCCGAAGCGGCCGACAAGCTGGTGCGCCTGCCCACGGGTGATGGTATGGCGCTGGTATTTTTTACCAGTCCCGATGCGCCAGTGAAATGCGCCATGGAGATCGGCCGTCGGTTGAAGGAGTTGCCGCAGCTGCCTGTGCGAATGGGTGTGCACAGCGGCCCGGTCGATGTAGTGCATGATGTAAACGATCGAACGAATGTCACCGGCGCGGGCATCAACATGGCGCAGCGGGTGATGGACTGCGCCGACGCCGGACAAATTCTCCTTTCGAAGCGCGTGGCCGACGACCTCGGGCAGTACGAACACTGGCAGGCGCACCTTTACGACCTCGGCGAATGCGAAGTGAAGCACGGCGTGATCATCGAGGTTGTTAATTTCTTTGATGGTGAGGCCGGGAGCCCGGAATTGCCGGAGAAGTTCAAACGCAAGCACGAGGCGCATGCGGCGCTGGAAAGCCGCGCGGCCTTGCAGCGGCGCCGCCGGGTTTTGTTGGGATCGTTAGGCGCGCTTGCGCTTGCGCTTGTTATTGTAGGCCTAACGACATGCTGGCGCGCCAAACCGCTCGCCTTCTCCAAGAGCATCGCCATCCTGCCGTTCAAACCGCTCGTGGCCGCGGCAAGCGCCCCAGTGTTGGAAATGGGGATGGCCGATACGCTGATCACGAAGCTCAGCGGCAGCAGCGGCATCATCGTTCCGTCGCTTATGTCGGTGCAAGCATTCGCCGGCAGTGATCCAGTTGCAGCGGGACGCAAGCTTGGAGTGAGCTCCGTGCTGGAAGGTACCCTACAGCGAGTCGCCGACCGCCTGCGGGTGACGGTGCGGCTGATTAACGTAGCGGACGGTTCTTCGCCCTGGAGCGGGACCTACGATGAGAAGTTCACCGATGTCTTCACCGTACAGGACACCATCTCGCAGAAAGTCGCTGAGGCGCTGGCCTTGCGGCTCAATCCCGAAGAACAAAAGCGCCTGACAAAGCGTTACACGGAGAACCTCGACGCCTATCAGCTTTATCTGACGGGAAGATTCCATTGGGCCAAGCTCGCTCCGCCCGAGATCATAAAGAGCATCGGCTACTTCGAGCAGGCGATCGCTTTAGACCCAAACTACGCGCTCGCCTACTTCGGCCTCGGCGACGCGTATCGCACTCTGGCCATGACCGGTGATTTGCGGCCGAAAGACAATTTCCCTCAAGCCAGTGCCGCCGCGCGGAAGGCGATCGAGCTCGATCCTTCGCTGGCCGAGCCGCACATCACACTCTCCTTCGTCAAAAGCTGGTTCGATTGGGACGAGGCCGGCGCCGAAAGCGAGGCGAGGCGCGCGCTCGAACTGAATCCGAATCTCGCATTCGGGTATCTCGTGCTCGCGGGTTCGTTGGCCGAAGCCGGTCGGGTGGATGAAGCGATTGCCGCGGTCAAACGCGCGCGGCAAATCGATCCGGTGTCGCCGCCGATTAGTGCCATTGGCGGAACCCTTCTCCTGGCCATGGGGCGCCAACCTGAAGCGCTGGAATACCTGCAACACGCGCTTGAGCTCAATCCGGACTTCTTTCTCGCGCATCTTTTCCTGGGTGACTTCTACCTGAGGCAACAGAAGTACGCAGAGGCACTGGCGGAGCTCGACGCCGCGGTCACCGGCAGTCGCGGAAACTCCGAAGCGGTTAGCACGCGCGCATATGTGTGGGCGATCACCGGCGAAAGGGCGAAGGCGCAAGCCACACTCGATGAGTTGACTCAGCAAGCGGCGGAACGTTATGTGCCGCCGTGGAGTATTGCCCTTATCCATCATGCGTTAGGGCACACTGATGCAGCGTTTACCTGGCTGGAAAAGGGCATTGAGGAGCGTGATCCGCACATGACGTTTCTTCCGAGCGATGGGAAGTGGGCTTCGCTTCGGTCCGATCCCCGTTTTATCTCCATTCTCGCCCGCGTCGAATCCAAGCATCAGTAAGAGCGCGCTTGTGCCGGCATTGGCAACTTGCTAGACCAGGGCGTGATGTTCATCCGCAGTTGTGCGGTCGCGTGTGCGTTTGCTTCCTGTGTCGCAGCGGTCGCGCAGGATGCCGGTATGACAGCGAACGGCGAAGCGCTGGCTGAGCGGGTAGTCGTGACCGGCTCCAATATTCCGACGGCAAACGAAGTTGGCCCGAACCCGGTAGACACCTATCATCGGGAGGACATCGACCGGCTGGGCGCACGGACACCGAGCGACTTGATCCAGAAAATTCCTTCCGCCACCGGCTTTGGTGCCAATGAAAATAACGACGCCACCACGCGGATCGACCTGCGCGGAATCGCCCCCAAAGATACGCTCGTTTTACAAGATGGCCGTCGAATTGCGAATAATGGTCTCGACGGGTTCTCGCCGGACTTCAACCAGTTCCCGCTCGGATTAATCGATCATATAGACGTTTTAAAGGACGGCGCCTCGCCCGTCTACGGCACCGATGCCGTGACCGGTGTTGTTAACGTGTTCCTGATCCACCGGTTTCGAGGTGTGGAACTCTACTCAAGTTATGGGAACACGAACCTCGGTTCTGCTAATGACATGGGCCAGGAAATTGGCTACGTGCTCGCCGGTACGGGGGACGACAAGACCAACATCGTTGTCTACGCCGGCTATTTTAATCAGGCGGGTATCTTTGGACGTGATATCGATATAACGAGCACGGCCGATTACACAAACCGGGGTGGGATCGACCTTCGCACTCCGTTCTTCGCCGGCCACGTCGGTGGCTTCCTCTATCAGCGCGCCTTGAATGGCGGAGTGCAGACGCCAACGCCGCACGCTTATCCTAACGTTGCCAGCGACCCTGAGTACGTCCCGCTCCAAAGCGTTTCGCGGGAGCATCAACTCTATGACTTCTCGCCAAGTACCGCGGTCGTCGCCCCAACGGATCGGCAATACTTGTATGGATCCTTCGATCGCGATATCTGCGCTAAATTCTTAACAGTCTTCGCAGACTTCAAATACTTTCGCCAGTTCTGGGATAGCACAAGGCCTGCTACCCCGTTTTTGCCCGACGTGTGGACGGACGCGACTCATCCGTTTGGCATTAGTGGCTTTACGCTCAGCGTGCCGATTCAAAACGCGTTCAATCCATTTACCGTCCCTGACTACGTCTCGCCCGGCGGCTCTGATCCTGTCTTTCCGAAGTCTCAGGCGAGCGCCGCTCCTGCAGGGACCGGGTTTACTACCAACGCCTTCTACCAGGGCTTAGAAGCTCCTCAAACCGACAAAATCTCCACCGACAACAGGGCTTTTACCGGCGGGCTGCGCGGTACTTTGGCGGCGTTAACGAACGTAGCCGACTTGTTCAAGACGTGGCAATGGGAAGCCGCCGTCCGCTGGAATGAAGATTACCGCGAGGATCGCATCGGCGGTGCGGTAAATAACAAGGCTCTGCGCGCAGCGTTGCTGGACAGCAATCCGGCAACAGCTTTTAACCCGTTTGGTCTTAATAAAAATAGCCAGTACGTGATAGATCACGTTTTCACGACAATTAGTCAGGCTGGCTCTGTTTCGCTCCTAACGGAGGACTTTGCCTTGAACGGCGACCTAATGACTCTGCCGGCCGGGCCAGCCTCCTTTGCCGTCGGCACTTCTCACCTAACTAATAAGATCTCCGGAGAACCAGACCCGTTAAGTGCTTCAGGCCAGATCACGACGGGCGAGGGAGTTTTCGGTCCCGTTCATGGAGACCGAAGCTCGTGGTCTCTTTACTGGGAATTGCGAGTGCCAATCATCAGCCCAACCTGGAACATTCCCGGTTTCCACAGTCTGGAATTCGATTACGCCGAGCGCTTCGAAGATTACAGCGATTTCGGCACGACCGAACGACCGAAGTTTTCGATCCGGTGGCAACCATTAGGCGGTTCGCCCGTGCCAATAACTCTGCGGGCCTCCTACATTGAAGCCTTTCATGCTCCAACACTCAGCGATCTCTATAACACCGGGTTTCAGTTTTACGGATTTGTTTTTGACCCGATGCTTAATTCTGCCTATCAAACCCAAGTCCATTTCTCGGGCAATCCGCAGCTACAGCCGGAATTCGGGTATGAGCATACCTTTGGTGGAGTGCTCACCCCCGAAACGTGGTGGCACGCGTTGCAAGGCCTGACTATCTCAGTGGACTATGGATACCTGGATGTCCGCGGTTTTCAAACCATCTTAGGCCCCGGGTTCATCGTTGAACATGAATCGGATTATCCCGGCCTCGTGGTACGGGCGCCGAGTCTGGGAAACCGCATCACTCTCGTAAACAGCCCTGAGCTAAACGTCGGCCGCTTCATCCAATCCTATATCGATTACGAAGTGACAGAGACATTTGAAACCGCCCGCCTTGGCCACGGAGACTGGGGCCGGGTTACCGCCACTTTCAACGGCACATACCTGGCCGACGTCAGGCTACAGCCTTTCCCGGGGGCTCCGTTCGTCAATGTAGTCGGGAAGTTCGGCGGTGGCTTCATGGGGCAGCTCGGTGGCGGCAACTTCACGCACAACCGCTGGTACGGCAGCTTGTTCTATGATGGCCCACGCACTTCTTGGCTCGGTGGCCTCGCTGCCGGAGCCACCGTCCATTATGTCGGACAGTACTGGGACGTACCAGGCTTTGAGTCCGACTCGAACAATCGGAAGGTGCGTGAGTGGGTCACCCTCGACCTCTTGGTCAGCTACACTTTCCACCCGCAGCGATCGACACTTGCTGACGTTCCAGGATTGGCTGACAGCGACTCAAAGCAAATCAAAAATAGCGAAGGCAAAGATGGGAATGGCATGCCGCTCTCGACGGCTGAATACAATCTATCTACCTGGCAAGGGTGGCTGAAGAACACAACCATTACGGTTGGCCTGACTAACGTAACTGATCAGCAACCGCCCTTTGTCGCAGGCGCGCCCACAAACGGGCTCGCGGGACCTACCGTCGGAGGGTACGACACCACGACCGGTAGTCCCAGAGGACGGTTTTGGTATCTTGCTCTAAAGAAGAGGTTCTAAGCAACTACATCGCTGCGATCACGTCGGCCTTAGTCCGGGATTTTAGTCCCGGTCCAGTTGCGGTTCAAAAAAAACGACAGCTTTTGGCTTTACGCGCCGCTCTCTGGCCCGATTCCGTGATCTGCTCCTGCGATGTCACGGCTTTCGACCTGCAGGCCGACGAAAAAAACGTCCTCCCGCCGAACGGCTGATAGGCAGGTCGCCTAACGAATATCCCTCGGTCGGCGAAGCTAGCGAATCAATGCAGATTCATGCTGGCGCGATTTAACTGTAGCAGAGACGGGTCGATGGACGGCTGCGGTGAAAGAAGCTCTTCCAACGGACGGCCAGCAACGGTGACTCGCGCTCCATTTCCGACAAGGCTGTAAAGTTGGATGACATCGTTAGACCGCATCCGGATGCAGCCGTAGCTGGCGGGCCGGCCGATGTTTCGCTCCTCCGGGGTCCCGTGAATATAAATATTACGGGCAAAAGCCCTTGCGTTTTGCCGCTCCCGGCCGCGCAGCCAGATAATTCGCGTGACAATGGGATCGCGTCCTCGCGCATCGACCCCCACCACTTCGCCGGTCCGGCGGCGATCCTTGAAGACTGCGCCAGAGGGCGCGCCGTCGCCGACTTTATCGGCAATCTCCATTTCGCCGAGGGGCGTGCGGTAACTGCCGGGCGCATCCCCCAGACCAAACTTCGAGGTGGAGATGGGATAGGTCGTGATCAAATTCCCATTTTCGAGGAGAGCGAGTCTCTGATCCTTGGCGCTGATAATAATGTGGTGCGCCGTGTCCTTGGTCGCGCAGGAAGTAAGAGCCAGCGCGACTGCCAAAAGCGCGAGGCGAGCCAGGTGGACCGCGCTTTCCGAGCGCGATGGCTGGGTGCGTTGGTCCCTTCCAAAATTAATCGGGCCCGGAAGTCGCGATCCACCTTGAGTCTTCATGTTCGTTTAAATCTAAAGAAGGCTTCGGCCGTTTCCGTGGTGACGTTGGCGATTTCTTCGAGAGAAACGCCGCGCGCTTTGGCCAGCGCTTCTGCCACCGTCCGAGTGTGCGCGGGTTCGCAGCGTTTTCCGCGATAGGGCTCCGGCGCGAGATAGGGACAATCGGTTTCCACCATGAATTGGCCCGCCGGCAAAGCGGCTGCTACTTCGCGCACGGCCGCGCCGTTCTTAAAGGTGATAATGCCGGTGAAAGAAACGAGATGGCCGAGGCCGATCACTTCGTTGGCCTGCTCGAGTGTTCCTCCAAAACAGTGAAAAACTCCGCGAACCTTTCCCGCGTACGGTCGCATCAGGTCGAGCGTATCCTCCCAGGCGTCGCGTTGATGGATGACAAGATTAAGCCCCGACTCGACCGCCAGATCCAGGTGCTGCTGAAAGAGACCCGCCTGCCTTGCCTTGTAAGCACCATCCTCGATTTGGGCTTCAATTTCGTCGTCCGTTTCACCCTGCAAGGCGCGTGCAAACACCTGCACCTTGTTTTCCCGGGCAGTTTCCGCGCTGGGAAGCCGGTGATAATCCAAACCCGTTTCCCCGAGGGCGATGACGCGCGGATTTTTTGCCATCTCGCGCAACGGCGCGATGACATCGTCTTCCGCCTCCATCGCGGTGGTGGGATGAACTCCAATGACGGCATGGATATTGGGATATTTTTCCGCCAACTCCACCGCCCGCTGGCTGCTCGCAAGGGAAGTGCCGATGGTCACGATTCGAGTAACGCCAGCCTCACGGGCCCGTTGCAAAACGGCGTCGAAATCGTTGGCGAAATCGGGATAATCGAGGTGCGCGTGAGTCTCGATGAGAGAGACTTGATGATTGATATTTGATTGTTGAGAGTCCATGCGCGGAGCGTCCTTTTTTATCAACTTTCAACCATCAACGATCAACTTTTCCGCTACCATTCAATCACCGTGCTGGCCCAGGTCAGACCTCCTCCGAAAACGACCATCAAAATATAGTCGCCTGCTTTGATCCGTCCGCTGCGGTTGGCTTCGTCCAGGGCGATGGCCACGGCCGCGGCGGAGGTGTTTCCATATTTGTCGAGATTGATGTAGAACTTTTCCAACGGGATCTTCAAGCGATCGGCGATCGCTTCGATGATGCGCAGATTGGCCTGATGCGGAATGACACAGGCTATATCTCCCATGGTCAGGCCCGCTTTCTCCAGCGCTTTTTTCGACGCGCTGATCATGGCGGTGACGGCCTGCTTATACACTTCCTTGCCCACCATGTGGATGGTGGCCAGATGATCATCCGCGTTCTCGCGCGTGATCGGGCAGCGCGACCCGCCCCCCGGCATGAACAAAATGTCGCTGTAGTTTCCATCGCTTCCGATATGCGTGCTGATGACGCCATGAGTGCCGCCGCGATGCCTTAAAACGGCCGCGCCCGCTCCGTCGCCAAAAAGCACGCAGGTATTGCGATCGGTCCAGTTGGTGATGGAGGTCAGCTTTTCCGCTCCGATGACCAGGACGGTGTCGTAAGTGTGGGCGGTGATGAATTGATGCGCGATATCCACGCCGAAAAGAAAACCGGCGCAGGCCGCCGAGATGTCGAGACAGGCCGCTTTGGTCGCGCCAATTTTTTTCTGCACAAAGCAGGCGGTGGCCGGGAAAAGCATATCGGGCGTGGCTGTGGCCACGAGGATCAGATCGATTTCAGCGGCCGAGATCTGGGCCTGCTCCATGGCCTTGAGCGCGGCCTTGGCTGCCATATCGCTGGTGTGTTCGTCGGGGGCCGCCATGCGCCGTTCCCGAATGCCGGTGCGCGAAGTAATCCATTCGTCGGACGTTTCGACAATCTTGGACAGGTCCTCGTTGGTCAGGATTTTTTCCGGCAGGTAACTTCCCGTGCCGATAATCGAGACCGAGCGCAGCGTTTTAGCGGAGTGCGGGCTCGAGCGAGGCTGTCGTTTCATTATAACGGCGGACTTCCTCGATAATATGCGGGTTCACCTGTTGTTCAATCGATTCAGCGGCGACGCGCAAAGCGTTTTGAATGGCGAGAGGCGTGCTGCGGCCGTGTGCGATGATGCAGATGCCGTTCACTCCGAGCAACGGACTTCCGCCGTAATCTTCCCAGTTGGTTTTCTTGTGAATGGCTTTGAACGCGCCTTTGACCAAAGCGGCCCCGATCATGCGGGTCGGGCTCTTGGTGATCTCATGTTTAAGCCAGGTGAAGATGGCGTGCGCGATCGATTCGCAGGTCTTGAGGACAACGTTGCCCACGAATCCGTCACATAAAACGACCTCGCACGGGTCCTCAAACAGATCGCGCCCTTCAATGTTTCCACGGAAATTCAGCGAACTCTCCTTGAGCAGTTTGAAAACTTCCTTGGTTAGGCCGCTGCCTTTGGCATCTTCGTCGCCAATCGACATCAAGCCGACCGTCGGATTCTGATAGTTCAGAATGTGGCGCGAATAGACCGTGCCCATGATTCCGTATTGCACGAGGTGCATCGGCTTGGCGTCGACATTGGCACCGGCATCGATCAAAACAAAAACGTTTTTTTCCGTCGGCACCAGAGCAGCGATGCCGGGGCGTTCCACCCCAGGCAGCATGCGCAGCTTGATCACGGTGGCCGCCACGGCGGCGCCCGTGTGGCCGGCACTGACAATGGCGTCGGCCTGGCCATGCTTCACCAGATCCACGGCCCGGCTGACGGATGAATCTTTTTTGCGCTTGACCGCTTCGACGGCGCCATCACTCATTTCCACCACCTGCGAGGCGTGCACAATTTCCATGCGACTGTCGTTACAGTCGTGTTTGCTCAGTTCGTCCTCGATCTTTTTTTGGTCACCGACCAGAAAAAGCTTGGTGATACGGGGGTAGGCTCGAAGCGCCATCACGGCGCCCGCCACCAGGTTGGGCGGACCGAAGTCGCCGCCCATCGCGTCCAAAGCGATCTTCACAGAGGAGAAAGATGCAAGCTTTGGGGAGGCATTGCAAAACGAAAATCTGAAGGGGCGTGGCATCGGCCTCCCGCCGGCGGGTCTAGGAGATCATGGGCCGGATGCCCATGCCACGTTAGCTGCCGCTAATGGTCAGGACTTGACGCCCCTTGTAATAGCCACAGGAAGGGCAGGCAATATGAGACGGGACCGTGCTGCCGCACTGCGTGCATTTATTCAGCTCGGCGGCATGCCAGCGGTTGGCGGCTTTACGTGTGCGCAGGCGCATCTTTGAGGTCTTGCGTTTTGGAACTCCCATGGCAGCCGGTATGAAAGCATGTTTTTGTGAAAAGACAAATGGGGAACGGTAAAGCGTTGAAGCGAAGGGAAAGGTCCCTCGCTTCTACCCTTTAACGCTTCATCGCTTCTCAATCTTCAGCTTGTCCAGCGCCTCCCAGTCATGTTCGCGCTTGGCTTCCTGTTCTTCTTTTTCCGCGGCCGTGGCATTTTTTGGGGTGGCGCCCTCGCACTTGCGCGTTCCGTCCCGGTCGCAATGAGGATGGGCCGGCATGTTCAGGAGAAGATCTTCACGCATGGCAGGGGTAAGATCGATGACCTCCGGGCCGTGTATTTCGATGTGCAGGGCGAATGCGGGAACCTCGATATCGTAAGGGAAGTTTTCCAGGCACGATACACAACGCAGCTCAACCGGTTGGATGAGCGTGCCATTTCCCCAGAGCGCGCCCTCCGAAATTCCGACCTCCATGTCGTAGCGGAGTGGTCCACCGCATCGAAGGTCATCCGTTTCGAGTTCCGTCAGGGGACACGGTTCCTCGCCCTCGAGATGCAGGCCTTCCGCCGGTATTTGACGCAGGTGGACTTTCATTTGGCGAATTTTTGTCGCAAAGCGGTGGCCACGCCGGCCGGCACAAATTTCGACACGTCCCCCCCTAGCCGGGCGATTTCCTTGACCAGCCGGGAACTCAAATAGGTGTAGTCCTCTTTCGGCATCAAAAAAATCGTTTCGACCGAGCCCTGCAGCTTGCGATTCATCAAGGCCATTTGAAATTCGAATTCGAAATCGGAAACCGCGCGCAGACCGCGGATGACCGCGGTGGCTTTCTCAGCCATGGCGAATTCAACCAGGAGCCCTTCGAACTGGCCAACCCGCACAGTGGCGTGCTGACCGATGGTGGCGCGCAGGATGTCCAGACGCTCGTCCAGGGTAAAGAGGGGCTCCTTCTCCACGTTGTAGGCCACGGCCACGATCACCTCATCGAAAAGCTTGGAGGCGCGTTCGATCACGTCGAGGTGCCCATTCGTGATGGGATCGAAACTTCCTGGATAAATCGCGCGTCTCATGAGCGGAGCTTCCCCTTTTCAAGGTCGAACGAACGAGTTCGAACATCAAGCCGGAGAATTTGGTGCGCCGAAGTTGCTCGAACGGAATGATGCAGGAGAGTGCCTCCGGCCGTTCCCATGTCAGATCCTTCGTCTTACCGCACGATCGCCGTTGCCAGCACATTCTCTCCCCGCTTTCGGCAGGTTCTGGCCGAGGCCAAGCGAATGAGGGACCGCTTTGCCTCGGATCTGCGCCTGATTTATGTAGGCGATTGCACCGAAGACACCACTTCGAAATTTGCCGAGGTCCTCGGCCAGCTCGGTCTGCCTCAGGACTCGACGATTCACTACGAACAAGGCGATCCGGCTGAGAGTATTTTGCGGGCCGCCGCGAACAACCAGATCGACATGATCGTAGCCGGTGCGCTCGAAAAGGAAGTGGCTTTTCATCAGTTCCTGGGAAACGTGGCGCGCCGGCTTGTCCGGGAAGCGGGCTGTTCGGTCATGCTTTTTACCCATCCCGAGGAGACGCCAAAACCGCTCCGCCGCATCGTCTTCGTGGCGGACCAATCCTACTCCGATCACTCGCGCGCAGCCTTGCAGCGGACTTTCCGTCTGGCTGCGGCCGAGTCGTGCGAGAGACTGTTCGTTATCCGAATCGTTACCACTTTCGACGAGGCCCGGGCTTCCTTGCAGAGTGAATCGGACGGCCTCGAGCCGACCACCCAGGATGAAGAAGAGACCGCCTTGGAAAACTTCGTCCTCTCCGCGGGGTGCACGGAGGTCCCCGTGGAAACGCGCTGTATCCGTGGCAACACGGGTTTCGCGGCGGCCGATTTCGTTCAATCGGTCGAGGCGAATCTCCTGGCGGTAGCGGCCCCGGTGGGAGGCGAAGCGGCGCTGCCCGCTAACATCGCCTGGCTGAACGAAGTCATCCCCTGCAATCTTTGGATCATTCGGTAGTCTCCCTCATCCCTGCGCAGTCACATTCACATCACCTGTCGGGGGGAGTTAGATTAAGTGAAAGGGCAGCACTAAAGAGGTGATGATCGCTTCCGTGATCAGCTCCGAGAAAGCGTTCCATCCCTTTGGCTTTGCTCATCTTACTGTCATTGCGCTGACTCTGACGTTGCCCTTTGCCCTGGCGGCGCTGGTGCGGACGAGTCAATCGCGGAGAGTCGAACGTTTCATTGCGCATGGGTTGGGCGGATTGCTTCTTCTTAATTACGTCTGCTCCGCCTTGTTTGTTCGTCATGTCAGCGCCGTCACGTGGCAACAGACACTCCCCTTTCAACTGTGCGACTGGGCCATGTTTGTGATCATCGTGGCCCTGTGGACGGAACGGCGGCGCTGGTTCGAGGTGGCCTATTTCTGGGGACTCGGCGGCACCTTGCAAGCCCTCATCACCCCGAACCTG
>JBBRQE010000092.1:0-13296 GCA_038226905.1 Chthoniobacterales bacterium | reverse complement strand
GGAGGCGCGGGGCAGCGCTTACCGCGGCCTCGAAAACGTCGAGTACGCCTGCGGCATTCCCACTCTGCTCATGGGCGACACGCTGGAAAATCTGGCGCGCGGCGTCGATTGCGAAACGGTGCACCAACCGCTTGGTGTCTGTGTGGGCATTACCCCATTTAACTTCCCGGCCATGGTGCCGATGTGGATGTTTCCGACGGCCCTGGCCTGCGGCAACACTTTTGTGTTAAAGCCGAGCGAGAAGGTTCCCCTGACCTCGAATCTCATCATCGAGTTGTTGGAGAAAGCCGGCTTGCCCAAAGGCGTGCTCAACATTGTTCATGGCGGTCGAGCATGCGTGGATGCGCTGCTCGTTCATCCCAAGGTGAAGGCTATTTCGTTTGTCGGCTCTTCACCGGTGGCAAAGCATATTTACGAAACTGGAACGCAACACGGCAAACGTGTACAAGCTAACGGCGGCGCCAAAAACTACATCGTCGTTATGCCAGATGCCGATGTGGTCAAAACGGTTGAGGCGCTTTCCACCGCCGCTTTCGGTTGCGCCGGAGAACGTTGCATGGCCGGCTCCACTGCCATCGCCGTTGGAAAAGCGGCGGAGCACATTCTCCCGAGCCTGGTCGCAGCGGCCCGCGCCATCAAAGTGGGTCCGACCGACACTAAAACGCAGCCCGACATGGGTCCCGTCATTACCGCACAACATCGCGACAAGGTCATGAGCCTGGTGGCGGCCGGCGAAAAAGAAGGAGCCAAGATTCTGGCCGACGGCCGCGGCTTAAGTATCGCTGACGCCCCTAACGGATTTTACATGGGCGCCACCATCGTCGATCAGGTCGAGGATACGATGACGATTGCCCGCGAAGAAGTATTCGGACCTGTTCTTAACGTGATGCGCATGGGCGACCTGAATGCGGCCATCGAAATGGCAAATCGCTCCTCCTACGGGAACGGCGCGGCCATTTTCACGAACTCGGGCAAAGCGGCGCGCGAATTCAAGCACCGTGTAAAAGCCGGCATGGTCGGGATCAATGTGGGCGTGCCCGCCACCATGGCCATGTTCCCGTTCACCGGCTGGGACGAATCGTTCTACGGCGATCTGCACATCCAGGGCAAGGAAGGCATACAATTTTACACGCAGCAGAAAGTCACCACGACTCGCTGGTTCGGCGAGGGCGTCGGCGACGTTTGGCGCAGTGAGAAGAAGTGACAAGTGACTAGTGACTAGTGACGAGATTTCCTCTAGAACGCATACTCGATGAGATTCGCAGAATGCTGAATGGCCTACGCCGTAAATTGGTCGCTCTTAACTAGTCTCGTCACTCGCCACCAGCCACATGTCACTTCTGATTAAGAACGGGGAGATCGTCACGGCCAGCGAACGCTACGTGGCAGACATCTGGTGTGAAGATGAGACGATCACGCGGATTGATCGCAACATCGACGCTCCCGCTGGTGCGGAAGTGATAGAGGCCAAAGGAAAGTATGTGTTCCCCGGGTTCATCGATCCGCACGTGCACATTTATCTGCCGTTCATGGGAACGTACGCGAAAGACACGCACGCGACAGCTAGCCGGGCTGCCCTGGTCGGAGGAACAACCACCTTCATCGAAATGATCTGCCCGGCACGCAATGACAAGCCTTTGGAGGCCTTCGAGCTGTGGTTAGGTAAAGCGGAAGGCCAGAGCGCGTGTGATTTCACTTTCCACATGGGTGTAACTCGCTTCGACGATGAAACAGCGCGAGATCTGGAAGAAATCGTGCGGCGCGGGATCAGCAGCTTCAAGATCTTTCTCGCTTATAAAGGAGCCTTTGGCGTGAGTGACGAAGAGCTCTACAACACTCTGCAATTAGCCAAAAAGCTGGGCGTCATTACGACCGCGCATTGCGAAAACGCCGATCTGGTTCTCGAACTGCAGAAGAAACTTCTGGCCGAGGGGAAGACCGGCCCGGAATGGCATTACTGGAGTCGTCCCCCCGCGGTCGAGGCGGAAGGCGTTCATCATCTCATGACCTTTGCCGAGATGACCGGTGCGCATGTTTATATTGTGCACACCAGCTGCGAGGAATCATTGCGCGAAGCCACGCGCGGAGCAGAACGCGGCATCAACGTTTGGGTTGAAACGCTCATTCAATACCTGCTGCTCGATCGCACCGACGCGGAGAAGCCGAACTTCGAAGGCGCCAAAAACGTCATGTCGCCTCCGTTGCGCGACAAAAACAATCAGGAAGTAATGTGGAACGCGTTGCGCCAAGGATTTGCGGCCACACTCGCAACTGACCACGCCCCGTTTGATTTCACGACGAAAAAGGACATGGGCAAAGACGATTTCACCAGGATTCCCAACGGGATCCCGTCGCTGGAAGACCGGATCAATCTTTATTTCACCCATGGGGTGAAACGTGGAAGGATTGATCTCCATCGTTTTGTTGAAACAGCCAGTACGCAAGCGGCCAAGCTCTTCGGATTATTTCCTCGCAAAGGCGCTATCCAACCCGGCAGCGACGCGGACCTCGTGGTCTACGATCCGAACTATCGTGGTAAGATCTCAGCCAAAACGCACCAGATGAATCTGGATTACAACTCGTTTGAAGGTTTCGAGATCGAAGGCCGGCCGCAAGTCGTAACGGTGCGAGGTAAAGTCGCCGCGCGAGATGGAAAATTCGTGGGCGAAGTTGGACGCGGCCAGCTGCTCAAACGCAAACCCACCCACTTCTAGCCTTCGCTTCGTTCTGGGGAACGCAAGCTGCCGAGACTAACAGGCTGGCAGCCTGTTCTCCCCGGAGTTGACGCAGGAGCGCCCGCGATGGCCCGACGTGTTCCGTCGAGTTGATTAAATCAATACCCCAACGACCGCGGCGAAAAGATAACACGCGAGCAGACCGGCGATCATCGACTTGAGACCGAGCCGAGCGAGATCCTGGCGGCGCGTCGGAGCGAGCGCACCGATGCCGCCAATCTGAATGGCGATGCTGGAAAAATTGGCAAAGCCGCAGAGCGCGTAACTGGCCAGTGTGACGGACCGCTGATCGATCGCACCGGGATGGGCCTTCACATAGTTTGAAAGATCTAGGTAGCCGACAAATTCATTCAAGACCACGCGTTCTCCGAGAATTTGTCCGATGAACGGACAATCGTGCCAGGCCACTCCCATCAGCCAGGCGAAAGGCGCATTGGCCCAACCGAGCAGTTGCTGAATGGTAAAGGGATTCAGGATACCAAGGGCGTGCTGCGGCCAAACGAAGAGTCCGTTGAGAAGCGCGACGAGCGCGACAAATGCAACCAACATGGCGATCACCGTGATGGAAAGCATCATGCCTTCGCTGGCGCCCGCGCATAACGCATCGAAACTGTTCAGCGTCGTGCGCTCCACTCCGAAGTGACAACGTTCACCGGTCTCGCTCGGTTTCGTTTCCGGAAACATGACCTTGGCCATAAGCAATCCGGCGGGCGCGCCCAGGACCGAGGCTGTAAGAATATTTCCGGCGCCGATCCCTTCCATGCCGGCATAAACCGCCATGACACCAGTGGCAATGGTGGACATTCCCGTAGTCATGAGCGCCATGATCTCGCTTTGCGTCATTTTCGGGAGATACGGTTTGATGACAAGGGCCGCTTCATTCTGGCCGAGGAAAATATTGGCTGCGCCAGCCAGGCTCTCGCTGCCGCTCGTGCGCATTGTTTTCATCATGACCCAGGCCATTCCGGCAACCACTTTTTGCAGCACACCCCAGTGATAAAGAAGGGAAGAAAGCGCGGAGATCAAGATGATGGTGGCGGTGATCGAGACGGCAAAGACGTAGCCATGTTCAGCGCCAAAAGTTTTTCGGAGCGAGTCGCTATCACCAAGGGGACCAAAAACCATGCGGGCGCCTTCGTTGGCGTAGGCGTTGAGCTGATCGACCACGATTTGTGCTCCCTGGAATAGCCGGCGACCGAGCGGTGTCTTCAGGATGAAGAGGGCAAAGACAAATTGCAGGGCCATTCCCCAGATCACGGTTCGCCAGGGAAAAAGCTTTCGGTCGGAAGAGATGGCCCACCCACAGGCGAGCAGAACGATAATGCCAAAGGCGCTGATCAATCGCAGAGACATGTAGCGCGCGAGAGTAGGCGATCACGGTGGAAAGTAGAAGCGGCTTCTGGCGGAGTCTTCTGGGACGCCTCAGCAGGGTAAGGAGGCTGCAGTTCGGAAGCGCGAACTCCTTTGCTGTTGCACGCGTGAGCACGCTGCGGCACGATCATTTTCACATGAGGAACGGTCCTGTTTCACTTGCCCCCGACTGTGATCCGGCGGTTTTGCCGGACCTGGCCGACAGCCATCTCTACAACGCTGATCTCGCCCCGGTTCCGTTGGAAAAGCGCAGATGGCGGATCGGCAGCTTTGCCGCGCTCTGGATTTCCATGTCGGCCTGCATTCCGACCTACATGCTCGCTTCAGGATTGGTTGATCCGAAGATCGGAATGAATTGGTCGCAGGCCATTCTCACAATTTTCCTGGCCAATCTCATCGTGCTTATTCCGATGATTCTTAACGCCCATGCCGGCACGCGTTACGGAATTCCATTTCCGGTTTACTGCCGGGCGGCCTTTGGCACGAAGGGCGCAAATATCCCCGCGGTCCTCCGCGCCCTCGTCGCCTGCGGCTGGTTCGGCATCCAGACCTGGATTGGCGGCAGCGCGATATACAAAATTCTCGGCGTATTTGTTCCGTCCATCACGACAGGGCAACCGCTACCGGTGTTGGATATCACTCTTCCGCAGTTGTCCTGCTTTTTGTTTTTCTGGGCAATTAACATGTGGATCATCTATTTGGGCATTGATTGCATTCGCTGGCTACTCAACATCAAAGCGCCGCTGCTCATTGCCCTCGGATTGGTCCTGCTCGGATGGGCCTACCGGAACGCCGGCGGGTTTGGACCGATTCTCTCCCAGCCGTCGGCCTTCGATCCAGGCCAGCCGAAGGAAGGGCAATTCTGGATGTACTTCTTTCCCTCGCTCACCGGCATGGTCGGCTTTTGGGCGACGCTATCGCTAAATATTCCGGAGTTCTCCCGCTACGCGAAATCGCAGCGCGACCAGGTGATCGGCCAGGCAATCGGCCTGCCCGCGACCATGGCGCTTTTTTCGTTTATCGGCGTCGCGGTCACGTCCGCCACCGCCATTATTTTCAAGGAGACGATTTGGGACCCGGTAGATGTGCTGACGCGCTTCGAGAATCCTGTGGTGCTGGTGGTGGCCATGCTCGCGCTCTGCGTCGCCACGCTCGCCACGAACATCGCGGCCAATGTGGTCAGCCCGGCGAACGACTTCGCCCATCTGGCCCCGCGCCGGATCTCATTCCGAATCGGCGGTTTCATCACCGGTATCGTCGGTATTCTGATTATGCCGTGGCACCTGCTGGCCAACGCCGATCGCTACATCAATGGCTGGTTAATCGGTTACAGCGCGCTGCTCGGCCCGATTGGCGGCATCCTGATCGCTGATTATTTCGTTTATCGTCATCGCCGCCTGCATCTGGCTGCGCTCTACCAGACGGATGGGGAATACCGGTTCACGAACGGTTTCAGCCTCGTTGCCATGACCGCATTCGTGGTCGGCGTGCTGCCGAGTTTGCCGGGGTTTTTGGTAAAAGTGAGCGTCTTAACCTCCGAGAACATTCCGCCGCTTCTGACGCACCTCTACGATTACGCGTGGTTCGTGGGTTTCGCTCTCGCCTTTGTTGTTTACCTTGCGCTCCGGCGGGTCGATGGATGGAGGGCAGAGCTCCGGCAACGCCAAACCACAGGCTCGCAGGAGCTCGCCTCACCCACCCTCTCTTGAGACTATGAAAACACCCGAGTTACCAGCATTCGCTCATACCCCGAACAAATACACCGGCCCATCGGCCGACGAAGTCCTCGGCCTGCGCAAGGAGTTCATGAATCCTGGTATTTTCCTCTACTACAAGAAGCCGATCATGCTGATCGAGGGCAAGATGCAATACGTGTGGGACGAGCAGGGACGTCGTTATCTGGACGCGCTCGGCGGGATTGTCACGGTCAGCGTAGGCCATTGTCATCCGCACGTGGTGGCGGCGGCCGTCCGGCAGAACGAATTGCTGCAGCATTCCACCACCATTTACCTGCAACCGAATGTGGCGGAGTACGCACGCGACCTCGCGGAAAAAATGCCGGGCGATTTGAAGGTCTGTTACTTCGTTAACTCAGGATCGGAAGCCAACGACCTGGCGCTCCTCATGGCGCGAGCCTACACGGGCAACTACGATGTGATCGCCCTACGCAATGCCTACCACGGGGGAAATGCCTCGACCATGGGACTGACCGCGCATCGCACCTGGAAATTCAATGTTCCCCACAGTTTCGGCGTGCACCACGCGATCGCGCCGGATCCCTATCGCGGAACATGGGGACGCGACGACGTGGATGCCGGAAAAAAATACGCGGCTGATGTGCAGGAAGTCATCGACTTCGCCACCTCGGGCCAGGTCGCGGCGTTCATCGCAGAATCCATCCAGGGCGTGGGCGGGTGCATCGTTTTCCCGGACGATTATCTAAAACAGGCCTATGCCCATGTGCGGGCGGCCGGTGGCGTATGCATCGCGGACGAAGTGCAGGCTGGGTTCGGACGGACCGGCACGCATTTCTGGGGATTTGAAACGCAGGGTGTCATTCCCGACATCGTGACGATGGCAAAAGGAATCGGAAACGGATGTCCGCTCGGCGCAGTGGTGACGACCGCCAAAATCGCCGCCACGATTTCGGCCCGCACGCACTTCAATACTTTCGGGGGCAACCCGGTTGTGTCTGCTCAGGGCAAGGCGGTTCTGGAAGTGATTGAGCGCGAGAAGCTGCAGGAAAATGCCTTGAAGATCGGGAACCGTCTGCTGACGGGGCTGAATGAACTAAAGCAGAAGCACAACTTGATTGGCGATGTGCGCGGGAAAGGTCTGATGCTCGGCATTGAACTGGTGAAAGACCGGCGCACAAAGGCCCCCGCCCGCGAAGAATGCGCCCAGATCGTGGAGACGTGCAAGGAGATGGGTCTGTTGCTCGGCAAAGGCGGACTTTGGGGACAAACTATCCGGTTTTCGCCTCCCATGTGCCTGCACGAAAAGGATGCCGACTTCTTGCTGGAAGTTTTGGATCTGGCCTTTCAGAAAGTGTAATAGCCTTTCCGTGCGCCTTCAGCCTATAGACACGGCGCTCCGTGGCCACGCAGAGGGCGAACACCTACATCCTCGCCACGGCGGGTAAACTGTAGAGCCGGGCCGCTACAGTTTTTCACAAAGGGCCTTGGGCGACCAAGACAGCCGGGACTACACGTGCTTCCAGTTACGAATCTTGCCCTGGGATATCCATGCGACCGCCGTCTCGACTCTCTTCTGCCGCGTGGCTTCGCGCTTCGCTTCCGTGATCCACTCCACGTATTCCCTTTTTTTCGACGGAGTGAAACTCTTGAAATGGCGCTGTGCCTTCGCACTTTGACGAAGCGCGGTGGCAAAATCGCGCGGCAAAACCAGCGGCGGCTTGGCTCTGGGTTCCGCCCGCGGCTTCTTCACGCCCGCCTCGTTCAACGCGGCCGCCTTGCGCACGTAGGCAATTAACGTTTTATCGTCCGGCAAATCGACGAGGCTCTCGATCCGGCCGAACTGCCCCATGGCCTCTTCCCCCTTTCTATTGTCGCCCAGGATGAGCTCCGCCTTCCAAAAGCCAAAGGCGCAATGCGATTGAAAGGCGGCCACGCCACAAATCACTCCCTTGTAATCGAAGTGCGGAAACTGCCACTTGATGGTTTCTTCCACAGACGGACATCCAACATGAATGATTTCCCGCAAGTGTTTCAGAATCGGCTGCGCGAATGGAGCCGCCTTCCTGATGTAAACATCGATGCGTGGATCTTTCTGGCCCATGTCTGATGATGAAAATTGAGAGACCAAAACGTCAACTTCTTTTCGATGGAAACATGCTGATCTGCCGCCTCCGCTGAGATGAGAAAAAAGCAAAATCCCGCCGCCGGCTTTCGTTCCATGGTGCGCGCTTTCCGTCACCGGAACTTCCGCCTCTACTTTGGAGGCCAAAGCGTCTCGCTCATCGGCACCTGGATACAACAGATCGCTCTGGGATGGACCATCTACGAACTGACCCACTCCAGTTGGTTGCTCGGTTTGGTTAGCTTCGCGGGCCAACTACCGCTTTTCATCGTGACGCCTTTGGCCGGTGTTTTAGTCGACCGACGGAATCGTCATCACACTCTCATCATCACGCAGAGTCTCTCGATGCTTCAGGCACTCCTCCTTGCGCTGGTTGTGTCCAGCCATTCCCTGCACGTTTGGAACCTTGTCCTCTTGAATGTCCTGGCCGGCCTTATTCTGGCCATCGATCTGCCCGCGCGCCAGGCTTTCATCGTCGAAATGGTGGGAAGCGGGCCCGATTTGCCTAACGCCGTGGCTCTCAATTCGTTTGTCATTAATGGCGGACGGATGCTCGGGCCCGCCATCGCAGGTCTTCTCCTTACCGTGGTCACGCCCGCCGTATGTTTCTATGCCAACGCCATCAGTTACGTACCCGTCATCGCCGCCCTGTGGGCCATGCGATTAAAAAAGAGGATGACCGTTCCGCCGCAATCAACTCCGCTGGAAGAGCTCGTCGAAGGCGTGGGTTACGCCATGGGTTTCCCGCCCATCCGCGCGATTTTACTTCTGGTTGGCCTGATCAGCCTTCTCGGAATGCCCTACGCCGTGCTTATGCCAATCTTCGCCGCCGAAATACTGCACGGGGGCGCACGCACCCTCGGTTTATTGATGACGGCGCCCGGCATCGGAGCCCTCCTGGGTACGCTCTATCTTGTTTCGCGAAAAAGTATCTACGGCGCGGGCGGACGCGTGGCGGTGGGAGCGGGTATTTTCGGTGCGGGTCTCGTGCTCCTGGGCCTCGTCCGAAATCAGACACTATCGCTCATGGCGCTCGGGCTCGTCGGCCTCGGTTTGATTGTGCAGCTCGCCACCTCCAATACCGTTCTCCAAACGATCGTCGACGACGATAAGCGCGGTCGCGTTATGAGCCTCTACACCATGGCCTTCATGGGCATGGCGCCGTTCGGCAGCATTCTTGGGGGGGCCCTCGCTCATCACATCGGGGTCCCGAGCACCTTTCTCATCGGCGGCATCGCCAGCCTTGCGGGGGCGATCGTGTTTGCCACCAAAATTCCCGCGCTACGACCGATGGTCCTGCCCATCTACGCGCGCAAAGGAATCATTCCGGAAATCGCAACCGGTCTGCAATCTGCCTCCACTTTGCTGAGAAGCGAGCGGCGCTAGTCACTGGTGGTTTGTCGCAATCTGGAGGGGAAGCAGCGTGCTTCCAAGGGGACGCTAACAGCGCCCCCTGCAGAAGAGGGCGCTCAGGACGGAGGCCTATTTACTAACTACAATTGCTTGAGCAGAAGCTTCCAACGCGTCCAGGCATCGTCCCGCGCTTTTTTATTGGCCTCGTTCGCGGCGGGCATTTCGCCTTCGCGCATAAAACCGTGGCCCGCCCCCTTATAGATAACAGGCTCGTATTTCTTTCCGGCGCCTCTCATCAATTCTTCCGCGTTCGGAATTCCCGCATCAACCCGTTCGTCGTTCTCGCCGTAGAAGCCGTACACCGGGCAGCTGACACTGGCCACTTTGGAAGCCTCATCCGGGGTCGGCCCATAGAACGAGAAGGCGGCCTTCAACTTGTTGTTCATATTGGCGTAGGAGAACGACCATCCCCCACCCCAGCAGAAACCACACACGGCGAGTATCCCATTTCCCGCCGGAATCTTGAGCGCATAGGCAGACGTCGCATCCAGATCGGCTTGCACCTGCTCTTTGGATAAAGCGGAAATCGCTTTGCGCGCGCCATCCACATCGGCATACGTCTGACCACTGAGCAGGTCGGGTGCAATGGCAATCAAGCCGTTTTCCGCCAGTTGATCGCACATCCCGCGCACCCAATCCGTCAGGCCAAAAATTTCATGGATGACCAGGACGACCGGAGCCTTTTCCTTGCGCTCGGGATAAACGACGAACGCTTTGATCGTGCGATCTCCCGATTTTACCTCGACCCACTCGCCGTGCCGAGGCGAGTTGTTAAGGCGCAATTTTGCCCAATCCTGGCCGAAGCCGGCCGTAGCGAAACAAAGGAGCGCGCAACCGACAAATATTCGTTTCATAAGGAACGGTTGTTCACAACGAACGCCCATTCAACCCCGCAAATTACGTGGGTTCCCCGTTAAACACCTGCCGGGGCGGCCGCCTTATTCCTACAGATCAGAGCGTCAAGGCTCCAACGACCCGCGCCGTAGAAGAAGACGTAGAGAAAAATCCAGCAATAGAGGACCGCGGACTCACCGTGATTCAGAATGGGAAAAAACTGGGCCGGCCCAGTCGGTGCGCCGCCCGCATGCGCCATAAAGTATCCCACCGCCATCTCGCCGGATGCGATGAACGCGGCCGGGCGAGTGATGAGTCCCAAGGCAATGAGAAATCCGCAGACCAGTTCAATCCACGCCCCTACCAGCATCAGTCCGCTACCCGCCCCGTGTCCTCCCGGCGGGAAACCGAGCAGCTTCTGGCCACCGTGGCAGGCAAACATCAGGCCGACAATCAGCCGCATCAGACAAAATACCGTATCAGCATAACGAGAAAGAACGTTCATGGCTGAAGCGTGAAGACGCCGATGTTTAGTGTCAAGACTCTCATGCGCGGCCCAACCCTCCCTTTGTAGCAACTGCCCTGTGGGCGGTTCATCTGAGCGCGCGACTGCACCGATCATCGTAATCGCGGTCGCAGAGCGCGATCCACCACTGATTGTGCGCGAGGCGTGGCAGGCGTAAATGTGGCTAATGATGGCCCGTTTCCCTCATCTTAACCTGTGACCGGCAAGAAGATTGTCATCGTGGGTGGCGGGGCGGCCGGATTTTTCGCTGCCATCGCGTGCGCGGAAGCGGATTCATCGAACGAGATATCTCTCTATGAACGGGGCTCGCACTTCCTAACTAAAGTGCGGATCTCGGGTGGCGGTCGCTGCAATGTCACTCATGCCTGTTTTGAACCCCGTCAGTTCACCTCGCGGTATCCGCGGGGCGAACGCGCGCTTATCTCGCCGTTCCACCGTTTCTCCGCTACCGACACGGTGGCTTGGTTTGCGTCGCGTGGCGTAATCTTAAAAGAAGAACCGGACGGCCGCATGTTCCCCGTAACCGATTCGTCGGAAACCATCGTCGATTGCCTGCTGACGCAAGCTCGCCGCGCCCGCGTAAATTTATTTACCCGTTCCGCGATCCAGCAAATCACACGTCGAGCGGGTGGCGGATTCAGTTTAAAGAGCGGCGATCGGTCGATGGAATGCGACCGTTTACTGATGGGAACGGGAGGCTGCCGCGCAGCGGGTGACAGTCAGCTGATTGAATCCCTTGGTCACTCCGTCATGTCGCCGGTCCCATCCCTTTTTTCGTTTCATGTGGCCACCCCATGGCTGCTTCAGATCCCGGGAATTTCTCTTCCCGACGTGGAAGTATCTGTCGTCGACACGAGTTTACGAGAACGCGGGCCGATCCTCATTACGCATAACGGTGTAAGCGGCCCCGTCATCTTGCGTTTATCCGCCTGGGGCGCGCGAATTTTGCATGAGCGAAACTATCAGTTCTCCATCCGCATTAACTGGTTGCCTGGGGTGGAAGATGACGAATTCCGCGCCCTGCTCAACACGCAACGGGATTCGCATCCGAATCGCCATGTTCTCAATTCTCCCCTGCGCTCGATCCCGGCCAGACTATGGGAACAACTCTCTCTTGAGGCGGGAGTAAATCGAGACACCACCTGGGGCCGGTTAACACGGCTGCAGGTCAATGAGCTGACTCGCTCCGTCCGTCGCGCGGAGTTGAGGGTCGATGGAAAATCATTGAACAAAGAGGAATTTGTCACCTGCGGCGGGGTCAACTTGCGGGAAGTCGATTTCAAGACCATGCAGAGCCGGCTTGTTCCCGGACTTTATTTCGCCGGTGAGCTCCTCGATATCGACGGCATCACGGGCGGCTTCAATTTCCAGGCCGCATGGACAACCGGCTGGATCGCGGGTATGGCCATGGCTAAACATGACGAGACCGCCTAACGACCTGGCGACATCCAGGCAAACGGCCGGCCGCGAGGTGCGAGCCGTTTACGAAGAGCTGGCCAGACGCCCGGTCGAACGGAATTGCATTCGACTCAAGGAATGCTGCCACTTTAAATTGACCGGACGCACCCCTCTCCTGACCCTCGGAGAAGCCCTCGTGGCGGCGCAGGCTCTGCGCCGAACTGGCCGGACGCGCCTGCCCGCGCCGACTTCAGCGGGCTGCCCACTGCTCGAAACGGCTACAGGCGATTGCCTAATTTACGAGCAGCGTCCCTTTGGATGCCGCACACATTTCTGCGCGTCGGCGGGCGGGCCCTACGCGCGGGCCGAGGTGATCGATCTCATCCGGCGACTTGAGCGCGTGGACGCAGATCTGGGCGGTGACGGCGTGCACAAGATTGAAACGGCCGTGCGCGATGCGCTGATCGATTTGGACTGAGAAATCGTTCCGCCGTTTGGCCGACCTAAACAGCCGCGACCTGGCGGCTGACTATCAGAAAATCCTGCTGGCCCCACTCCCGGGTCAGATCTGCTTTCAACTGAATAAAATAATCGCGAGCCGACTCCTCGTCACTGGCCAGGACACGCACAATTTCAATGCGGTCCCGAAAAGTATGATCGCCGATCTTCCAAAGCCCTTCGTTTTCCTGGCGAAAATGGGTGAGCCCACCGAACTCGTCGACCAATCTCCCCTTGAGGTTTTTTAACTTCTCCGGTTCGATGGGCCGGCCATCGTTGTGATGAAGCGGCAGATAGAGCTCATATTCGAGCATGGCGCTCACAGTTCTCTGAGGAACGACTTCGCGCAACCAGTTCCGAAGACGAGCTCAGTTATTGCAGAGAGACGTGGCATCTGCTTTCAGCCGACGTTCCCAAGTTCTTCCGGGAGGCCGACGCTGCGAGGGATACCTCTCCCTTACGCCGCCTTCTTATGACTCTGCTTCGCCGCCGATCGATCCGGCTTCTTCGCCCTGGCCGTTTTCTTCGTTTTCCCAGACTGTTTGAGGCTCTCTTGCAAAACCGCCACCAAGTCGATCACTTTGGTCGGCGCATGCCTGGCCTTCGGCTTGTCCTCGATCTCTTTACCCCCGCTCTCCACCTTCTCCTCGATAACTTCCATAAGCGCTTCGCGATAATCGTCGTGGTACTTCTCCGGATTCC
>JBBRQE010000091.1:0-13505 GCA_038226905.1 Chthoniobacterales bacterium | reverse complement strand
GGCAAGCGGCAGAAATAGGTAGCCGGGCGCAGCGTTTTTTCGTCACGGTAAATACCGATATGGCCAATCGTGGCATGCGGTAAGAGCGCGAGCATGCCATCAAGCATCCCGAGGCCCGCCCGCAGAATGGGCGCCAGCACCAGCGGCCGGGCCAAAACTTCTCCGACGCAGGATCTCAACGGAGTTTCGATCTGATGAGACACCGTCTCCCAGGCGGAGGCAGCATAACCCAGCAGCAAGACCGACACTTCCTGCAGGGCGCGGCGGAAGTCGGCCGAGGTCGTCGTCTTTGAACGGAGAACCGA
Source organism: Chthoniobacterales bacterium (assembly GCA_038226905.1). Taxonomy (GTDB): domain Bacteria; phylum Verrucomicrobiota; class Verrucomicrobiia; order Chthoniobacterales; family UBA10450; genus JBBRDU01. The sequence goes on along the minus strand of JBBRQE010000091.1, from coordinate 13,200 downwards.
CAGGCTCGCACCCACCAGTGGATGATCGACCACCGTCACCGCGGGATCGTGTCCGCTGGCTCTCCACGTTTTTCGTGCAAGGTTGGTTGGCATGGCTCGGGAAACGCACTGACAGGAAGTGCGGCCATTGTTAATTGACCATTGGGGGATGAAAAGAGAAATCACTGAAGTGAACGACAACGCGACGCCGAATGATTCTGCTGCGTCGACAGGAAAACGCCGATATCCGGTCGGAGCGGAATTGCTGGCTCCGGATGAGGTCAATTTTCGAGTGTGGGCGCCTAAAGCGAAACGCGTTGATGTGGCCTTGGAAGCAAGCGCGGCTCGAAACGCGGAGCGCGTCTTTCACCCGCTGACGCGAGAGACGGATGGATATTATTCCGCATCAGTTCGAGCTGGCGCCGGTTCCTGTTACCGATTCCGCGTCGATGGGGGTGAACACTTTTATCCCGACCCCGTCTCCCGCTTTCAGCCGCAGGGCCCGCACGGTTCGTCCTGCGTGGTCGATCCGCGAACGTTTTCCTGGTCGGACGCCGCCTGGCGAGGACGTTCTCTAAAGGGTCAGATCATTTACGAAATGCACATTGGGACCTTCACGCGCGAAGGCACCTGGGCAGCCGCCGCGCAGCAACTGGAAGAGCTCGCCCGCATCGGGATCACGGTCGTGGAAATGATGCCGATCGCCGATTTCCCCGGGAATTTTGGCTGGGGCTACGACGGCGTAAATCTTTTTGCACCGACGCGCCTCTACGGAACCCCGGACGATTTGCGCGCCTTTATGAACCGGGCACACGAGCTCGGCCTCTCCGTTATCCTGGATGTCGTTTACAATCACTTCGGGCCCGACGGCAATTATTTGCGGGCTTTTTCCGAAGATTATTTTACGCCCAAACACGAAAACGACTGGGGCGAATCCATTAATTTCGACGGCCCAAACTCTGGCCCGGTTCGCGAATTCTTTATTGCGAACGGACGCTATTGGACGGAGGAATTTCATTTCGACGGCTTCCGTTTCGACGCCACCCAGGATGTCCATGATGAGTCCGCGGAATATATCATCGGTGCGATCGGCCGGGCCGCGCGCGCTGCTGCCGGAGAACGCTCCCTCATTCTGGTGGCGGAGAACGAACCGCAGGAAACGAAATTGGTAAGGAGGCGTGCCGAAGGGGGCGACGATCTCGACGGACTTTGGAACGACGATCTACACCACACTGCCATGGTCGCGTTGACCGGACGCAACGAAGCCTATTACACGGACTACCTCGGAGCCCCGCAGGAGTTCATTTCGGCTGCGAAATATGGCTATCTCTATCAAGGGCAGCCTTACTCGTGGCAGGACGCACATCGCGGCACTCCCACCCGCGGGCTCCCGCCCGAAACGTTCGTCGGGTTCCTCGAAAACCACGACCAAATCTCCAACAGCGCCCGGGGCGAACGCATCCGCTTCCAAACTTCACCGGGCCGCTACCGCGCCATGACGGCGCTCATTTTGCTGGGCCCAGGGACGCCCCTGCTCTTCCAGGGTCAGGAATTCGGCGCTTCCAGCCCGTTCCTTTATTTCACCGACGTGGGGGACCAGGCCATGAAGGAGGCAATCCGGGAAGGGCGCTTCAGTTTTCTCCGGCAATTCCCCTTCATGACAGGGGAAGAAACGCAGCGTCTGGTGCCCGCCCCGGACGACCCTGCCGCCTATGTCCGCTGCAAGCTCGACTTCAATGAAAGACAGACTAACCGGGCCTTTTACGATTTGCACACCGACCTGATACATCTGCGGCATAACGACTCGCGCTTCTCCCAACAGGACCCGGGCCAGCTCGATGGGGCGGTCCTGTCGCCGGCCAGTTTCGTTCTACGGTATTTCGCGGATGATCAGGATGACCGTCTGCTCGTGGTCAATCTCGGACGGCGCCAGATTGTTAGACCGTCGCCCGAACCGCTGCTCGCCCCTCCTCTTGGATTTGAATGGGAAACTCTCTGGACGAGTGAGTCTACCAAATACGGCGGTTCCGGACCGGTCGCCCTCGTCACGGAAGATCGCTGGACTCTGCCCGCCGAAGCGGCCGCTGTTTTACGGCTCGTGCCCCAGACACAACCGCGCCGCACGGCGGAGCGACGAAAATTCTAAGGCAGCTCTGAGATGCCGCACACTCCACACACCGTCCGCACCATGCCGTGGGATCCCGCCCACATGTCGCGCGAGCTGCTCCTGGAACGGGAATGGATCGTGAGCAACGGCCTCGGCGGATATGCTTCCGGCACAGTCTGCGGCGCCATCACCCGCCGTTATCACGGCCTCCTCATTGCCGCGCTCTCCGCTCCGCTGGGGCGCGTGGTCATGTGGAGCCATGTTTCGGAATTCCTGCGCTTTGACAAAGACCGGGTCGTCTCGTTAGGCGCGGAAGAGCGGGCTGGCGGGCAACTCGACTTGAAAAGTGCGGACTACCTGCGCGAGTTTCGCCTGGAAGACGGTTTGCCCGTCTGGACCTACCACGTGCAGGGGTATGTCATCGAAAAGCGAGTCCTCCTGCCTCATTTGCAAAACACGGTGCATCTGGGCTACCGCCTCCTGGCCGGGGCCCGACCCCTTCGCCTCGAACTGCGGCCCGCCTTTCATTTTCGACATCACGAGACACAGGTGAGCGATGAGACCGGATCTTACAGCGTGACGGCCGCCGAGAAGCGCTACGAAATTTCCTCGACCAATCCGATCTTTCCGCCGCTGCGCATGAAGCTGTGCGGCGGGGAGTCGCATTTCACCCTTGCCGCGCAAGACATTCACCAAGTGGTTTATCGCACGGAGCAGAGCCGCGGTTACGCCTACGAAGGTAATTTATGGAGCCCCGGATCGTTCGTGGTGGATCTGGCGGAAGATTCGCCCGCCACCATCATCGCCTCGACCGAGCCGTGGGAAATTGTGGACGTGCTGAGTCCCGAGCAGGCTCTTGCCTCAGAACGCGAACGCCGCACGCGCCTGCTCGATGGCACGGCCTCCCCGGCCCGCGAAGGCGTGGCGGCCGAGCTGAGTTTTGCCGCAGACCAGTTCGTCATAACCCCGGCTGGCCGCTTCGAAGAAGCCGCCCGCGCGCACGCGGCCGGCGATGAAGTCCGGACCGTCATCGCCGGCTATCACTGGTTTACCGACTGGGGCCGCGATACCATGATCAGCCTGGAGGGGCTGACCGTAACGACCGGGCGCTGGCTGGAGGCGGGTTACATTCTGCGGACGTTCGCCTACTACATCCGGGATGGGCTCATCCCGAACATGTTTCCAGACGGGGCCAAGGAAGGCAGATACAACACGGCGGATGCGACTCTCTGGTTTTTCCACGCTGTGCACCGTTATGTCGAAAGCACGAAGGATCGGACGACCTTAAAGCTCCTGTTGCCCTCGTTAGTCGACATCATCGAACACCATTTGAATGGCACCAAATTTAACATTGGAGTGGATCCTGCAGACGGCTTGCTCCGGCAGGGGGCCGATGGCTATCAACTCACCTGGATGGACGCTAAAATGGGGGACTGGGTGGTCACTCCGCGACGCGGCAAGGCTGTCGAGATCAACGCGCTTTGGTACAACGCCCTGCAACTACTCTCCGGGTGGCTACACGGCACCGGCGACTCTCAAGGGGCGCAGCGTTACGGGGAAGCGGCGCAACGCGCCCGCCTTTCCTTCAACGAACGTTTTTGGAACGACGCAGCCGGTTATCTTTATGACGTGGTCGATTGCAATGGTCAGCCCCGCACCCAGGACGTTTCGTGCCGGCCAAACCAGATCTTCGCCATCTCGCTCGATCACCCGGTCCTGAACCAGGAACGCTGGGACTCGGTCGTGCAGGCCGTGCAGGAGAAATTGGTTACGCCGGTTGGGTTGCGTTCTTTGGCGCCGGATGATCCCGAGTACCAACCAATCTATTCAGGCGACTTGAAATCGCGCGACGGCGCCTACCACCAGGGGACGGTTTGGGCCTGGTTGATCGGCCCCTTTATTGATGCGTGGATGAAGGTTCATCCGGAGGACAAGGCAGGCGCGCGCAAATTTCTCGCCTTTTTTTCGGAACACCTGAACAACGCCGGCGTGGGAACGATCAGCGAGGTTTTCGACGCTCGTGCGCCCCATGCTCCGGGCGGATGCATCGCTCAGGCCTGGAGCGTGGCCGAGGTTCTTCGTTGCTGGGTCAAGACCGCCTAGCGACTCAGCCGGGCTGCGCCGCCGACATTACTGCATAACCGCCAAAGGCCAGGCCCCTTGCGCACGCGCCTTATGCCTTTCAGACCACCGAACGGATTAGGTGCTGCGATTCATAAGTGATGGCCGAAACTGCCGAAGAACTCATCCAGCAACCGGAGGTTCGCGCCGAACTCGCACGCACGACGGGAGAAAAGACCGGCCGGACAATCAAAGCCGAGACGAAGGACAAATTCTGGTTTATCACGCATTCTCTCGTTCTCGTTAGCTGCATCATTTTCTATTACCTCGTCGGGTCCAGGTTGATCTCGTTAGGAGCTGCCCAAATCGAGTTGGTCCGAAGGGGGTTGCGCGGCGTTGCCCTCATTGTCCTGCTGCTCGCGCTGGCCAAGTCTATCATCGTCTATGGGGTTGGCCGCATTATCGAAGCTCCCACTCGCTTTACCCTTAAACGCATTATTCATCTGGTCACGGCACTGCTCAGTGCGCTCATCATCATATCGATAATCTTCGTTAACTGGTACGCCGCTCTCACCGCTCTGGGCGTCGGCTCCATTATTGTTGGCCTGGCCGTGCAGACTCCCATGACCAGTTTCATCGGGTGGATTTACCTGCTCGTCCGACGGCCCTATCGCGTGGGCGATCGCATCAAAATCGACGACGCCACGGGTGACGTGATCGACGTCAGTTACCTGGACACCACTCTTTGGGAATTTGGCGGCCAGTATATTTCCGGCGATCACCCGAGCGGACGCGTCATTAAGTTTCCCAATTCAAAAGTGCTGAACTCAATCGTCTACAACTACTCGTGGCCCCTCTTCCCTTATATCTGGAACGAAATTAAATTGCAGATCGCTTATCAAAGCGATCTGCCGTTCGTGGCGGCCACCATGGAACGAATTGTCACGGAAGAGCTTGGCCGGGAAATGCTGGAGCGAGTGGGTGTTTATCGCGATTTACTGGCGCGCACCCCCGTGGACGAGCTGGAAGTGCGGGAACATCCGCGCGTCATCTTTCGCGTGGACGAGGTCACCTGGGTCGACGCGATCGTCCGCTATATCGTTCCGCCCCGTGAGGCGGGAAGAATCAAAAGCCGCCTCATCCCGAAGCTTCTCGCTGCTCTCAACGCCGCGCCCGAAAAGGTCATGTTCCCGAAAGGCGATGCGCGCTAACTCCGTTTGCTTGAACCCTCGCTTGCACGCCCTACTGTCTTGCATGCGAGCGTCAGCCATCATCCTACTCCTTTGGGCCGCTCCCTCTCTGGCGCTCGCCCAATCAAAGACGGCAGCTCCTCCGGCCCAGCAGGTTTATCCCGTGGCCTTGCCTAACTACGACGAGGAGACCGTTACTCGTTTGCAGATATTTCTCGATAATGCTGATTTTGGGCCGGGCAAAATCGATGGGCGGATGGGTGAATTTTTCCGCAAAGCGCTCATCTCCTACAAGCATGCCCATGGCCTGCCCAAGACGGGGGCGGTCGACTCGTGGCTGCTCGACCAGGTGCCCGTCACCTTCACCACCTACACGATCAAGGAGGACGACTTGAGATTTGTCGGAGCGACTCCGACCGAGCACGCCGAACAGGCCAAGCTAAAACTTCTGCCCTATCTCAGCCTTCTTGAATTTGTGGCTGAACGTTTCCATTCGGCCGAGGCTTACATTCAGAAGCTCAACCCGGGGAAACACTGGGAAAAATTGCAGGTCGGTGACGTGTTGAAGGTTCCGAATGTTCTACCTTTCGAGATTGAAAAATTCAGCGAAAAGAAGATTCCGCCAAATCCCGCCTTTGCTACGCGCAAGGTGTTCGTCGACACGAAGGAACGCTTGCTCGAAATCTTCGATCACGACCAATTAGTTTGTGAATTTCCCATCACGCCAGGTTCGACCACCCTGCCGGCTCCCGTCGGCACGTGGAAGATTGTCGGCATCGTGACGCTGCCCTGGTTTCGTTACGATGAAGGAATGTTGGAGCACGGCGTCCGCACTCAGGATTTTTATAACCTTCCCCCGGGGCCGAATAATCTGGTCGGGGTTCTCTGGATCGGCCTGAACAAGACCGGCATCGGCATCCATGGCACGAACAATCCGGAAACGATCGGCCGCGCCGCCAGTCACGGCTGTATCCGTCTGTCCAACTGGGACGCGGGGCGTGTTAAGGATCTGGTCAGCGAAGGCAACACGACCATCATCTTTTGATGTAGGGACGCCGCGCTGCGCGCCAATCGAGCCAAGCCCTGTAGGAAAATTCCAGCTCTCTTCCCCGCGCAACCGTCACGTTTTGACCCACCATTCCGATTTTAACATGCCGCCGCGTGCCAGGTCGCGCGCGTGCAGCACAAAACCGTGCCTGCGCAAAAAAGGCGTGGGATCGATGAGTCCCCTCGCGCGCAGGCCCGCGCTCAAGCGGAAGAAGGCATACATAACGCCTAACCACATTCTCGTCCAAAGATTCGCCCATCCTACAGAAGGCAGGGTAAAATCAGCGAGCAACCACGTCGCACCCGGCCCGGCGGCATGGGCCAGCTTTTGCACGACGTCCTCTATTTCTTGCGCGCCGAAGCAATCGAGGAAGAAATGGCTAACGATGAGGTCGAACGAGCCGCTGGGCTCCCACTCGAAGATGTTCTGATGCCGGAAACGGACCGCTCCGCCCGAGGTTTCGTTCTGCGTCCGCCGCTTCGCCAGCTTCAGCATCGCACCGCTTTCCTCGACACACTCGATTTCCATTTGAGGATAAAGGCGGATTAGTTCCAATAGAAAGCGTCCATTGCCCTCCCCGGCGATGAGGACACGACGCGGGCGGCTAATTTGGCGAAGCCAGCGGAGGCGGGCGCGCTGCAGAGCGTTCCCGAACCTGACTGTCTCGAGCGCGCGGTAGAAGGGAGCAACCCGATCGAAGCTCACAGCAGCCTTTCACCCAGCAGAAATAGCAGAGGAGTAAGCAAGACTAAATCGGCCAGGGCGGTTCGCTCATTTCGTTCGACGGAAATGAAATGGAGTATAAACAAAATCGCTGCACTGAGGGCGAGACAGGCTGGAACCGGCCAGGCGGCGCGAAATGTAATCGCTGCGACCAGGCACACGGCTGCCAGAAACAGACAGGACATCCGAATACCCGCTTCAGCATGGAGATGGCTCGTGGCGAAAGAATCTTTGCCCTGCTCCAAATCCAGTTCTCGCTCCCAGGCCGCGATGCTCAGACAATTAAGCGAGCAAAGGCTGCCGAACATCAATCCCGTGACGACGAAACACGCAAGAGCTGGCCCCGCTCGCGGCAGAAGCACGATGAGCGTACCCGCGGCAAACAAGAAACCGACCGTCATTTCCTTGAGCGGAACCGTCCGCCATAGCTTGCTGAAATTATGATTGATCAAGAGATAGACCACGGCGACGACACCCAGGAAAGAACCATCGATGAGGACCCGTCGATCAAGACTTGTGAAAATGGTCGCTCCATCCAACACCAGGACGAGAAGCAAAAGAGCCGCCCAGGTTCTCTTATGGCGCCAGCAAAAATCAGCACGAACCGAACGCCTCGTTCCCGGCGCAGGCGAGATCGAGTCAACAAACCGGTCCACTAAATAGATCCCCCAGGCGGTCAGAAAGAGGGCCGCGGTTTCTCCCGATCGCAGGGTTAAGTGAAAGACGCGAGCAAACAGCAGTTGCCAGCCAAGCGCCACAAGCGGGGCATCCAGGCATAACACGTTCAGCCAGAGAAGGGGCCGGCCTCGTACGGTAGCGGGTGGGTGCTTGGACGAATCACTCAACAGACCCGAGTCTCCATCCGTCTTCGTCATGAGCTGTTTACGGTATAGGTAGGGTCGCCGTTGTTCCATAATCAGATTTTTTTCGAAGCGATCGAGCAAAACACTGCGCCGCCGACCAGTTGGCAGGCTCCCGGGGAGGCGGATGGGACCGCTGAATGATTGTTGCTCCCGTTCGAAACGGCCATATTTTATCATTATTCCGTAAACCGATCGGTCCAGCCGACGCCATGAGCATCCAACCTTTCAGTCTAACTAACGAGGCCGTGCGCTCGCTCCCCCGGCACTTGCTGCAGTTCGCGGTCGATCAACGCTTCGATGATTATACTCCGGTCGATCACGCTGTCTGGCGCTTCATCATGCGGCAGAACATGTTTTTTCTGAAAGAGTACGCTCACAAGGTTTATTTCCAGGGACTGCTTGATACCGGCATTTCGTTCGAACGCATTCCGCGGATTGAAGAGATGAACGACATCCTGGCCAGGATCGGCTGGGGCGCGGTGGCCGTGGATGGCTTTATCCCTCCCGCCGCCTTCATGGAATTCCAAGCCTACAAGGTTTTGGTTATCGCCTGCGATATGCGGCAGATCCACCACATCGAATACACGCCGGCCCCCGATATCGTTCACGAAGCCGCCGGGCACGCCCCCATCATTGTTGATCGTGAATACTCAGATTATCTGCAGCGGTTCGGAGAGGTCGGTGCCCGCGCCATGTCTTCACAAAAAGATTTTGAATTGTATGAAGCAATCCGGCACCTCTCCATTCTAAAAGAGCAGCCCCATACGGATGCGCAGGAACTCGAACTTGCCACGCAACGCGTCGAGCATTTGCAAAAGGAGTTGGGAGCACCATCCGAGATGGCTCTTCTATCGCGCCTGCATTGGTGGACTGTCGAATACGGCCTCATTGGAACCGTCGCAAGCCCGAGGATATACGGAGCCGGACTTCTCTCATCCATCGGAGAGTCCGTTTCCTGCCTCGAGTCGCAGGTAAAGAAAATCGCCTACTCGGTCGACGCGGCCCAAGTACCTTTCGACATCACCACGAAGCAGCCACAGCTTTTTGTCGCACGCGATTTCAGGCATTTGCGTGACGTGTTGGAAGAATTCGCCGACACCATGGCGTTTCGGGTGGGCGGTCTGGAAGGCATCAGGAAAGCGATCGAAAGCCATCACGTCGCCACCTGCGAATATTCGTCGGGCCTGCAGGTGACTGGAATCTTCACTGATGTGCAAAGGGACGGCTCCGGCCGACCGACCTACCTCAGGTCGACCGGGCCCACCGCCCTGGCCCATGCCGCCCACCAACTGACCGATCATGGACGCGATTCTCACAAGGATGGTTTTGGATCGCCCATCGGCCAATGGAAGACGACTGACAAGGCTCCGGAAACTCTCACGGACGAGGAGTTGCAGCAGATTGGCGTGGTCGAGAGCAAGGCAGTTCGATTGGAGTTCGTTAGCGGAATCTCGGTAGAAGGGACGGTCGACAAGATCCTCCGTGAAGAGGACAGGCTCCTGCTGATCTCCTTCTCACAATGCACAGTCCGCTCGGGGGACAGCGTTCTCTTCGATCCCGCCTGGGGCACCTACGATATGGCGGTAGGTGCTACCGTTTGCTCGGTCTTCAATGGGGCGGCCGATAAAGATTCCTATAATTCAGTGGCTTTGGTGCCCAAGGAACGTTCCATCAAGGTTTCGTCGAACGCGCAAAGAAAAAAACTGGAGAACCTCTACGCGCAAGTGCGCCAGATTCGCGAAGGTCAGGGAGGCTACGAACGGCTGGGCGAGATTTGGGAGACGCAACAGGACGAGCATTGGGGGGACTGGTTGCTTTCCATGGAGATCTTCGAGATTCTCGATACGACAGAGCACCAGTTGGAACTGAAAGATCGCGTGGCGAACTTTCTAAAAGAGAAACAAGCCTCGACCAAGGACCTCTCGACCCTTATCGGCTGGGGTTTTCGTCTGGTGGACTATCATCATGAGGCGGATGCGCCCCACCTAACGGCCCCCGCCCGGGACTAAAGTTTTCCGCTGACGCTCGTCAGCGTGATATTTTCCAACGCTACCTCGGCCGGACGCGAAAGCGCGTAGGCGACGGCCGCGGCCACTTCCTCCGCGGACATCATCTTATCCCGGGGCCAGGTGCCTTCCACCTTGTTCCAAATATCGGTGGCCGTAGCCGCGGGATAGACATTAATGACCCGGATTTTGTGGTCGCGCAGTTCCTCCCGCACGCATTGCGAGAAGCCCTCCAAAGCGAATTTGCTCATGCAGTAGGCGCTCCAGTTGGCGTAGCCGGTTCTCGCCGCGATGGAAAGAACGTTGACCACGCTCGAGCCGGGAGGCATGCGCGGCGCAAAATGCTGGGTGAGCAGAAACGGAGCGGTCACATTTACGCCCAGGGTCTGCACCCATTCCGTCTCCGTGATTTCGGCGAACGGTTTAACCACAGCGATGCCGGCGTTGTTCACCAACAGATCGATTGGGCGCGCCCCTATTTGATCGATCAGTTTCGAGACGCCGGCGACCGTAGCCAGATCGTGAACCAGGGAAACGACATTCGCGCTGCGCGAGCTGACCAATTGGCAGGTCTCCGCCAGAGCCAAAGGGTCCCGCCCGTGCAAATACAATTCGACATCCGGCGAGGCCAGATTCTCCGCAATAGCGCGCCCAATTCCGCGGCTCGCGCCCGTAATTAAATAACGCTTCATAAGTCGATTCCCCAAACTGTAGCGGCGGCTATGACCATCGGCAAAGTGGCCTCATCCAGCCGAGGTTCCCCCAACATCGGGAGGATGCCGATGCCACTATCCATCGATCCAAGTTCATGGAAGTCCGACAGTCTCCTATGACCATCGACGCGCGGACTTTACGAAATCAGTTACAAGGCGCGACGCAAGGTAAACCGGTTGTTGGTTGTTTCCCACAAGCGCAGGCGCGTCATCCGATGAGCGAGGCCGGGGTCGATTCGATTCCACAGGGCGCGCACGATATTTTCACCCGTAGATGGCTGCGTTGTAAAATCATCTGTCTCGAGGTCGAGATGACGATTCTGCCATGGCTCGAGCGCTTGCTCGATGGCGTTCCTCAGATTGGAGAAATCGTAAAGCGTTCCGCTCCGTTCATCAATTTTACCACCCACCGTGGTCTCAGTCAGGTAGCGATGACCGTGACCCAGAGGATTGTTACACCTGCCGTAAAGATCATTGTTTTCTGCGTCGGACAAGACGGCGGAATGAAGGCGGTGCGCCGCATAAAACGGCATACGCATCCCCAGAAAGACGCTCTCGTCGTCCCAGATTTCCGCGAAAAAGTCGTGCCTTTCGTGTAAGCGAACGCGGTGCAAGGGGCGCAGCGCATTCACCCGCTCGTAAATATATTCCGCCAGGCTCTCTGTCGTCATGGCCCGATCCTTCATTCCCGCGACGTCGTTGTTCAGATCGCGGTGGTCGAGCTCGGCGCGCAACGACCGCAGGCACGAATCGATTTGATCGTAGCGAACCATCGGTTCTTCCAGGTTGAGCTTCTCCGATCGAAAAGTCAGTCGAACCCGGTAATTATGGCCGTGTCGCGCCGTGGCTTTGCCAAATAATTCTTCATTCTCCGCGTCGGTCAGCCTTAACGACATGGTGCGGCGCGCCGCCGAGAACTCGAACCAATAATTCGATTCGGCCGCGCCGTCCGCGTAAAAAGTGGCACTCCGCTCGGGTGACTCGCTCAAGTGGCAGGCTACCAGCTGCGCATCGACATCGGCAAAACGAGGCGCGGCTTCCACGAACAACTGACGGGCCACATTCTCGGGGGTGGGCGGAATTTGGCGGAAGGCCGGGTTGTCATTATTCAGGAATTTATGATCGAACTGCCCATGCAGCACCTGGCCCGCCCGCTCTTTCATTTCGCTGATGTTGATCAACATTCCATTGCCCGGATTGACCGGACCGGAGAAGACAAAATAGGCGATATAGTTGCGACCGGTCCCGTAGGTAGCCGAACTTTCCGGTCCGAAAGCGATTAGATTCTCGCTCTCCGTCCAGCGCGGGACCACCAGACGACGCGAGGCTGAAAATTCGAGCCGTTTACTGACCGTCAAAAACATGACGGCTTTTATTCGCCGAGGAGGGCGAGAAATTCCGCACGGGTGCGCGCGTCTTCTTTGAAGGAGCCGAGCAGACACGAAGTCTTCATGATCGAGTTCTGTTTCGCGACCCCGCGCATCATCATGCAAAGATGCTTCGCTTCCACCACAACCGCGACCCCTGTCGGGTGCAACGTTTGCATGAGGGCATCCGCAATCTGCACGGTCAGTTGCTCCTGAATTTGCAGGCGCCGTGCGAAAACATCCACGATGCGCGCGACCTTGGATAGTCCAATAACCCGGCCGTTCGGAATATAGGCCACATGAGCCCGGCCGATGAACGGGAGGAGATGATGTTCGCACATGGAGTAAAGCTCGATGTCCTTGACCAGCACGATCTCGCTCGCGTCCGAAGTAAAAATAGCATCGTTCACCACCTCTTCGATGCTCTGCCGGTAACCGTTGGTGAGGAATTCGTAGGCCCGCGCCGCGCGGTTAGGCGTTTTGATAAGCCCTTCGCGCGTGGGGTCTTCCCCTACCGCTTCCAGGATATCGTGAAAGGAGCGCTCCAGACTGCTGAGCTTGGCCGCACCACACTGCCGCAGGCTGCCCAGGCGCCGCTGCGCCGCCTCCAACTCAGTCTCGTGGTTCTGCACAATCTTGAAACGGATTTCAGTCCAGCCAGCTGAGTGGGTACTTCTCGTCGTCCAGCTTGAGCGCTTCTTCCGTGAGCTCAAGCGTGTGATGCGTATCGAACATGACGGCCAGTTCTTCCGTGCGCAGGGCGTCTTTGCTGGCCATAATGGTGCCGGGATGCGGCCCGTGCGGGATGCCGCGGGGATGGAGCGTGATCGATCCGCTCTCAATGCCCCGGCGCGATCCGAAATTCCCCCGCACGTAAAAAAGCACTTCATCCGCTTCCACGTTGTCGTGCACCCAGGGAATCTTGACGGCTTCCGGATGGGTATCGAGCAGGCGCGGCGCGAAAGTACAGACGACGTAGCCGCGGATCTCGAACGTTTGATGAATGGGCGGCGGTTGATGCACCGTGCCGGTAATGGGTTCGAAATCTTGTGCGTTAAAAGTGAAGGGATAAAGGTAGCCGTCCCAACCCAACACATCAAAAGGATGATGCGCGTTGGTCACGCAGGTCCAGCGCGGTCCATC
>JBBRQE010000090.1:0-13744 GCA_038226905.1 Chthoniobacterales bacterium | reverse complement strand
TCTGATCCTAAGCGCGGCCAATACTTACACCGGCGCAACCACGGTAAGCGCGGGTGTGCTCAACATTCAAAGCTCCACCGCGCTCGGCACCAACGCGTCCGGCACGACGGTGGCCAGCGGTGCGGCCTTGCAGACGCAAGGCACACTCACCATCACGGGCGAAGCATTGACCTTGAATGGAACGGGCGTGGGCAATACCGGGGCGCTGCGCAGTATTTCCGGGAACACCAGCTTTAACGGAAACATTACCCTGGCGAGCGATACCCGAATCAATTCCGATTTGAATACGCTGACCATCGCCCCGGCCTCGGGCGACGGGATTACGGGCAACTTCAATCTCACCCTGGGTGGCGCGGGCGCGATTACGGTGAGTAAGATTATTAGCATCGGGTCGGGCAGCCTAACGAAAGATGGCGCTGGCACTGCGCTTCTAAGCGGAGCCAACACTTACACTGGAGCCACCACGGTGAACGCGGGTGTGCTCAACATCCAGAACGCTTCCGGGCTCGGCACCAACGCCTCGGGCACGACCGTCTCCAGCGGAGCCGCCCTGCAAATACAGGGAACACTGACCATCACGGGCGAGGCGCTAACTTTGAACGGAACGGGCGTGGGTAATACCGGGGCGCTGCGCAGCATTACCAATAACAATAGCTTCAACGGGAATATCACGCTGGCCAGCGACACCCGGATCAATGCGGACGCGAGCACCCTGACTCTCAATCCGGTTTCGGGCGACGCGATTACCGGGACCTTCAATCTCACGCTGGGCGGCGCCGGCAACATTACGGTGAGCAAACCAATCAGTATCGGGTCCGGTACCCTGACCAAAGACGGTGCGGGCACCCTCATTTTAAGCGGAGCGAATACTTATACCGGCGTGACCAATGTAAATGCCGGCGTCCTGAGTGTGCAGAACAGTCTCGGCCTCGGTACCAATGCGTCGGGCACTACGGTGCTAACGGGGGCGGCCTTGAATATCCAGAACGCCATTACCATCACCGGCGAAGCGCTCACTCTGAACGGCACGGGTGTCGCGAACGGCGGCGCCTTGCGCAATATTTCCAGCAACGACAGTTTCAACGGCAACATCACGCTGGCCAGCGACACCCGGATCAATTCCGACTCGGGCACGCTGACCCTTAACCCGGCGTCCGGCGACGCGATCACGGGCAACTTTAACCTGACTCTGGGCGGCGTCGGTTCGATCGCGGTAAGTAAGCCGATCACGATCGGATCGGGTGGCCTAACGAAAGATGGGACGGGCACGGTGACGGTCACGGGCGCCAATACTTATACCGGCGCTACCACGGTCAGTGCAGGCGTGCTGAATATCCAGAACTCCTCCGCGCTGGGCACCACTGCATCCGGCACGACCGTGGCCAGCGGCTCGGCCCTGCAGGTGCAGAACGGAATTACGGTGACCGGCGAAGCGCTCACTCTCAATGGCACTGGCATCGCCAACGACGGCGCCTTGCGCAGCATTTCCGGGAGCAATAACTACAATGGGAATATCACGCTTGGGGCCGCCACCCGGATCAACTCCGATGCCGGCACCCTCACGATCAGTCCGGCCACCGGCAATGCCATCAGCGCGACCAATCAAAATCTGACGCTGGGCGGAGCGGGCAACACCACGGTCAATGGTGCGATCGCGACCGGCACGGGCACTCTAACCAAGGACGGCGCTGGCACGGTTATCCTCACGGGAGCGAACACCTTCACCGGGTCCACCACTCTCAATGGCGGAACGCTGCGCCTCAGTTATGGCGCGAACAGCTCGATGCTTTCCGATTCCGCCGCGCTCATCCTTACCTCCGGCACCCTGGATCTCGCTGGCACCGTGACGCACAGCGAAGTGGTCGGCAGCACCACCGTCAACGGCGCAGTCTCAATCACCCGCAGCGCCGGAAGCTCCATCCTCAATCTCAATACCATCACGAACAACGCCGGTGCCCTGAACATCTCGGCGGACAACATCGCCACGACCGATAACCTCAACGACGTCAGTGGCATTCTGGGGGCGTGGTTGACCGTGAATGGACAGTTTGCCACCAACGCGACCAATTCCGCGGACGGGTCCATCATCGCCTACGATGGCTATCTCAACAGCTCTCGGCTGGGCGGGACGATCAGCAGCGGAGCGAGCAACGTGCGAATTACCGATATCGGCAACACCAGTGGAAATATCACCCTGGCTGCGGCCGGCACAACGGCCATTAATAGTCTTTTGCAAGGCGCCAGTGGCGGAACTGCTACGATCGACATCGGGGCCACCAAAACCTTGCGCATCGCCAATGGCGGCATTCTTCTCTCTAGCGGCAACGGCGCTCTTACTTTTACCAACACCGGTACGCTGACCGCCGGTAGCGCGCTTAACACGGCCGCGACCCTCTTCCTCGAAAATCAGGACGCCACTAGTCTCATGACCGTCAGTACGGTGATCGCGAATAACGGTACCGGGGTCGTAGGCCTGTCTAAAACCAGCGGAGCGGGAACCGCCATTCTTTTCGGAACGAACACTTACACGGGATTGACCACGGTTTCTGAAGGAACACTCGCTTACGGCGCTAGTAACGTGATTGCCACGGGCGGCGTCACCGTCGATGGCGCGACCGCTGTGCTTGATCTGGGCCTCAATCATTCCGACAGCGTCGGCACTATCATTGTGGACAACGGCGGCGGCATCACCGGCACCGGCACTTCGACCCTTACCACTACAGGCAGTTTCGATCTGCGAAGTGGATCGGTCAGCGCCATCCTCGCCGGCGCGGTCGTGTTAAACAAGACGACCGCCGGAACGGTCACCCTTTCCGGAGCGAATACTTACACCGGCCTAACGACGATCTCAGCCGGGACACTCGCTTATGGCGCCAGTAACGTCATCGCGAGCGGCGGGGTCACCGTGAACGGCGCTACGGCCACGCTCGATCTTGGAGCAAATCATAGCGACACCGTGGGCACAGTGATTTTGAACGGTGGCGGTGTCATCACCGGCACAGGAACATCAACCCTGACGAGCACCGGCAGTTTCGATCTGCGCAATGGCTCGGTCAGTGCAATTCTCGGTGGCCCAAATGTCCTGCTGAATAAGACTACCGCCGGCACGGTGACGCTTTCCGGAGCGAATACTTACACGGGATTGACTACCGTTTCGGCGGGCACGCTGGCCTATGGCGCGAGTGACGTGATAGCTAGTGGCGGCGTCACCGTCACCGGGGCCAGCGCGGTCCTCGATCTCGGCCTAAATCATAGTGACACAGTAGGGGCGGTCATTGTGGACGCCGGGGGCAGTCTTACAGGAACAGGCAACTCAACTCTGACCAGCACGAGCAACTTCGATCTGCGCAGCGGTTCAGTCGGCGCCATTTTGGGTGGCGCCGGCATCGGCCTAACCAAAACAACCGCGGGCACGGTGACACTTTCAGGGGCGAACACTTATACCGGTCTAACAAATGTGTCGGCCGGAACATTGAGTTACGGAACCAGTAATGCCATCGCTACAGGCGACGTCACGGTGAACGGGGCTACCGCGGTTTGGGACCTTGGCGCCAGCCAGACAGACAGTGTTGGCATTGTCACCCTGGATGGGGCCGGCAGCATTACCGGCAGCGGCACCTCCGCTCTGACGAGCACCGGGACTTTTGAGTTGAAGAGTGGCTCGGTCAGTGTCGGCCTGGGGGGCGCGGGTATCGCGCTGAATAAGACAACCGCCGGGACCGTGACTCTTTCCGGCGCCAACAGCTACACCGGGACGACCACCGTTTCCGGCGGGACTTTGAATCTGAATCGCAGCGCAGCGGACAACAGCACAATTTTGACGGACGGAAATACCGCCACGACTTCAGACATTGTAATCAACGGCGGCAACCTGGTGCTGGGAGCGAGCGAGCAAATTGCCGACACCGGTTCGATTAACATGAGTAGCGGTTCGCTCAGCTTTTCAGGAAGCGGGCTCATCGAAACGATCGACAAGTTCACCAATAGCGGAGGCACCTTCACTACCGGCGCAAACACTTTTATCGGTCTCGGCGCCACCACCACCTGGTCCGGCGGAACGAACACCATCAGCGACGACGGCCTCGTCCAGGATGAGCACTGGGTCATCAGCGGCGGGACGAACACGGTAAACGGCGGCGCCACGGGCGGAGTTCTGGAGGTTCAAGCCGGCGCGGCTGGTCTTTTCTTCACAGGAACGGCCAGCCCGACCCTCATCCTGAGTTCTTCCAACTCCGTCGCCGGCAGCCTTCTCCTGGGTGACGATTTAGTGGTCGATGCGGGATTGACCTCAGGCACCGCGCAAATTCTGAGCGGCGGCGCCCTGAGCAACAAAGGCTTTATCGATCTGGGGGGCGGAACTCGCACCCTGACCGTCAATGATGGCGTAGCCGCCACCGATCTTCTTGTCTCCGCTGTTTTCCGGAACGGTTCCATCGTCAAAGCGGGCGCGGGCAATCTCGAACTCACCAGCTCCAACACTTATGCCGGGACCACTACCGTCAGTGCCGGCACCTTGACGCTCAATAACAGCGCCTCCAATGACACAACAATTGTTACCGACAATGATACCTCGACCACCTCAGACATTGTGATTAACGGTGGCACCTTGACCATTGCCGCGAGCGAACAAATCGCCAACACCGGCTCGATCGCCATGAGCAGCGGCTCTTTTAATTTTTCGGGCAGCGGCCGCGTCGAAACGATCGACAAGCTGACCAATAGTGGAGGCACCTTTGTCACCGGCGCCAATACCGTTATCGGTTTGGGCTCGACCATGACCTGGAGCGGAGGAGCCAATACCATCAGTGATGGCGGGTTGGTTCAGGATACGCACTGGGTCATTGCGGGCGGAACCAACACCGTTAATGGAGGAACGACCGGCGGAGTGCTGGAAGTGCAGGCGGGCGCGTCCGGGACGGGGCTGTATCTCACCGGCAACTCCAATCCAACCATCACCCTCGATTCCTCGAATTCGGTAGCCGGTAAGATTTTGCTAACCAATGACCTCGTGGTCGACGCGGGCCTGACTTCCGGGACAGCCTCGATCGTGAGCGGAGGGAGCGGCGCTAACGACGGCCGGATCGATCTCAATGGCGGCACGCGCACGATTGATGTAAACGATGGATCGGCCTCGACCGATCTTTTGATCTCCGCGAAAATCCAAAACGGCGGGATCATCAAGAGTAACGCCGGAACTCTGGAACTCACCGGCGACGACGCCTTCGCCAGTCTGGTCGTTTACGCCGGGGTCGTAAATGCCAATGCTGGCGGCGGAAAAAAAGCGCTCGGCGGCGCCACCGCCATCACGGTCAACGCCGGCGGAACGCTTTTGACAGGCAGCGCCCAACAATTCAACACCACGGCGAGTCTGACCTTGGCCGGGGGAACGTTGAACACCGGTGGCACTTCGCAAACGCTGGGTGCGCTCACCCTTTCCGGCAGTTCCATTCTCGATATGGGAACCGGTGCCAGCATTTTGCATTTCGCCGCCAGCGATATCCAGACGTGGACTGGCACTTTGAGCGTGTATAACTGGAACGGTAATATCGCCCCCGACGGCGGAGGCGGCACCGATCAACTTTTTTTCGGAAGCGACGCCAGCGGCCTGACTTCCGGCCAGCTGGGCAGCATTATTTTTTACAGCGACAGCGGAACGAATATGTATGGAGGGGCCGTTTCGATCCTGAGCAATGGCGAGGTCACTCCGGTTCCTGAACCTTCCACGTGGATTTGCGGAGTTCTGGTGGTGGCTGCGCTGGTGGGCGCGCACCGTTTCCGCCGCCCGTTCGCGCGTCAGGCGGGTGCGGCCGGCTTGCGTCATCCAGCGGCGCGAGTATGATTTAAATCATTGGGGGCGCACTGGCTTCGACTTGTTGTTGGAAGCGCAGGCGGCATGTCGAGGATGGTTCGTTGGCCTCGTAAAAATCCGGACCAAAAAAATAAAAGCAGATTACGAAGATCTCGCTCTCGCGGCTTAATTGACCGTGACGTTTTCGACCTGACGCCTGCTGAGGCCGGGAACGTGGACAGCAGGCTAATTGATCGGCGGAGCGACCGCGCTGGTCGGTGAATCGATTTCGTGGATGCTCGGGAGACGACAGTGTGCCGGTGCAAAGTCGGCTCCTTAAAACAAATATCGGCTAAACATGTAGATGTCTGCGTAGAAAGCGATGAGGACAGGGGTTCGACTCCCCTCGCCTCCACCATTTTTATTTTGAGGGACTTACGGCGCGAGAGACTCCTCAGTAGGAACAAGGTCGCCAAAGTTCACTAATATTTCACGTCACTACGCGAGCGGCAACGCTTTGGTTTGGCCGATGAGATTGCAAAAAATCACTATCGCGAATTATTCAGGGGTCGCTGACTACTTGATCGCCGCACATCGCGTCTATGCCGCCCCACAAAGGCTGGGTGAAAACGTGTTTCTCCCTCGGAAGGAAAAGGCTTTGAGTCGCGCCGAGAAACTGCTTGAAACAGTCAGCCAGGGTAAGCAGTCTAACCATGGGATGGAGCCAACTGCGGACCAGCGATATAACAGATCACTGTTTATGAGGGCCGTCCGTAATTCACGCGGTGGCTCATCTTGTTCTCGTTAGATCTAAGCGTGTCACGCACACACAAATCCGTCCTGCTCGGGTGGAACCTACTGATGCCGTTGGGGGCGCTTGTCCTGTCTGCTTCAGCGGCCGTGAATAGGGCAGTGGCGACGGAGCCTAAAACAGAGGCGACAACAGTTTACTCGTGGCAGGAACCGCAGGCCAAGGTCTTGCCCAACGGCGCACTTGAATGGGCGCCCAGGCCTTTCGTTTTCGAAAAAGGCGATTCAGTACGTTATATAGATGGCGAAGCCGGCGACGATGCGAAGGACGGCCAGACGCGGGAGACCGCCTGGAAACACCATCCGTGGGATGACCATGCGACGGGCGAGGCCAAGACCTGCAAGGGCATCCAGACCTACATCTTCAAGGGAGGCGCCGTTTATCGCGGAGCATTGAAGGCAACCGAGTCGGGCACACCGAACAATCCCATCCGGCTGACCTGCGACCCCAACTGGGGCACGGGACCGGCGTTATTCTATGGTTCCACCCAGATCAGGGGAGGATGGAAGAGGTCCAGCGCCCAGGAAGCTCCCGGCATCCCACAACCGGAGCATGTGTGGTACATAGACCTCGGAAAGGACTATGATCCGGATCCGCTCACCGCGAAATTCTCTGCCATGTGGCAGGTCAGCGGGAACAAGGTCGAGCGCCTGCATATTGCCCGCCATCCTAACTACGACCTCTCCGACCCTAACAATCCGGTGAAGAACTGGCCCATATGGAGCGCCTATGACTTAAAGTCGGGCACTTTCACGTCGCCATTTCTCAAGAATCTGGGCGACAAAAACCTTTTGAACGGAGCCGCTATCTGGACCGAGGGAGGCTTCCTGATGGCTGCGGCCAGGAGGGTTTTGTTCAGACCTGGGAGTTACAACCCCGATGTGGGCTCCTTAGCCATCCCATCGAACGCTAACGACACGAGGTACCGCAACATTCCACGGGCCGAGGTTCACTTCATGATCGAGAACGTGGCAAAGTTTCTCGACGTTCCCGGCGAGTATTTCTATAGCGTCGATGGCCCCAGGGCGGGACGCCTTTACCTTTTGCCGGCAGGAGGTGTCGACCCCAATAGCGTCGTCTATGAGGTCGCGCAGATCCGATTCCCGCTATTTATTTCCGACCAACACGACATCGTCGTCAGTGGATTGGAGTTCCGCTACAACGATCCCGACGAAGGCACGGGGGGATGGCCGTTCGAATCCTCCCCATGTATCCGGATTGCTGGCAACTGCTCGAATATCACCGTGAAGAACTGCAATTTCTACTATGTCGCCGATGCAATCGCTGCCTACCCGCAAGTGTTTTATATTGAGAGAGGCTCCCCCGCAGGTGTGCTTGATAACATCATTGTCAGCGACAATGACATCCAGCACGCCGAGATGGGCGGGGCGATTCTATTGAGCGGCGACAGCGAGCGGGCCAAGGGCGTCACCTACGGTCAACTTAGGCACGTCGAGGTGATGCGTAACCGCGTCATCGATACCGGTTTCCGGCACGGCAGCAACTCATGGGGCTCCATCCCCGCCATTTCCGTCTCTTACTCCGAAACCTGTGAGATAGCGGGCAACATCGTGGACACCAGTTTTGGCAACGGCATCTTCACGGATGGCGGCAAGGCCAGCGGCAGCTACAACGTGGTGCCCCTGACGCGCATGCTCGTCCATCACAACCAGATCGACAACAGCATGCTCGGCTGCAACGACTACGGCGGCCTGGAGCACTTCCAGGGCGGGCCGATCTACATCTATAACAACATCACGCGCAACTGTGTCGGCAACCGGACCCTGGGCCAAGAGCTCGGCTACAGTCTCTATCTTGACGGCGGCTTTAAATGCTATGTCTTCAACAACATCATGGCCGGCAACGTCAAGGCCGATCAGCCTAACTACTACAACAACTGCGGCTACTTCATGGTCTTCGGATTCATGGATCAACTCTTCAACAACACTATCTATCATTTCGACAATGCTCTGGACGGCAGTTCAGGCAACCGCTCCAACATCCTGGGGAACCTGATGGTGGACTGTAAATTGTCATTCATCGGCCAGAACCGCCCCGGTGACGTTTCCATGATGGGCGGTGGCGATACAGGGGCCATGGGCCGCTCCGGCGTTCCCACGATGGCATACGCCAGCAACGTCTTCTTCGGCAGTCCGAAAGTCTTCGGAGTCGTCGCGGGAACCTCCCAGGAAGGAGCTGGCAAAGGTGCCCCTGTCGTTACGGGCAAGACGCTGGATGAACTGCGCAACAAACTTGAAATTGAGAAATGCCGCCTGGCCAGTATCGGCTGGCAGATTAGCGAGGCCCCCCTTGCCAACCCCGCAAAAAAAGACTACCGCCCCACCGCCAATTCCGCTGTCAAGGAACGCGGCGTAAAATACTTCGTCCCCTGGGCGTTGGCCCGCAATGTCGGTGAATGGAACTTCTACAAGAGCGAATCGAACCCGCAGGTTGTCTTGGGCGAAGGGTTTTACATGACAGATGAGTACGTCGATCGCGCCATGTATTATTTTATTCCACGCAACGACCTGACCGTCTCGACCTGCTCCGCCAAGGACTACGTGGCGGGGCCCTTGGAGGATTGGATCGAAGGGGCGCTTTCCTTCGACGGCCGGGGCCGCGTCGCCTCCCTCTCCCATGCCGAAATGACCAGGAGCATGGATTATCCCGGCGGCAAACACAGCGGCCAAAACTCTTACGACGGTACGAAACGCGAAACTCTCGACATGGGCGTTAACAGCTTCCTCCTGGAAATCGTTTTCAAGACCGAGGCAGGCCAGACAAACGGCGTTCTAGCCTCCAAATCGGCCCAATCGGGATACGAACTTACGGTCGGGCCCGACGGCGGTGCACGTCTGAACATCCATGCCGGCGCTGCCACGGTTTCGGTGGTCTCGACGGTTAGAGTCAACGACGGCAAGTGGCATCATGTGATCGCCGAGGTGGATCGTGCGGCCGGCAAGGCCACAATTTACGTCGATGGGAAGGGGGCGGGCGAAGGCAAACTTGATGCCATGACTAACGATTCGACCCTATCGAACACGGCCGACTTCGTCGTGGGCAAGGGACTGGTTGGCGCGGTCGATTTCTTACGCGTCTGTCGTAGCACGCTGGCCGAGTCCAGGACGAGCATCGAAGAACTGTACGCCTGGGAGTTCAACGGCCCATTCTTGCGCGACTTCACCGGGAAATCCCCCGCCAATGGCAAACGCGACGCCGGTGCCATCGATACGGTTCAGCGGCCTTATCCGAGAATCGCGTTTGAAATGAGCGCGGGTGGAGATTGAGCAGAGCAGACTCGGTTTTTTGAGCCAAGTGAACGATTTCAGAGGTCGTTTCGGGGGATCGAAGCTCATCCAAATCGTTAGGCTTCGAAACAGCTAGTCTGGTCACCTGTGTCTCGAGAAAGCGACGGCCTTACGGCACGAGCTTGATCTTGTAAAACCCCATCAGCTCACTGCTGTGCGTCGTGTCCGTGTAGGAGAGTGAAGTCTGACCGGTTTGAGCGGTCATCAATGAACCCGGCAACGTGTCAGACCACGAGCCACCTGGCGAGTCACTGTACAAAACTTGGTAGGTCTTGCCGGGGACCGCAGACCAACTAATCGTGGAGAGACCGGTTCCCGCAACTTTGGCAAGCGTTGAGATGCGAAGCACACTGGCAGCATTGGTGGGACTAGTTCCCGCAAGGTACTCGTCCAGGTTGGACATGCCGTCCTGGTCCCAGTCCTCCTGCGCACCGCCCTTCACAGTATTTGTGCCCCCGAAATACTTCGTTTCCCACCAGTCGGGCATTCCGTCGGCATCCAAGTCGCCAATGGAATCAATCTTGTACAAGTGCACGTCATTGCTTACGAAACTGTCGCTGAAAATCCCGGTGCTGATCGAGACTTGTCGGCTTTCACCCAGAACGGTCGCACTGGTACCGAAAGGCAGCGTAAAGGTGCCGGTAGCGGAGCCGTTTCGCATAGCCGCCGCAAAGACATAGGTGGCCCCGCCATATTGCTTAACCAGAATGTCAATTGGCACCGCGGAATTGTTTGAAGTGACGGTAACGAGATTGGCAATCGTAGAGCTATTGAGGGCGGGTGCCAGCGATTGAACTTGTTGATTAAGAGTTTTCACTGCTGCCAGCATGCTTGAATCGTGGAGCAACGCCGTTTCATCAAAAGAAGGAGTCCAGGAATGACAGAAGTAACCGATTCCGTTGGCGCCATGAATCAAAGCCATCCAGACCTCGGATCGCACCTGCTGCGCCGTCGGCTTGGCCGGGGAACTCGCATTGATTTTAGTGCATTCAATCCAGCACCACACTGGCTTGGCGTCCCCCGTATAAGTTCTTAGCCGGTCAATGCCTTGCGGCACGTACCACAGGTTTCCACTCACTGCGGCGTCGGAGGAGTTAACCGGATAAATATCAAAGGCGACGATGTCGCCGCCCATCACGTACCCGTAGTAATCTTCAGGATGATTTGTGCGCACGCCCCGCCCATACCAGCCGTCCCACGCCACCCCCTGTCCGAGATTCAGGAAAACGGGCCGCGATGGGTCGTTTGACTTAAAGGTATTGTAGATGCTGACCACGGCAGCGGTCGCCACCGGCGGCCCGTAGCCGCCAGATCCGTCGGGCTGCGCATTATCCGGTTCGTCCTCTTGCAGCCAACCCATGATCGTCTTGTTGCTGAGGTGAGCCAGACCAATCGCGTTCTGATCGCATAGGACCGGCATGCCCGTCGATTGCAAAGCCGTGAGTTGTGACTCCGTGGGGCCTTGCCATAGTCCGATGAAAAGATTGATAGATGCGTTGGTCTTGTAGGCCGTTGCGTTGGAGGGGTCCTGGAGCCATACCGCGATTGGAAAATAGTTGGGATCCGAAGGAATCCCATTCGACCATCGACCGTAATAGGCAGCCGGGTTCTCCATCGCCACCGCGGGCGGTGCGGCGGACACCAGCAGAAGGATGCCGGCCACGATTGCGGCTCCAAAGCTGCAGCGACCGACCACTGGTTTCCATCGCCGTATTGGCATTTTCATTTGAATGTTGTCACGAGATTAAATCGCGGCTCTTTGGAAGCGTCGTCCTTTCTCAAATTTTTGATACTGCCTTTTGATACGGGACGATGTTTTTAAGCAAATTTTACCCAAATCGAGCCAAATAGCTGAAAATCGTTAGGCGTCCGCTGCTCTATCTGGTTGGTTCCTGCCAATTACATGTATCGCTCGCTTGAGTGGCTCGGAGCAATGTTGTTGTGCCGCACCGGACGTTGCCCGGGTTTTCCAAATGCCGAGGCGGTGAATATAGTTCCTTGCGCGCACTTGCGCATCATTCGGAAGCAGAAATCTGCCGTCGTCACGTAGATTGGACGGAACGACCGCAGGAATTCATAAGATCATCAGTCGCCAACCGACAGCGCTGTCGGCGCCTATTCCCGGACGCAACGGCGCGTCCCTCCAGTTTCAGACGCGCTTTACGGAGCGGCTCCCGCGGCGTGCTCGGCGTTGGTTAGGTCTTTTCGCGGATCGATGTGCCAGCGGGTGGCGACGGCTTCGAGGTCGGGGGTCAGGCTCCAACGGTCGGGGAGGGGATCGTCGAGATGCTCGGCGCTGCCGCCTTTCAGGGTCATGCAGTTGGTGTTGTCGCCGATTCTGGCCATTTGCTCGTATTCGTCGGGAGTGAGGGTGACTGACGGCGGCATGGCCAGTTCTTCGATTTTTTTTCTGATCGGCTTGGCTGAAGAGCCGGGCTCTTGGATCAAGGTGGGGACGACGCTTTTGACCGCGGGATGCTGGAGATTCCAGGTGCAGGCGAGTTGCAGCATCGTTAGGCCATGGGCTTCCGCGATGGGGCGCATCTTGTCCATTTTTTGGCAGCCGGCTTCCACCCAGCCGGCCGGGCGGAAAGTCCGGTGGTCGCGCGCGGCGAATTGATGATTGGGTTTTACGTCGTCGTGGAAAAGACCGCCGTAATCGACCACGCGGGTCAGGATTTTAGTACCGGTTTCCTCGGCAGCGGGAAGGCAAAGACGGCCCGGCCACGGCTCCAAAGGGTTGAGGATGATCATGGCCCAATCGATCAAACCCTGGAATCGTTCGAGGCAAAGGATGAGGTCGAGGGTGAATCCGTTAGCCGGGCCCGGAGCAATGCCGAGTTGATCGGTCAATCCAACGTCTTTCAATCGCGCCATGCCTTTCCAGACGGCGTCGGTCGTGTAGCCGGCCGCATCGGGATTGTGCAACAGGAGGAGGTCGAACCGGTCCACGCGGCAACGCGCGAGCGATTTCTCCGTGGCCGAGCGCAAGTAATCCGCGTAGGCCGCGGGCTTACGCAAAGTGTCACTGGTGAAGCGTGGGAAGCCTTTCGAGCCGTCGCGCGTGCCTTCGTAGAAATCGTGCCCGACCGCGCCGACCAGGCAATAGCTGTCACGCGGAATTCCTTCGAGCGCGCGGCCAAGCAGGGTGTCCGCTTCGCCTGCGCCGTAAACATCAGCGGTTAGGAAAGTGCGAATACCCTTTTCATAGGCAAAGCGGATGAGATCGATGAATTGATCGTCATCGAACGGTTCTCCGAAATGCATGAAGCGTCCGGCGCTCCACATGCCGTAGGCTGTCCTGGTTAATTGCATGGAACAAAACGGTAACGCCAAGTGCCCGCCTCACAAACCGGAGTTTGGATGGACTGTTGTCGCGCAGAACCTCGCCTCGTGGAGAGGGGCCGACGGCGCGGCGCCCCTCCAGGGAAACGAAGTGACGGTACTCGTTAGGGCGTGTAGCTGATTCCTTTTCGGGCCGCCTGCTGGCGCAGGGTTTCCGCGACTTTCTCGTCGAAACTGTCGCCCCGGCCGGCCGCGGCCAGGCGTTTATTTTCCGCCTGGATGAACGCATCGCGTTTTTTCGAGACTTCTTCGATCTGTTTCTGCAGGGCGGTCCGTTCGGTCCGCGTTTTCTCCACGCGGTTCTTCACTTCTTTCTCGCTCAGCTTCTGCCACTCGGCCGGGAGCTGCTTCTGATCGATCGCTTCGAGTTTCACTTCGTTGCTGGCCAGACTATCGATCAATTCACCGCCACCCTGCACGCCTTTGCCGGTCTTGGCGTTGTAATTGAGCCGGTCGGCTACGGCGGCGGCCGGTGCGCTTTCGGCGACCGCC
>JBBRQE010000089.1:0-14181 GCA_038226905.1 Chthoniobacterales bacterium | reverse complement strand
ATTCCTGCATGAGCAGGACTTCGTCATGATAGCCGTACGTCTTGATATCCCCGGGGTCATCAAATTTTAGCGGGACGGGCCAGGAGACAGGCCCCGCTTTCCAACCAGGCGGCAATTTCCATTTCCATTCGATGGGAATGCCGGCGTCCCCCGAATACTTCCAGTAGGTGTGCCAGCCCGGCGCGAGCTTGAGGAGAAAGCCCGCGGTGAACGTCTTCCCTGGAATGACGGCTGAGGTATCTGCAATTAACTCCGCCTTGACCAGTTCGCGTCCCTCATACAGCTGCGCGCACATCGGCGTGATGCTCATGAGGCTCGCGACCAGCCCCACCCCAGCCAGCAAAACTGTGCGCAGCACGTTCACCCCGCTAATTAGCACCACCACGAGATAGCAGCAACGGAAGCAGTTCTTGGATCTGGCTCGCGAGGTGCTGCCCAACAGATATGCGAACGTTTCTCACTCTCTTGGTAATCGGAGGCTTAGGCGGCCTTTTTTATTCCCGGATGCATCATCCAGACTCGATGCCGGTCACAGTCCAGACTGTGGCCCCGTCGCCGGCTCCGTCAGGCGCCCCTAATACCGCGCCGCGGACGACGTCCGAGCATAATTGGATGAAGAGATCACTGGATCGCGCCACAGACGTGCGGAACCAATCTCGCGAGCAGACCCAGCAAAGTCAGAACCCGTAAGCCGAAAGTAGACATTGGTTCCAGCCAATGGCCCTGAATCATCGGCCGGATGCCGATGCCATCATCATTGAGCCGCTTGCAGCTTGCTCCGAACGGCCGCCTTAAAAGCAGCAGCCGTCAGGTTCGGTTCCACTGTCTGCGACGCCGCGCCTTCCATATCACGCCCTAGTTGCGCCACGCTTTTGACAGGTTGCCCTTCATTACGGGTCACCAATTCCTGGCCGGATTGGTCTTTGAGAACATGAAAACGCCCGTGCATGATCCCGACGAGAGGAATAGCCTGCGTGCCATTATTCTCCACGAACAAAATATCCCGGTCCCCCACCTTAAAAACCGGCGCATCGCTGATTCCCATGGCGTCTTCGCCGACCGTGCCCCCATACATGCGAAGCACATAGGATGAGCCGGCATTCCCCTTGATACCCTCCTCGATACTAAAGCTGACGTAGCTGACAATGTGCCTCTGCGCGCCTTCGCCGACCCATTGCGAACGAACATCGGTCACGCTGCCCTGAAAGATCAACTCCGCCTGTTGCACCAATTGGTCGAACGAGGGAGGAATCACAGTGGTAGCCAGCGCTGACTTTAAGGCGCCCATTAAAACGGCCGCGAAGACGAGGAGAGGAACTTTTTTCATAGATCGGGATAAATGGTTGCTGTTACTTTGAGATCGTCACGGTCGCGGTTTTGGACGCGGACAATGTGAAGCCCGTTCCGCTAATAAGGGTGAGGGTGGCTGTCTTCGCGGCCTTTCCACCGCTCAAGACGGTCAACGTAATGTGGGCCGAGGATGATCCTGCCGGAATGGTGAACTGACTGGCGCTCAGACTATATTGTCGCCCCTGCCTGGCGCTTCCCGACATGGAATAACCCACCGTCACCGGCATTGGCCCATTCACCGACAAAGTAGAGATTGCGAAGGTGGCAGTGCCGCCTGTCCTGACACTACCGGGAGCACTCGAAAGCGTGACTGTCAGCGCAGCCGGCGTCGGACTGGGCGTGGGGGTTGGTGTCGGCGTCGGGGTTGGCGTAGGAGTTGGCGTCGGAGTCGGGGTGGGTGTGGGCGTAGGAGTTGGCGTCGGGCTTGCGCTGGGCGCGCCATAGAGGGCACGGGCCCCGTTCACGTCGTCGGCGGTCGGCATTTCCACCGCGCTCATGACGGCATTCATGATCGCGCTCACATGTTGTCCGGCGGAATCGGGGTGGTTGAGGCCGATCGCGTGGCCGAGTTCATGAATCAAAACGCGGCGAATTTCACCGATGGCAGCACCCCCGGATCCAAAGCGCAAGTTGCCGCGGTAAGAGTCCCAGCTTTGGCGGTTGTTGAAAAGAACGTCTGCCTCGACCGTCGCTCCGCTACGGGTAGACCAGCCGGTGATGGCCAGGGTATTCGAGCCGAACGAGCTTCCGAAAAAAGAGCTGGCAAAAGCGATGGAATTGACGCCGTCTCCCTGGCTTACCGGTGCGCTCGGATTTGGAGCCATGACCAACAGCAGGCGTTGCACATTTTGATTCCAGGCATCCCCGGCAGGCAACGCAGCGGTGTCCCAGGAAGTGTTGGCATCTATCAAGGTTCGGCCGGCGCTTCCTAATGCCATTTGAAACGTAACAGGGATGTTGGCTGGCCAGCTGGCCCCGGTCAGCACATAAGCACCCGCATTACCGGGGCTAAAAAGATTCACAACAAGGAGGCCGGTGGCCGCCACCAGACCGGTGCACCTGCGAGAATGGGAGGCGAAAAACTTCATTATAATTTCTAGAAAGCAGATGTTGTGCGCGAAGCCCACAAAAAAATCGCCAGCATAATCATTTTTCAACGTGTTCGGGACATACCGCACGCTGGGAAAAGACCGACATGACGGAACCTCCGCGAAGGAATTCTAATCATTCTCCAAAGCGACGCGGCAATCACGCAGAAAAACCACTATATAAATCTATAAAGTAAAAAGGTTGCGAGAGTGTTCTAAGGAACAAGGAAGATCTTGCCTGAATAGGGATCCTTTACCTTGCTCCCCGGCGCGTACCCGCTCACATCGACATACTTCCCTGGCTCCGAAGGGCTAAATACGTAGCCGGGTCTATCCGGCACCGCCTTCGCGGTCGGGAAATTCTGCTCGGTCGAGGCCGCCTCCGCCGTGACCGCGCCGCCCGGCTTTGGAGTGGCGGCGAGCAACGGCTTCTTCTTGGATCGAGGCGTCGGCGAAGTCGAGGCCGCCACGTAATGGGTCGGACGATGTCCTTCAAGCGCAGTCACGGGACTGGGCTTCGGAGACGGATGCTTGGGCCTTTTCACTTCAGTATGCGTCGTCGTCACAGTGGTCCCCGGCGGGATGACCGCTGGCGTCGGCGATGGATGATGAAAGAGACGAATCGGCGCGGTCGCGATGTTGTAAGAACCAACGGCAGCGTTATGGGCCAGGCCACAGCCCGCCAGAAAAAGAGCGCTGCAACCAAGTATGCGTGCGGGGAACCTCACCGCTGTGTTTATACGTTGTTCGGAGAATGACGCAACCTTCTAGAGAACAGTTTCGCCGGAGCGACTCGGGTCGGGCCCCGTCGTCAAACAAACGTCGTCTACGAACCGGTCAATCTGTCCCCCGGTGGTGGACCAGGCGCACATCAAACGGTAAACATCCGGCTCCAGAAACTTATGGAAATGCCAGCCCCGCGCGAGCAAGCCGGCGAAGACCTGATCGCTCAGCCGCACAAACAACGCGTTGCCTTGCACCGGAAAAACGGGAACCAGGTTGGCCCGCCTCTGCAGTTGATCGGCCAAACGGGCGGCCGCGGCGTTAGCGTGCCGCGCATTGCGCAGCCAAAGATCATCCCGCAAGAGGGCCGCCCACGGGGCCGCCAAAAAACGCATCTTCGAGGCCAGCTGACCTGCCTGCTTGGCCCGGTACTCGAACTCAACAGCCAGTTCTCTGCGAAAAAAAACAATCAGCTCGCCGGCCGCCAATCCGTTTTTGGTGCCCCCAAAACAGAGCGCGTCGACGCCCAACTCCCAGGTCATCTCCCTGGGTGCGCGGCGCGACGAGGCGACCGCGTTGGCCAAACGAGCGCCGTCCATATGCAGGAGCAAACCATGGGCGCGCGCAAGATCGGCCACGGCTGCCACTTCCTCCTGGGTGTAAACCGTCCCGCACTCGGTCGCCTGCGTGATGCTGATGACGCGCGGCTTGTGCGAATGAAGATCGCGCTGCCTCCCCAGCACCGCTTGCACCTCGTCCAAGTCAATCTTCCCCTTGTCTCCACCCACCGCGAGCAACTTGGAGCCGTTGGTAAAAAATTCAGGAGCGCCGCATTCATCCGTCTGGATGTGCGCGTTTTGATGGCACACGATGCTGTGGAAAGGCTGGCACAATTGCGCCAGAGCAAGCGCGTTGGCCGCCGTTCCGTTGAAAACGAGATAGACATCACAGTCCGCCTCGAAAATTTCCCGGACGCGATCGCAAACCCTGGCGGTCCACGGGTCGCTCCCGTAAGACGACTGGCTCCCGTGATTGTCCGCCGTGACGGCTGCAAAGGCTTCTGGACAAACTCCCGCCGTGTTGTCGCTGGCAAAATCGTAACGTGCGTCGCGGTCCTCCATGTCGGCCTTTGCTAGACGACTTCCGCGTTGCAGGCAAATCTGCCCGCCAGGAGATAACCCGGCGAACCCGACCGTTGGGAATCAGATTCGCCGGGCAAAATCGCTCTACTGGTGCCGCTTGTTTAGGAGCACCCGCGGAGCAGGAAGATGAGAAGCAAAACCGGAACAGGAATTCCGATCAGCCACAAAAGGATGTATCCCATCGCTCCCTTTTCATTTGCTCTATTAGTTATTTTCATGTGTTTGGTTGAGCCTCCTCACCCTTCACTTCGGATGCGATCTGTTTGCTGAATGTGTCGCCCTAAAATTTCCATCCTCCCATTGGCCAGAACGCTTTTCAAAGATGACGGGACGGACGCTGCGTTCCGCTTTGCCATCGGTAGGCGCCCAGCGTAGTTGTCTTTCATGAGCGATCTTCAGGCCGAGGTAGAACGGCGCGGACGGCACATTTTCGAACTGGTCGATCGTCATCCTGAATCGATTTTCAGCAAGGCCGGGTTCTACCAGCGCATGATGGCGCTCTCCATGCGCGATGAACATTTCAAGGTTCAAATGTTCCGCTTCGTCGATGTCCTGGCTTCTCTGCGTCACGGCGGCGACATCGTCCGGCACCTGGAAGAATATTTCGCCGACATGCGAAATGGCATCGCTCCGGTGGTGCAGGCGGGCGTGCGCATGGCCCGCATCGCTCCGTGGTTCAGCGGAAAGGTCCTGCGCTGGAACGTCTCTGGCATGGCGCGACAGTTCATCGCCGGACGTAATCCGCATGATGTCATGAAAATGCTGCGCAAACGGCATCGCCAGGGCATCGGATTTACGGTCGATCTGCTCGGCGAAGCGGTGGTCAGCGAAAAAGAAGCGACCGAATACACGGCGCGTTGTTTCGATCTGCTGGAAATCCTGGCGCGCCACACGCGGGCCTGGCGCGATCCCGTCGGAGAAAACTCCGAGTTGTTCCCGATTGTCAACGTTTCCGTAAAAATCTCCGCACTCTATTCACAGATGAATTCGGCCGATCCGGCCAACGCCATCAGTCATCTCGCTCCCAGACTGCGGCCTCTCCTGCGACGGGCCCGCGAGTTAGGCGCCTTTATTAATTTCGACATGGAGAGCTACGCCCACAAAAATACCACGCTCGAGCTTTTCAAAACCTTGTTCCTGGAGCCGGAATTTCTGGATTGGCCGCACGCCGGCATTGTGGTGCAAGCCTATCTGCGGGATTCCGGGAAAGATCTGCAGGACCTCATTGCGTGGGGCCGGGCGCGCGGCACGCGCTTTACCGTTCGCTTGGTGAAAGGCGCATATTGGGATTACGAGCGGATTAAATCGGCGCAGAACGGCTGGACCGTTCCGGTTTACCAACAGAAAGCCGCCAGCGATGCCAACTTCGAAGCGCTCAGTCGCGTGCTTCTGGAGAACGAATCAGTCGTCAGCGCCGCCTTCGGTTCCCACAACGTGCGGAGCATCGCCCACGCCCAGGCTCTGGCCGATGAACTCGGCGTTGAGCGCAGCCGCTTCGAGTTCCAACTGCTTTATGGAATGGCCGGACCGATCAAGCGAGCCCTCGTCAAAATGGGTTACCGCGTCCGCGAATATTGCCCGGTCGGCGAGTTGCTCCCCGGCATGTCTTATCTGGTCAGACGCCTGCTCGAAAACACTTCGAATGAAGGTTTCCTCCGCGCCAAATTTTCGGACAACGCCTCGGAAGATTCTTTGCTGCGAGACCCCATCGGATTGATCGGCCAAAATGGAGCGAAGCCGCCCCCATTGGCGCTTCGCGCCGGTCACGCCCGCGATGAGTTGAATGGGGCATCGCGCGAGACGCCGGCAGGCGATACCTACGAAAATGCGTCGCTCATCAATTTCGTATATCCTGAAGCACAGGACCGGATGCGGGCCGCGCTGAGCGAGGTTCGCGGACGTCTCGGCCGGAAATATCCGCTGATCATTGGCGGTGACAAAGTCTGGACCAACAGCACGATCGCGTCGCTCAACCCCACCCTCCCGGATGAAATCGTGGGACACGTGGCCGAGGCCGGGATAGCCGAGGCCGATCAGGCCGTGAGAGTCGCGCGGGAAGCCTTCCATCGATGGAGCTTCACGCCCTTCGAAGAACGCGCACAACTGCTCGAACGAGTCGCTGCCATCATGGATCAACGGCGTTACGAGCTCTGCGCGCTTGAGGTTTTCGAAGTAGGAAAACCGTGGGCCGAAGCGGATGGCGATATTCGCGAAGCCATCGATTTTTGTCTCTTCTACGCGCAACAGATGCGCTTGCGCGGGCGGCCCCGCCTGACCCAGCACGTGCTCGGCGAGGAGAGTTATCAACACTACTGGCCGCGCGGCGTCGCCCTTGTCATCGCTCCCTGGAATTTTCCCATGGCAATTCTTTGCGGGATGGTTTCAGCCGCGCTGGTTACCGGAAACACCGTCATCATGAAGCCGGCCGAGCAATCCGCCGTGTGCGGCGCCCTCCTCATGGAAATGTTCGAACAAGCCGGCGTGCCCGACGGCGTTCTGAATTTTCTGCCGGGCAAAGGTTCGGTCATGGGAGCGCATTTGGTCGACCATCGGGATGTGGATGTGATCGCCTTTACCGGTTCGCGCGAGGTCGGGCTTCGCATTTGGGAGAGCGCTGGCCAAACCCATCCCGGTCAGCGCGAACTCAAACGCGTGGTCTGCGAAATGGGCGGCAAGAATGCCGTCATCATCGATTCCGACGCGGACCTCGATGAAGCGATCGTTGATTCGATTTATTCTGCTTTCGGCTATCAAGGGCAGAAATGTTCGGCTCTTTCGCGGCTCATTGTGCTCGAAGAAAATTATGGACGCGTCATGGATCGGCTGCTTTCTGCGGCGGCCAGCCTGCGCATGGGCAACCCGGAAGAACCAGGTATTACGGTGGGCCCGGTCATCGACGAAACGGCTTACCGGCGCATTCAGGATTACATCGCCGCAGGCAAGGACGAAGCCATGCTCGCCTATCAAAAAGGAGATGTGCCGGACAAAGGCTTTTTCATTCCGCCCACCATTTTTGCCAACGTCACCCCGGAAATGAGGATCGCCCGCGAAGAAATTTTCGGCCCGGTCTTGAGCGTTATGAAGGCGCGCGATCTGGATGACGCGATCAACATTGCCAACAACATCGAATTCGCGCTGACCGCCGGATTCTTTTCCCGCAGTCCCGCCAATATTGAGCGGGCCAAGGCGCGTCTGGTCGCCGGCAATGTCTATATTAACCGGTCCTGCACCGGCGCGGTCGTGGGCCGCCATCCCTTTGGCGGGTTCAAGATGTCGGGCGGCGGGACCAAGGCCGGCGGCGAAGATTATCTCCTCCAATTCATGGTTCCGCGCGTCGTCACGGAAAATATCATGCGCCACGGCTTTGCTCCTGAAGAAACGGCCATGTATCGCGACGAATTCCTGCCGCACGGCTAACGGACCTCCAAGCGGCCGCGCGGCTCGCCTAACGAGTAAGGGCCCGCTCTGATTTATTATTCCTTATGCTCTATGTCGTGGCCACGCCGATCGGGAACCTGGGTGACATCACCTTGCGCGCGCTGGAATCGCTGAAGAGCGCGGATGTCATCGCCGCGGAGGACACTAGGCATTCCGGCATGTTGTTGAAACATTTCGGGATCTCCAAGCCCCTGGTCAGTTATCACGAGCATAATGAAGCCATGCGCACGGCGCAGTTGGTTGAACGCCTGGCCGCCGGGGAAACGGTCGCCTTGATCACGGATGCCGGTCTGCCCGGGATCTCGGACCCCGGCGGGCGCATCATCCGCGAATGTAGGAAGAGGAGCCTGCCTTTCACCATCATACCGGGCCCGTCCGCCGTCTTGACCGCGCTGGTCGGCTCCGGCTTTCCACCGAGAAATTTTTCTTCGGTGGATTCCTGCCACCGAAGAGTGGTGGCCGGGAACGCGACTTGAGAGCAGCCGAGGCACGGGAGGAGACATCCATTCTCTTCGAATCACCTCATCGCTTGATCAAGACCCTGACCCTCGCCGCCCAGATAATGCCGGAACGATTGCTTTGCGTGGCCCGGGAGTTAACCAAAAAGTTCGAAGAATTCCGGCAGGGAACGGCTGCCGATTTACTAGCCCACTACGAAGCCAAACCGCCCAAGGGCGAGATCGTATTGGTTGTTTCAGGCAAGGGTGCCTGAACTTCGTGGCCGCTCTGGAGGCTGGTGGGACCCGCCCGCCAGAGTCCCGAGTTAATTCCGACTTGTCAAAGGTCCCCGGCTGTGGGAGTTTGCGCGGCTTTTCCCCAGAAGCATTCCCTTCCTTATGTCTTACGCAATTATCAAAACCGGTGGCAGGCAACATCGTGTCGCAGAAGGCGACACGATTGACGTGGATCTTCTCGACCTCGAAGTCGGCAAGCTGGCAACTTTCGGCGAGGTCCTGATGCACGCGGATGGCGACAACATTACCCATGGCACGCCTATGATTTCCGGAGCCAAAGTGACCGGCGAGGTGCTCGAGCAGCGCAAGGACAAGAAGGTCATCGCCTTCAAATTCCGGCGCCGCAAAGGCTACCACCGCACGGTCGGGCATCGTCGCAAATTGACCCGCATCAAGATTAATAGCATCAGCGTAGGCAGCACCAAGAAGACGGCCGCCGCCAAAAAAGACGCCGAATAGTTTCTCACCTCAATCCACCTCCCTCATGGCTCATAAAAAAGGACAAGGCAGTGTTAAGAACGGCCGCGATAGCGTCAGCAAGCGGCTCGGAGTGAAAAAATTCGGCAGCGAGCTGGTGGTGGCCGGTAACATCATCATTCGCCAGCGCGGCACCAAGTTCCTGCCCGGTAAAGGCGTCGGGCTGGGACGCGATTACACCATTTTCGCGCTGGTCGATGGGAATGTCCGATTCGATCGTGCCGGTCGCCGCGTGAACGTCGATCCGGTTGCTCTCGCGGAGTAGTCCATCGGTCGCTCCACATCGCTGATTTTCGGCGATTGCGAAGGCAATCGCGCATCAGGTATAAGGATGTCGCCCATGAAATATAAGACTTACCTCCTCTTTGGCGCGCCCGGCAGCGGCAAAGGCACCCAGGGCAAGACACTCGGCAGCATCCCGCGATTCTATCATTGTCCCTGCGGCGATGTTTTCCGCTCGATCGACACGCGCAGCAAAGTGGGCAAGGCGTTTTTGGATTACTCCAGCAAAGGCCAGCTCGTGCCCGATGAAATAACGGTCGAGTTATGGAAAGAAGCTATCGATGCCGCGGTCGATGGACATCATTTCAAGCCCGATATCGATACTCTCGTGCTCGATGGCATTCCCCGGAATGCCAATCAGGCCGGTATCATGGACAATCTAATCGAGGTGCAAAAAGTTTTTCATCTTACCTGCCCGAATCGCGAAACACTCTTCTCCCGCTTAAAAAAGCGCGCGTTAAAAGATAACCGGCTCGACGACGCGAACGAACAGGTCATTCATCGGCGGCTCGCCATTTACGAAAACGAATCGAAGCCGGTGCTCAGCCATTATGCTAAGGACCGAGTCTGTGTGATTGACGCCACGCAGCCGCCGGCCAAGGTTTTGTTCGATATTCTGGCCAGCGTAAACGGTCTGGAACAGCATGAGCCAGCAACAGTTTGAAAATTTCACCGCCTCGAGCCTGTATTGCCAGAAGTGCAAGGCAGCCATGCCCGTGCGCGAACGGCTGCTCCTAGTCCTGCCCGACAAGGAAATCTTCGACTATCTCTGCACGGGTTGCGCCGCTTCCGTCGGCCAGCGTGAAGTCACCGCCGGCGATAAAATGATGGCGCGAGCCAGCGCTCCCCTCCCTCGTCGCCTCCCCCTGAAAGCGCGGCCGGTCTAAGTGTGCGCAATGCGCATTCTTTTCATCGGCACTGGCGAGATCGGAGTGCCAGCCTTGCGCGCTATCCAGGAATCAAACGAGCACGAGTTGGTCGCCATTGTCACACAACCGGACAAGCCAGTCGGGCGCGACCAGCGCATCACGCCACCTCCGATCAAGCGAGCCCTCAGTGAAACTCGCGTCCCCATTCTTCAACCTGCCCGCATCAAGAGTCCCGAAGCCGTAGCGCAATTGCAGGCCCTGCAACCAGACCTCATTGTCGTGATGGCTTACGGGCAAATCCTCTCCCGCGCGGTGCTTGATGTTCCCCGGTTGGCTTGTCTCAATTTGCACGCGTCCCTTCTCCCGCGCTGGCGAGGGGCTGCTCCCATCCAGGCATCCCTGGCCGCGGGCGACCTCGAGACGGGCATTACCGTGATGTATATGGATGAGGGCCTGGACACGGGAGACCTCCTTCTTCTTCAAAAAACTGAAATCTCTTCGGCCGACACCGGTGGGTCATTGCATGACCGGCTGGCCGCCATCGCTCCCCGCGCTCTCATGGAATCACTGCGATTGCTCTCCCTCGGAAAGGCGCCGCGCGTCCCGCAGGACAAGGCGCTGGCTACCTATGCGCCCAAGCTCAATCGCGAATCCGGCCGAATCGACTGGACCGAATCCGCCGAGATGATCGAGCGCAAGATTCGCGCGTTTAATCCATGGCCAGGGGCTCTTACGACCGTGCGCGATGGAGCCGGCAAATCACGAAACCTGAAAATACATTCTGCGCTCATCGTCGATCCGCGCGCATCTCCAGGAGAGTTTATTCAGGCGGATGAACGCGGCCTCGTCATCGCGGCGGCCGATCGATCCTTATCCCTGCAGGAAGTGCAACTGGAAGGAAAGCGCCGTATGAGTGCGGTCGAGTTGATGCGAGGCCTCAGGGTGGCATCGGCATCCGGCCGATGATGCGCAGAACATCGGCTGGAAGTCGGTGCCACATTCTCTTGTCCCCACTCATTTTCCTTTGCAAACCTTCATGCCTCTAGTTTCATCACCCTCACCCATGAAAACCGAAGCACCTGCTTACAAACGCATCGTGCTGAAGTTAAGCGGAGAAGCTTTGCGCGAAGCAGGGGGACGCGACAATATTTCACCACCGGTCGTGCGGGTCATCGCCGAACGCATTAAAGAGGTGCGCGACCTGGGGGTGCAGATCGCGGTGGTCATCGGAGGCGGAAACATCTGGCGCGGCCTCACCGCAGCTGGCCGCGGCATGGACCGCACCACGGCCGACTACATGGGTATGCTGGCCACGGTGATTAATGGAATGGCCCTGAAAAGCGCTCTGGAGGAGCTCGGTGTGGAGACGCGTGTGCAGACAGCCATTGAAATGAAGAACGTGGCCGAACCCTTCATTTTGGGACGAGCCATCCGCCACCTCGAGCTGGGTCGTGTCGTTATTTTCGTGGCGGGCACCGGTAACCCCTACTTTTCCACCGATACCACGGCGGCTTTGCGGGCGAGCGAGATTCGCGCCGATATCATTTTGAAAGCGACCAAAGTGGACGGGGTTTACGACCGCGATCCGAATAAAGATCCCGGGGCGCAGCGTTACGACCGGGTCAGCTATACGGAAGCTTTGACCAAACGACTGCAGGTCATGGATTCGACTGCCTTCAGCCTTTGCATGGACAATAAAATTCCCATGATCGTGCTGGACATGAATAAACCAAGCAACATCCGGGACGCGGTGCTGGGACGAAAAGTCGGCACGCTGGTTTGCGGAGAGGTCGAGGAAAAGGAAGGCTGAGCTATGAGCAGAGATGACATTGTTCTTGAAGCGGAAATGACGATGGAAAAAAGCGTCGACTACATGGTGCACGAATTTTCCGCCGTCCGGACGGGCAAGGCTTCGCCCGCCCTGGTGGAAAACGTGGATGTCCAGGCCTATGGCTCGAGCATGAAACTCAAGCAGCTCGCGCTCATCACCACGCCGGAGCCTCGCCTGCTCGTGGTGCAGCCTTTCGACGCCAGCACGGTGCAGGATATTGAGCGGGCTCTCAAGGAATCCAATATCGGCATCAGTCCAATGGTCGATGGCAAACTGATTCGATTACCCATTCCCGAGCTATCGGAAGAGCGCCGCAAGGACCTTGTCAAATCGTTAGGCAAAATGGCGGAAGAAGCGCGGGTGCGCGTGCGGGCCAATCGGCGCACCGCCCTGGATGACGCGAAAAAGCTAAAGACGAACGGCGACCTGACGGAGGATGGTCTGCGCGACCTGGAGGGCGACGTGCAAAAGCTGACCGACCGCTTCGTCAAATCGATCGACGATCACCTCACCCGCAAGGAAGCAGAGATCATGAAGATCTAGGGTCGTGACATCGGCTTCCGCGCCGATCATCTCCAAATTCATCGGCTGGAAGCCGATGCCCGGTTACAGCCGGACCAGATCGACCAGGAACTGCAGCCAGAGGTAGAACATTCCGCGCATCGAATATTTCGCATCGCCCTCGCCCGTGGACTTCAACACTCCCTGATCGATGTTGTGCGCGATTTGATCGCGCAAATCCCCCTCGATCTCCGCCTGCATGCGATCTTCGTCCATCGTCGGAATGGTCTCAGTCGTGACCGCGTTATCGCGCAGGAAGGCCCGATGACTTTGGTAAAGTTGAAAGAATGACTGATCCGGCCGCTGCCGGTTAATGCGAAACTGCGGCGTCAATTTAAGGCCATAGGAAAGCGGGTAATTCCAGGTCGTCCAAATGAGTCCCGTCTCCGAGCGCGAAGAAATTCGAAGATAATAAAAGGACAGATCGTGCTGTTCATTCAGGCAAATGGTGGCCTGCGACCGGTCTTCGTCCCGGTAAAACATGCGAAAAAACTGGCGGTAATCGTCCCAATCCCAGCCCGTATCATTGATATGAACGAAACCGGCGTTTTCGATTTCATGCGTGATATCGCTGAGCGTGGGAAAGACGTCGGGTGACGGCGCGCTTTTGGGACGCAGCTGTTTTTCCTTCGGCAGGCGCAACGCGCGAATACGCGTCAAAATCTCAATCCAGGGCAGGAAGAGCCAGCTGATGGCGCCGATCAATCCAAGAATCCAGCTACCCGTCGCGAAAAAGACCAGCAGATAGGAAGCGACCAGGATCCCGAGCGCGCCCGACTTCTGCGCGAAGGAACTTTGAAAACTGCGCAGGGCGATGCTCAGCACCGCCACCCCGAGAGTAAGAAAAAAACCAAACAACATTATGGTTCGATCTGATTCTCGCTTAAAAATTTCGCGAGTTGATCAGTATCGAAATTAGCCAGCACCTTGTCCCCCGCCACAAAGGTGGGAACATACGTCTGATCGGAGAGTTCCTTCATTTCTTCATAGGCCCCGCGGTCCACACCGACATCCACTTCGGTAAACTGATAGCCCTTCCCGGTCAGGAAATCCTTGGCGTCGATACACCACGAACACCATTCGCGGCTATAAAGTTTCAAATCCATCGACATGGCGGAATAAACGGGCGTCCCCCTTCTGCGTCAATACCCCGATGTAGGACGAGCCCTCAGTACGACTTGGCCCAAAGGACACGCTGCGCGCTCGGTTGATCGGTAAAAATACAGCGCCCCGTCTCAGTTTCCCCCTGCGGAATGCATCGAACGGTCACTTTTAGATCGCTCTTAATCTTTTCTTCCACCTCGCGCGACCCATTCCAGTGGGCCCGCACAAATCCTCCATGGATCTCCGGCTTGGTCGCGTTCTGCGGCGTGAAAAATTCGTAAAACTCTTCCTTGGAATCGATCGAGCGTGTGTTGGCGTCCCGGAATTGGAGGGCACGGTCGTATAGATTTTGCTGAATGGAGGCAAGCAACGCAGCGGCCTGCGCCACCACTTCTCCCACGCCCAGGAACTGCTTGGCCTTGACCGGTTGATCTCGCCGACTCACCGCGACAGAGTTTTTTTCCAGATCACGCGGACCGATCTCAACCCGAAGAGGAACCCCTTTCTTGATCCATTCCCAGTTTTTTACCCCTCCGCCCAGTTCCCGCCGATCCACTTCCACTTCGATGGGCAATTCGGCAT
>JBBRQE010000088.1:0-14349 GCA_038226905.1 Chthoniobacterales bacterium | reverse complement strand
AGGCAACTACCAGCAAACCCGGGATGGAAAAACCAGCGTTTGGAACAGCAACCCCAAACCGGGCGACGCGGCCAGCTGGGTGGGCGATCGCGACCGCCGAGGGTACGCTACCGGTTTTGGCACGCTCACCTGGTCCGTCGAACGACAGGGACGGACCGTCGTTTTCGCCCGTTACTTCGGCAAAATGGTTGAAGGCAAATTTACCGGAGTGGTTAACGCACATTCCAAGGGAAAAACGGCACACACTAATTTCGTGGATGGCAAACCAACCAGCCGCTGGATAGGCGGTCCTGCTCCCTCCCGCAATACGGCGGCGCCGCCCGGGGGACTTCCACGCGAGCAAACGGTGGCAAAGTCCGAGGATGTTAAACTCCGGAATTCCGTGGCGGCCGCTCATCCGGAAGGATCAGCCACGGCGACAGCGCCGAGCAAGCCTCGCGTCGTCCCGAAACCCGCCGCCACCGCTGCGCCGCAAACCGCGGCAGTGCCCGCAGCACCCGCCGTCGGGCCATCGGCGGCGCCGGTCAATCGGCCTTCCCGGAGAGCTATTCCACCGCCGCGCGCGAACGGAAAACCTAAACCGGGAGTGGATGATTCTCTTAAGTCTTTGGCGGGACCTCCTTCTTCCCTGCGCAACAATCCGGGAGCAGATGCCTCGCCCACAGAGCCTGCCCGGGCTTTGGGCGGAAATCCCCCTTTGTCGAAAGAGGAAGTTATCGATCTGGCCAACACCACGGCCCGCGCACACGGCTACGATCTCGCGCAATACGAGCGGGCCGAGGCGCGCTATAACGAGTCCGACGATGCCTGGGCTCTTTCCTACGAGCAGAAGTCGGCGGAGAGCGGCAAGCGTTTTACCGTGATGGTGGACGGAAAAACGAAAAAGGCGGCGATCGTCCCGGTCACTGAGTAGCCGTTCGGATCACAGGAACGCACGGGGATTATCCTGTCCAAAAATTCCCGGGTGCGGTAGGATTTTTCATTGAAAAATCCATCCATGAAGATCGAAATTCTTGTCCTTTTCGTCGCCCTGTTCCTCTGCGCCGAAGCCCGTGGAGAGGGTGCCTACCAGCAGACGGCTGGCCGGAAAACTCTCGTTTGGAACGACGGAGCCGGTCCCAATGAGTTGGCGGACTGGTCCGGCCAACGGGATGAGGATGGCTACGCCACAGGCTACGGAACATTGATCTGGTATCGGACGGTCAAAAGGAATGTGATCGGCTCCCACATTCCTTTCACCAGAAAGGTGATCGTTAGCCGGATTTCCGGCAACATGAAGCACGGCAAACTCGAGCCGACGGCGGAAGAGGCGCGGACGGCCCGCAAGACTGCCCGCCCCAAGGTAATTGACGAAGGCAGAACTGTTTCTCCTCCCAGGTCTGCCGAGTTGAGCGATCCGTCTGAAAAACCAAGTGCCGCTGTCACAGAAAGCGGAAAGACAGATCGTCCCAGCCTGGATTCCGAAAGCATCCGCCAGCAGACCACGCAGCGAGCCATCGCTCCACTCTCAGCCGATCCCTCTTCGTTAACGCTTTCCTCGATCCCCCATGAGCAGGCCAGTGAAAACGATGCCGCACGAAAAGCCGCGGAAGCCGGCAGCAGTCATGGTCATGACGATCTGCGCGCCCTGACGGGACCGCCCGCCTCCCTGCGAACGGACCCCGTCAACGGGGCAGCCCCTCCAGCGTCCCCGGTTCGCCCTCACCTCTCTAAAGCGGAGGTTATCCGACTGGCCGACGAACAAGCGCGCTCCGACGGCTACAGTGTGGTCGACTACCAGCGCCGGCAGGTAATCTACAGCGCGCCTAACGACACATGGTCAGTCTCTTATAATCAGAAGCCGGGCGACGGAGCGGCGGCCAGCAAGCACTTCGGTGTCACGGTCGAGGACAAAACAAACAGAACCTCCCTTACGCCCGGGAAGTAACGCGCGTTGTTAGGCGGACGGCCGGCATGGCCAACGCTTTATTTGAGCTTCGTGAACGATGCCGTAACCGTTTTGATCCCGGCCGGACTTCCGCCATTTCCGCTGACGGTAAAGGGATAGCTCCCTTTCCTGATATCTGAAACAATCAGGGTCAGGGTGGAAGCAGTAGCCGTCGCCGGGTTGGGAGTGAAACTTCCCGTTACGCCGCGCGGAAGGCCGATAACGGAAAAAGCTACGGGACCTGTGAAGTTCGTGCGCTTTATCGTCACGGTGTAGGTAAGATTTCCGCTGCGCGTAACAGTGGCGGTTGCGGGACTAATCGTTAGGGAAAAACCGGGCGTCGGCGTGGGGTGGGCAGCGGGGTTGGTGTAGCCGTGGGGGATACGGTGGGTGACGGAGTTGCCGTCGGCGTGGGGGTGGGCGTAGGCAATCCGGCGGCCAACTTAAAACTGCCGATGCGCGTCTCCCAGTTGTACTGGGAAGTGGAGGAGTAGTATTCGCTGGTAAACCAGAAGGTCCGGTCGTCCACCGGATCGACGGTCAGCGCACTGTAATCTCCCCAGCGATTTCCCGTGGACAGCTGGCTGCCCGTGCCGTCGAACAGGTGAGCTTCGCCCTGAGCGAGCACATTGGGTGGATCGGAGGCAAGGCGCCCCGCGTAACGCAGCTGCGGAAAGATGCTCGCGCTGGACGCGCTAAAACCGATAGCCAGATTGCCTGCCCCATCCATGGCCGCGCTGCCCATCCAGCGCCAG
Source organism: Chthoniobacterales bacterium (assembly GCA_038226905.1). GTDB lineage: Bacteria > Verrucomicrobiota > Verrucomicrobiia > Chthoniobacterales > UBA10450 > JBBRDU01. Next base: position 11,667 of record JBBRQE010000088.1, on the reverse strand, counting down.
GTCGTATCCGGTTGATACGTGCTTTCCTGATAGACCGCGATCAGCCCGCTCGTCACATTGCGCAGCTCAAACCAGCGCACGGCAGCCACCCCGCTCGCACTGACGCTGTAGGTGCCGACAACCGCTTCGTGATCGCCAAAATTACGATACGCCAGACGGAACATGAGGCGATCCCCCAACCCATCGAGGTAATTCCCGGCCGACACGCCGGCCTCGGGAACGCAAGCGCGCGTCGAAGGACAGAGTGCGCTGTAGCCCGCGGCGGGTGGCGTGGCAAAGGTCGTGAAGGTGGAGTTGGCCGGGGTAAAGAAGTCCGCGTGAAAATGGTAGATCGTGTAATTGGGGTTAACGCTTTGACCGGGGAATCCGACGAACGTGTCGGGCGCGCCGGCCGGCGGCAAAGTCATGCCGTCGAGGCTGGCCGGCAGAAAAGGATCGATCGATCCGCCGGCCGGACCCACTGGACTAACGAATGCAGCCGCGGCACCGGTCAACATCTTCGCCCGATCGAAGGCGAAGGCCTGGGGCCCGAGATAGCTGGAGCCGGCCGCGTTGAAAACATTCGCGCTCATGTAATAGCCGTCCGGCCAGACGCTCAGATGCGGGTAATCGTAAAAGTTTGAGCCGAGATGAAATCCGTAGCGGTTGTAGGTGCCGGTGGCATCACCCGTGGTGGAGACGGCGATGCATTCGTCCGTGATCGCGCCATTACTACTGGACTTGGCAAACTGCGTGACGATCCAACGGTCGGCCAGTTGGTCATAGAGCACGACCGGATCTCCGCTACCGCCGGTGCCGCAGGCCCCGCCGAAACCGCTCCAAATGGAGGAGATGCCAATGGGAGCCATGAGTGAATTACCCGTGCTCTTATCGAAGACCTGGTAACCTTCGTTGACGATCTGCACGTATTGAGTCTTACCGACGGCCCCGTTTGTGTCCGGCGGCGCGCAGCTGCATCCCACACCGGGGAACCCGATGCCGTTAAAGCTCATAATATTTGTCAGGCTGGCCACTTCCCGGGAGGTCTGGCCATGGGCGGAAGCAAAGTGTCTGCTTTGTACGATGGGATCGACGCTGTCGTGGTGGCGATGCGGCACCTTCGGGTTTTCATTAGCCTCATGCTCGACAGTGGAGCGCTGACCGGCCGGTAAATCACGTAGACGGGGGGAGACATCGTTCTTATAGGAAGTGCCTGCTTGCACCGGCGCCGCGGGCGTTGCCTCCTGAGCCCGCGCGTTCGACCCGGAAAATGTCGTAAAAGCAAAGAACCCCGCCAAAACAGCCGACAAGAAAAACACGAACGCGATCAACATGCGTGGATGAAAAAAAGCGGACCGGGTAAAGGATTTTCTTTTCATGGGATTTCCCTCGGCTGCAATAGGCCGGAAGACCCGCTCGCCGCGTTAATACTGCCGCATATGGACCCGTTTGTCACGTGGTAGCCGAGACCCGTCTTAACGAGCCAGTCTCGTTCCGTCCTCCCCATTGTTTCCGCCGGCACGGCCAATATTGCCGCGTGGAAGGGGGCCCGATAAAATTTGTCATTTAGGGAGCGTGCGCGAACGGTAAATGGATGCGCGCACCAAAAAATTCGTCGGCCGCCGCACTCACCGGCATCTGGACGATTCTGCTGCTGGTTTTTATCATCGCGGTCCTCTACTTCGGGCGCGAGCTTCTCATTCCGCTCGCCCTCGCCGCTCTCATCACCTTCCTACTCGCTCCCCTGGTCAGCCGGCTCGAACGCTTTATCGGTCGCATCGCCGCGGTTCTCATCGTGGTGGCCATGCTTTTTGGTATTCTCACGGCGGGCGGCTGGCTCCTGACCCGTCAACTCCTCGATCTGGCAACCAAGCTGCCGGATTATCAGACGAACATCGAAAGCAAGCTGCAATCGTTCCGTATGCCAACCGGCGGCGCCTTCAGCCGGGTCGCGAAAAGCATCGAGCAATTGCGCAAGGAATTACCGGGAGCAGGAATCGTTACGCCGCCGGCACCGGCCACTGGCCGGGACGCGGCCAATCCGCGCCTGGGCACGGCTCCGGTCAACGCCGCACCCGTGCCTGTCAGAGTGGTCGATTCGCGCAGCGAGATCCCTCAGATATTACAGACCACCGTGACCGCTGTGCTCAGCCCCCTGGGCACGGCGGGTCTGGTCTTGCTCCTCGTTATTTTCATGCTGTTAAAGCGGGAGGATCTGCGCGGCCGCCTCATTCGCCTGATCGGACAGGGGCACATCAGCGAAACGACGCGGGCCATGGACGACGCCGGCACGAGGGTCGCGCGTTATCTTTCCATGCAGTTCATGGTCAACATCGGATACGGCATTCTCATCAGTGTCGGGCTCTATTTCATCGGCGTGCCCAACGCGATTCTGTGGGGTGCCTTCGCGACCGTCATGCGCTTCATTCCCTATATCGGCCCATGGATCGGCGCGGCCATTCCCGTGCTTCTCTCCCTGGCCGTTTCGAAAAGTTGGCTGACGCCCATTTACACCTTGAGCTTGTTCGGAGTGCTCGAGTTGATTAATGCGAACGCGCTCGAGCCCTGGCTTTACGGATCGAGCACGGGCGTCTCGTCCCTTGCCCTGATTGTGGCCGCCATTTTCTGGACGTGGCTGTGGGGACCGGTCGGTCTTTTGCTTGCCACTCCCCTGACAGTCGGTGTGACCGTGATGGGACGACATGTCCCCCGGTTGCACTTTCTGAGCGTTCTTTTGAGTGAAGAGGAAGCCCTCTCGCCCGCGGAGGAATGTTACCATCGACTGCTCGCGCTTGGGCTAAATCAGGCTAACGACCTGGCTGAGACCTTTCTTAAAGGGAACTCGCTCACCGCCCTCTACGACACCGTCCTGCTTCCCGTCATTTCGGCCGCCGAGGTCGATGTGCAGCGGAGAGCGCTCGAGACCGAGGAACGGGCCAATATTTACGACAACCTAACGGATATCATCGAAGATCTGGGGGCTCGTCCGGCCTCCGTCTCAAAATTGGAAGCGGACAAGTCCGTGGCCGAAGCCACGCCTCCGCCGGCCAGCGCACCCACCTGCCGGGTGCTTTGTCTGCCGGCCCGTGCGCAACGCGATGAGCTGGCTGGTCTCATGCTCACTCAGTTGTTGCGACAACAGGACTTTGAAGCAGAAAATCTCCCGGCCACGCTCACTCAGAACGAGCTGGTGGACATGGCTGTCCAATCCGAGGGCGATACCCTTTGTATCTCCGTGGTCCCGCCTTCCACTCTGATTCACGCGCGTTATCTCACGGCCAAGTTGCACGCTCGGTTACCGGACGCAAAAATTGTGGTCGGCTTCTGGGGCGCCACCGAAAACATGGCGGACGCCGCCCAGCGGTTGCGACTCTCGGGAGCCGATGAAGTCGTTCTTTCGCTGGCCGACGCGGTCGTGCAGATGTCCAAATTCTCCCTCGAAATCAAGGATGAAATGGCGGCGGCCCCCATCCCGCAGAACGAGGAAGAACGCATCAAACAACTGACTGCTCTCAAGTTGATTGGCACACCTAACGAACGCATTTTCGATCGCATGACGGCTCGCCTGTCCCGCCTCTTTCAGGTTCCCATCGCCTTCATCACTTTCATCGATCGGGAAAAGCAATGGTTCAAATCACAGGTGGGGCTGCCGGCCGACATCGCGCAGGCCGGCGCCACCTCGCGCGCTCTTTCCGTTTGTGGACACATGGTGGCGAATAACGAGTTACTGGTGGTGCCCGATATCGCGCGCGACCGGCGCTTCGCCAACAATCCCCTCTTGAAAGAACGTGGCCTCCGTTTTTACGCGGGTGTTCCTATCCGGGTGAACAATTTACCGGTCGGTTCGATCTGCCTGCTGGATGTCCGCCCACGCCGGTTTTCCGAGGAGAACAAGCGCCTTCTCCAACTCATGGCCGATGAAGTGATGGACGAATTGAATCAACGCCTCTCGGCCGCCCCGGCCCCACCCATGGAAGAGAGCGAAGAGTTAATCGCGTAAGCCTGCAAAATCGACCAATGCGTAAAACCAATCATTCGGATCTCCCCAAATCACCCGCCGCCGCCCGGCCTCGCGTCCTCGTTCTGGTGGACGAATCGAATGTCGTTAGCTCGGTGCGGACAGCCGGGCGTGGCCTCGATTGGCTGAAGCTGCGCGAGACGCTCGCCGGCGAAGCCACCGGGCGCGATTTGATCGAGATGGTAGTCTACCTCGGTTTGCCCCCCGCCATTCCCCTGTGGCAGGAGGAACGCGATAAGAAAAATAAGTTCGTTCATTGGCTGCGCTCCAACGGTTTTCTGGTCGCGACCAAAGACGGATCGCCGGCCGAAGAGGGACATTACAAGGCGAACGTCGACGTCATGATGGCGATCGATGCGATCGAACTCTCGGAGGCCATGCAACCTGGCGTGGTTATCCTGGTGACGGGCGACGCTGATTTTTCCTACCTGGCATTGCAACTGCGACGCCGCGGTATTCGTGTCGAGGTCGCATCGGTTGGGCAAAATCTGGGATCCGGACTGAAGGCAGCGGCCAATGAGGTAATCGATTTGGCGCCCTTGTTTGCCACGTTCGAGATGATGAAGGCGCGTGAGGAAGAGCCGTCGGGCAACAGTCAATCGAGTCCGCGGAAAGCATTGAAACGCCAGGCCAGTTAATTGCGGTCATCGACCGGCGAAAAGTGTCAGTCAGACGATTTGTTTGGACAAGTCGAAGCCGGGCCGTCAGGAACCATCAGGCACTTATGGAACCGACCGATACAACGCCTCCTCCCATTCCGCCGCCAGTTCCGCCTGCCTCCATTCCGGCCGCTTCGAAGCCGGTGCCCGCGACCCGCAACTGGTGGCAACGGAATTGGAAATGGTTTGTGCCGACGGGCTGCCTCACATTCATCGCCCTCGGCCTGGCCTTCGTAGGCTGCATCGCGCTGCTTGTCTTCGGCGCGATGAAATCGTCCGACGCTTACCGGATCGCACTGGCCCGCGCCAAGGCCGATCCCCGGGTGACGGAAGCGCTGGGCACGCCCATCGAGGAAGGCTTGTTCGTCTCCGGCAACACGAGTGTCAGCGGGGCTTTGGGGAAAAGTAACCTGGCGATCCCCATCCATGGGCCGAAGGGGACCGCCACCATTTACGCGGTCGCCCTCAAAGCGGAAGGAAAGTGGGAATACGCAAAACTCCTGGTGCAAATCGAAAAGACGGGACAGAGCATCGATCTATCCGAGCAGCCTAACGAGTAAGGCGGGTGCTCAACCTTTGGTGAGCCCGCGGATGACTGATCCAATGACGGCTCCCGCCCCCACCTCCGCCACCCCGCTGTCACGTCCCGGCAGGTAGGGGGCCAGCGCGTGCGCGAAATTGGAGAGGGTGAGGGTCTGCAGCCAGACTCGACCCGGTCCAGTCAGGGCCGCCAGGAAAATTCCGTCGCCTCCGAATAGCATATTACGAATACCGGTAATGCGGGTGATGCCAAAATTGACCTTCGCTTCAAACATTCCGACGTGCCCGGGATGGACGCGCAACGTCTCGCCCGCCGCCAGGTCATAGGTGACGATCTCTCCGCCCAATTCGACGAAGGCCTGGCATTGGCCGGCCAGCTTTTGCAGGAGGAATCCGTCTCCGCCGAAAATACCGGCGCCTAACGACTGCTGAAAACCAACGCTCAGTTCAACGCCCGGGCTGGCGCAAAGAAAGCCGTGTCGATGAATCATATAGGTTTGGCCGGGCGAAACTTCCACCGGCACGATGTGACCAGGCAGCTTGGTGGCAAAGGCCACCTTGCCGGCCCCGCCGCGCGCCCGGTATTCGGTCATAAAAAGGGAGCCGCCGCCCGCCACCCGTTTGAAAGCGCCCAGGAAACCGCCGCCCCCGCCCAACTGCGTCGTCGTCGTCAGGTCGATCGTGCTGGTCATCCAGGAAAGCTCGCCCGAAACGGCTATGACGCTTTCTTCCGGAGCAAGCTGGATTTCCAGCACCGGCATGGTGCTTCCAATGATCCCGTGTTGCATGCGCCGATCTACAACGGTCCCGCCAGCCAAGTCAAACCGAGTGGCTTCACCCACTATCCTGAAAAGCGGACCGGCGACGTAGATTTATCGGACAGCCAGACGGCCCGCGCAAATATCGCGAGCCATGCCACGCGCTTCGTCTTCGAACGAACCCACCGTGAAGGCGGCGCAGGTGCGGCGATCGGACAGGTATTGCCGCAAATATGGTTCCAAACCACCGCACCGCTCACATTGGGCGACGTGCACGAGCTGATGCAGCATCAACTCGCGTTGCCCCCAGCCATCGGCGCGTATGATTATCCCGTGACCGATGGCGACGCTGCGGGAAGCGTCGGTAATGATATGACTGCTCTGCGCCGTCCGGGCCAGTTCTTCATTCTCGGGCAAGGGAATGCGGTCCACGATAAGAAACCTGACGCGGGAGCAATCCTGCACCCCGACCAGTTGCGCGTCAGCCATGGCTTCCCGCCCTAACGGGATGCCCCGGGCCAGGATAAACTCCTCCTGGGATTTGGCCCACGCATAGGCGAGGGACAGAAAACTTTCGAATGTTTCAGGATCGATCATGCAGTGCGACAGTTCATCGCTCTCTCCTGCAAGAGCAAGAGCCGTACAAGATCGATAATTGCCTTGCCCGACGCCTGTCAGCCAGAGCCCGGCGCGACTGGGTGACGGGGCCCGGCCAGAAAGACATTGCCGGGCTGAAACGAACTTAGTAAAAAGAAGTCCTATGGCGGACAAAGAAAGCAAACAGCCTGAAAACGTTCCCGGCCCCTGGTATGTTGACAACACCTGCACCCCCTGTCGCGTGTGTCTCGACGAGGCTCCGAACCTTCTAAAGTATAACGAAGACGAAACGGCCGTTCATTTTTTTAAGCAACCGGAGAACGACGAGGAAAACGGCGCCGCCCAACGCGCGCTGGACGTCTGCCCCACCCTGGCCATCGGCAACGACGGCTAGAAAACCTTCGCTGGAGCAGCGGTCCCTGACCGCCGGCCTCGTATGAAACGCACCAATCTTCGCCCCTCCTAAAGCGCAGCAACAGTATGTCTGAGGAACCCGCTGCGCCGACCACCGCAACTCCACCCGCTTCGCCTTACACCCGGGCCAATCCGTTTCCCGGCAAACTTGCCGTTAACCGCAGTCTTTGCGGCCAGGGCTCCGAGAAAGACACCCGGCATCTGGAACTCGACCTGACCGACTGGGGTTTGAATTATGAGGTGGGCGATTCCATGGCGGTCTGGGCCACGAATGATCCACTGCTGGTCGATGAAATTCTCAAGGCGATTTGCGCCAGGGGCGATGAATCAGTCAAAGGCCCGAAAGGTGAAACCACGCTGCGCGAAGCGTTGTTCCGCGATTGCCGCATTACCCAGACCACCCCGAAGTTTTTGAAAGCGATTGCGGCCCGCGCCAGTGCCGCGCCTCTCATCACGGAGCTGCTGGATCCTGAACGCAAAGAGGATCTGGACCGCTATCTCTGGGGCATGGAAGTGATCGATTTCCTGATCGAACATCCCTCCATCAATTTTGCTCCCCAGGAATTTGTCGACCTCCTGGCCAAACTGCAACCCCGTTTGTATTCGATCGCCTCCAGTCTGAAGGCGCATCCTGATCAGGTCCATTTCACCCTCGACGTCGTGCGCTATGAAAGTCACGGGCGAACCCGCAAGGGCGTCTGTTCCTCTTTCCTGGCCGAACGAGCCGAGGCTGTTCCCATCCCCGTTTTTCCCAGCTCGTCCAAATTCCGCCTGCCGGAAGATCCCAACACTCCCATCCTCATGGTTGGCCCCGGTACGGGTGTCGCTCCCTTTCGCGCTTACCTGCAGGAACGGAGAGTGACTGGAGCGAAAGGCAAAAGCTGGCTCTTTTTCGGATCGCAGAAGGCGCACTGCAATTATTTTTACGAAGACGAGTTCGATCAACTGAAGAAGGATGGCGCCCTCACCCGGATTGATTGTGCTTTCTCCCGCGACCAGGCGCACAAGGTCTATGTGCAGGATCGTATGATGGAGAATGGCGCCGAGATCTGGAAGTGGCTGGATGGAGAGGGTGCGCATTTCTTCGTCTGCGGCGATGCCCGTCGCATGGCCAAGGATGTGGATGCGGCTCTGCGCAAGATCGTGCAGGAAGAGGGCGGCAAAAGTGTCGACCAGGCTAACGAATACGTCGAAAAATTGAAAAGCGACAAGCGTTACAAGCGCGACGTCTATTAAGAGCGGGCGGCGCTACTACGCGCTGGCTCCCCTTATTCCCCATCTCATCGGAAGTGTTTTCAACGTTTGGTACAACATGGTTATCATCGACCCGTTGTTGCGTACGGCCGGGCTGCGAGAACGTTTTATCAACACCATCATCATTTGGAGTCTTTTGGTCTATCCAATTGCCATCTGCCACCCCAGCAAGTGAAGGGCGTCGATCAGCCGGTGGAAGTATTCACGACCGCGGTGTAACGCCGCCGCTTAACCAATTATTTTCCGTTTGCCCTGCTCCCGGATCGCCGCAGCTGTACTGGAGACCAGAACAAGCAGGCTGAGGATTGCGATCCCTCCGCCACCGATCAGCCACCAAGGCCTATAACGGAGGACCAGGCGGCCGCGCAGGCCCGCCGGAACTTCAACTATCGGAAGTAATCCGCGATAGGAACTGACAGTCAGTCGGTTCGCGCCGAGCCATGCTTCGTATCCGCGAAAGTACGGGCGGGAAAAAGTCAGCAAGGCCGGGTGGCCACCGCTGGGGACATCAACTTCGAGGTGAACTTCATTCCGGGAATCCTGAATATCGGACGTCCCCGCCACGGCGAACTCCTCGTCGGGACGGGTCTCGATCCAGTTGACCGATCTCACAGAGGCCAGGGGTTTCCCTCGTCTATGAAACACGCGGCCCTCCGCATTGAAAAATGCCAGGTCCCATTCCGCCACGGGCGGAGCGACCAAGACCTCCCGCGCAATGACAAGACCATCAACTCCAAGTTGTTCCAGGATCCCGGCGCGACCGGCTTGATCGCGCACAAGATAGTCTCCCATGCCCGGGTCGATCTCCCCATGAATAGAGAAGCCGAATTCCCGCGCCACACCTCCCGCCAGGATGGGGCTATATCCATTGACAAAGCGCAAGCGACCCCACATGGAGGTACTGCCAGGGCGCACGACCTGCCCGACCGATTCCGGTTTGTTCTCCGCGCGATAGGTGATTTCAGCTTCCGGATAAACGCTCAGATAAAGCCGCTGCGGGTCGAGTGGAAACGGTTCCTTGAGCTGCTCCGTCAGATGGTACTTCGGAACTCCGCAATTGGGCGGAATACAATAATAGGTCGCGAGCAAAACCGCGAAAACGATGAGGGCCGGCTGCCAGGAGGCCGCCCGATCGGCCCCGGGCAGGAATTCCGCGAGTGCCCAAAGCGCGGAAATGCCGAGCACGATCCAGGTGAGGGGAAAAGCAAACGGTCCGCCAAGCCCGCCGGCCAGCATGGCTAACGAGGTTCCCGTAACGAGCAGCAAGCCGATAACGCCCGGACGACGAAACCGTCGGACCGACGGGACCAACTGGAGAGCCTCGGCCGCGCCCAGGGCCAGAACCAAATGAATGAGGGGCAACCAGCGAAAACTCCAGCGAAACACGCCGGCGCTGGGCAGCATGGAAAGAGCGAGCAAGCAAAGCAGGAGCGCCAGGTCCCAGCCAATTCGCCTAACGAAATCTCGCCCGCCGTTGAGAAGACCGGCCAGCAGGGCCACCGGAGGAACAAGACCGCAAGCCAGTTCAGCGGCCCGGTGCGGCACATAGCGCGTCGAAAAATCGGCCCAGTGCACGGTCCAACAGGGAAGAAGCAAGCCCGGCCAGGAGGTCAGGGGGACAAGCCATTGTGTGTGGCCGAGGGCCGAAGTAGTGCCGCGACCCGAGCCGTGCACATAATCGAGCAGCGCGAGCCACGCCGGGGCAGAGAGTCCAAATCCGAGCCCAACACCCGCCATCAACGCCAGGATTGAAGAAAACCGCCGCGTCTCTACGAACGACCGGAGGGAGAGCCAGGCCCCGATCAAGCCCAGCATAACGACGGTATAAGGAAACCCGCCCGTCACGACCAAGTAGACAAACGGGGCCGGCCAGAGAAACCGCCACCGGCCGGGTGTGGCAATGGCATCCTGCCGATGATCCGTTTTAGAACATCGGCTGGAACTTGGTGCCAGGTTGAGCGCGCGTTCCATCGACCACCAGGCCCAGGGCAACCAGGTGAAAGCGCTAAGAGCCCCGAACCAATCGGTCGCGCCCCAGCAAATATTCCAGCCGTTCAGAGCGGCGACCAATGCGACGAAGACCGCCAATGGCGCGGAAAGCGCCCTCTGCCGGGCCAGCAGATACGCACCGGCCGCGAGCACAAACAGATGCGCCATGGAAAGAGCGGCAGCCTGCGCGGCAAAGCTGAACGGAAATTTCCAGATCAGGATGACCGCTGCATTAATGAAGACCGAAAACGTGCCGTATTGAAACTCACCCGCCAGATTGCTGCAGACCCAGGAATACGAACTGAGGAGGGGCAGATGGCCTTCCTCCCAGCTATGCGCGATGTCCGCGAACACAGGCAGGATCGATAACTGGTAATCATCGTTCCAAAAAATGAACGGATCATGCCAGAGCAGCAGGAAACAAAAGAAAACAACCAGAGAACCAGTTGCCGCAGCACCGATTAAATCGACGCGGGAGGATCGCGCAGACATCTCGCGATCTTAAGGGCAAAGGCCAAACGCCGAACGCCCAATCTCGAACTCAGAGACTCTGCATTTGCCCCTATTGGGCGTTCGGCGTTGAGCGTTCGGAGTTTTCTCCATCTTCATACAACGACTGGCTTCCCCTCCGTCATGACCAGCACCTTGTCTTCAAGGCCATGCGTCCGTGCCGCGGCCAGCAATCTTTGCAAAGGCTCGTCCATCGGCTCGTAGCCGAGCCGAAAACTCCCGTAATGCATCGGTATCATGGTCCGAGCACCCAATTCCGTGAAGGCTCGCACCGCCTCTTCCGGATTCATGTGCACTTCGCGTCCCGTAGGCGCGTCGTAGGCGCCGATGGGCAGGAGCGCGATGTCGATTTTGTAGTGCTGACCGATTTCCCGAAAGCCGGGGAAGAATGCGCTGTCCCCGCAATGGAAGAGCGTGCGGCCATCGATCTTGACGGCAAACCCGCCAAAGCCACGGTGCAAATCGGCCAGGAAACGCGCGCCCCAATGATAACAAGGCGTGAGCGACACCTCGATGGCTCCGAGTTTCACGGTCTGCCAGTAATCCAATTCATGCACGATTTGAAACCCGAGATCGTGCACCAGATTCCCCACCCCGATCGGGACGACAATGGGCTGATTGGCCGCCACCCTGCGCAAAGTCCGTCGATCGAGATGATCGAAATGGGCATGGGTCACGAGGACGAAATCAATTTCCGGAAGGTGCTGGATCTCGAACCCCGGTTCCTTTAGACGCTTAATGACCTTAAGCCACTTTGACCAATTCGGATCAATCAGGACATTGACCTCATGCGTCTGAATCAAAAAAGAGGCGTGCCCAATCCAGGTGATACAAATCTCGCCGGCTTTCAGTTTGGGAAACTGGGGCGGCTCGTAATCTCCCGACCGTTTCGTAAAAAGCGAAGGGATGAGCACGCTCGTCAAAAAATTCCGCTTGTGCCAGTCCGGCT
>JBBRQE010000087.1:0-14409 GCA_038226905.1 Chthoniobacterales bacterium | reverse complement strand
CTGGCCGGCGGCGGAGCTTTATTGCGAGGCTTCGACAAGCTTTTGAGCGAAGAAACAGGTTTGCCTGTCCATGTTGCGGAGGATCCGCTCAGCGCGGTCGCCGAAGGAACGGGTAAATGCCTTAATGAACTCAAATTTTTGCGTCAAGTGGCTTCGACCGATCGTCAGTGGCGCTGAACCCATTTCAAATTGTAGATGGCAGATTTCAGATTTGCTGTCTCCGGCCTTCGGGGGGATGACAGCTCATGCCCAATCGCAATTTGAAAGCGCAAATCTGACATCGGCAATTGCATGAGCCGCGCCAGCATCATCGCCCTGCTCGTCTTCGGCGCTCTGCTTGGTTACATCCTGAGCTTCGGCCCTGATACCACGCGGAAGTTTCAAGCTGGCGCCTATCAGCTGATTGCTCCCTTTCTGACCAAAGGTTCGGGATTAACAAGGCAGATCACGTCGGTCCGCACGGGATTGGAATCGCTGGAAGCGTTGGAGAAGGACAATTCCGCGCTGCAAGTGCAGAACCGCGAGTTGAAAGCGACGAACAAAGCGCTGCGGGATGTGGAGCACGAGGTCAATCGCCTCCGCCACGCCCTGAATTTCAGCGAGCGTTCCAATTTCAAACTGGTGCCGGCCGAGATTTTGACACGGGACTCCTCGACCTGGTGGCGGACGGTCACGATCAATCGTGGCAAGGAAGACGGAGTGGAGGGGGATATGCCAGTGGTGACTGATGAAGGCGTAGTTGGGAAGACGACCACGGTGAGTAATAAAATTTCCGTGGTTCTGCTGGCTTCCGATGAAAATTGCCGGGTGGCGGCCACGGTCGAGGGAACGCGGGAGCAGGGGATTGTTTCGGGCCAGCGGATCGTGGGCGGCTTGACGCCGTTGCTTAATCTCAACTTCCTCTCCAAGCAGGCCAATCTGCAAGCGGGGCAGAAGGCGGTGACGTCGGGCGTGGGGGGGGTCTTTCCCTCGGGTTTGCTGATTGGCGTGGTCAAGAGCTTTCACGCGCGCGAGTTGGATGGACAGGCGCAATTGGCTCCAGCGGTCGATCTTTCACAACTGGAGGACGTCTTTGTCGTGACCGGCCGCAAATGATTTTCTTTCTTATTCTGCTCGTCCTGATTTTCTTCGCCCAGATAGCGGAGTTTTTCATTCCGGCCATGCCCTGGATGTTTAACGCCCACGTTTACATCGTGCCGGTCATTGTTTTTTTCGGTGCAACGGTGTTGCCCTTTCCGCTCATGCTGGCCCTCGCCTTCTATGCCGGTTTTCTGCTGGATGTGCTGACTGTGCAGATTCTGGGGCCGCGGGTTGAAATTTCGCTGGGGTCCTCGATACTGATCTATGCAGTGTTGGCGGGCATTATGCATGGCCTGAGACCACTATTCATCCGGGGACGCTGGGAGATTCACTGTGTTGTCTGCGGGCTTTGTACGTCGGCCATTGTTCTCTCTCAGTATCTAATGATCACATTCCGGCGGGGTTCCGTTTTTTTCTCACCTGAAGTCTGGTGGCAGATCGGCGGACCGGGATTGATTGCTGTTCTGATTTCTCCCGTGGCTTTTTGGATTTTGCATTGGATGGCGCGGGCCACCGCCTATCCCTACCTTCCTGGCGCTAACCGGGACGACTACGAATGAACAATCGGCGTCGTCTTAATCCGCGTCTACGCATCCAATTTCTGGGGCTGCTTATGATGCTTGGCTGCGGGGCTCTCGGTATGCGCTTGTGGTGGGTGCAGGTGGCGCGTGGCGCCGATTGGACCGCGCGCATCCGCGGGAGTTCCGAGGCGACCGTGCGCATTCCCTCGGTGCGCGGAGAAATCAAGGATCGCAACGGTCTGACGCTGGTCGGAAACCGGGCCAGCTACGAAGTGGATTTCTACCTGCCGGAAATGGTTAAGGGTTATCGCGAACGCTTCGGGCAACCGCCTCTCAGTGGGTACCGCGCCATCATCAATGGCATGCCCAAAGATCAAAAGGAACCCGACATCATCAAAATCGTAAACGATGGCGTGGTTCCGCGGCTGGATGATCTCGATCTGGCACGCGATTACAACGCGGGCCAGCTGCAGCGCCATTTTCGCAATGATACGGAAGTCCCGTTTTCCTACATCAAGGACATCGATTTCCCGACCATGGCAAAGTTTTCCGAGCACGACGTCGGACTTCCCGGCGTGGATATCGCGATCAAACCGGTACGCTCCTACGTTTACGGGGCACTCGCTTCCCATCTGCTCGGCTACGTGGGGGCGCCCGATGACACGAACAAGGAGGACGCCAAGCGTTACACATTTTATCAAGAGGATGTGGAAGGGAAGTCGAACATCGAGAAGTCGATGAACGAATATCTGCGCGGCAAGCCGGGGGTCCGATATCTCCGGCGCAACGCCAAAGGCGTGATCGACGGGGTCTTGCGCGAGGAACCGCCTCGCCAGGGCGCGAATGTTTTCCTGACGCTCGACGCGCGCATCCAATCGATCGCGGAGGAAGCCATGCGGGCGGTGGGACGTGGCGCGGCCGTGGTGGTCGATCCGAATAACGGCAACGTGCTGGCCATGGTTTCGGTGCCTTCTTTCGATCCGAATACTTTTATTCCGAGCATCAAGGCAAAAGATTGGACGGCTCTGCAGAAGGATGAAGCTGATCCGCTGGTTAATCGCGCCATCAGCGCGTTGCCTCCCGGTTCCACCTTCAAGATCGTGACCGCCCTGGCCGGTTTACGTCGCAAGATGGCCTCCGCTCATTACAACTGCAGCGGGGGTGTTACTTATGGCGATCACTATTTCAAGTGCTGGATCGCGGAGAAAGGCGGAGGGCACGGCACGCTGGGCTTGGCCGATGCCCTCAAGGTGTCCTGCGATTCTTTTTTCTATCAATACGGGAATGCGGCTGGCATTCAATCCATCGATGCCGTGGGAAAGATGCTGGGCCTCGGTGAAGAGGCGGGGGTCCAACTAACGGGCGAGCAGGCCGGCATCGTGCCCGGTCCGGAATGGATGCAGGTGCATCATCCCCAGGAAAGATGGTCGCAAGCGCAGACGGCCAACGTTTCCATAGGGCAGGGCTACACTCTGGTTTCGCCTCTGCAGTTGGCCATGGCGTATGCGACGGTGGCTAACGGTGGCGTTTGTTATTACCCACGTTTTGTCGATCGGGTTTTGAATCAGGATGGCTCGCCCATGCTAGACGAGCACGGCCAGCCCGCCCCGGTAGCGCCGAAGGTGCGGTCGGATCTGCGAAACGATTTTACGCGCGATCAAATGGACATTGTGCGGAAGGGTCTCTGGAAAGTGGTTAACGAGGAGGGCGGGACGGGGGCGCGCGCTCGCATGAAGAATGTGGTGGTGGCCGGAAAAACGGGCACCGCCCAGGCGACGGATCGCGGGCACAAGGACACGATTGCCTGGTTCGCCTGCTACGCGCCTTTCGATAAACCAAGATACGTCATCGCCGTGATGGTGCAGGGCGGGGAACATGGGGGCGGCGTGGCCGGTCCCATCGCCGACCGGATCATGGAACGCTCCATCGCGCTCGACGAAGAAAAATTCGATATGCAGGTGGCATGGCTCCCCCCGGCTCATACGAAAAACCCCTTTCAGATGATCCACGAGGTCAATTATCACGATTCTAATCCGAGCCTGGGCGGCTCCGACGACGAGAACGCGGATGATTCCTCCAACGCTAAAGCGCAGATGGCGGCGGGCGGGGGAAGCCCCGACGTGGAGCCTGAGGCCGATGATCAGGGGCGCGTGGCCAGGAAGACGCGCGCGCCGCGGGCCCTGCCCGTGGCTGCCCCGGTCCGGCAACCCAACTTTTTTGAACGACTGTTCGGGGCGAAGAAGCAACAACCTGCGCCTACTCCACCGCCGGTGCGCCGGCGATCTTCACAATAACAACCAGCGATTTCACCAAAGGCGATGAATAACGGTGCCACCCCGGTCCCTCTGCTGATCGCAGAAATAATCCAGATTTATGCTAGAAAAGGTCCGAAAGATTTTAGGTATTACGACCCGCAAAACGGGAAATAAGATTGTCATCAGCGTAGAGAAACTCGAGCGGCGCGTGGCGCTGCTGGAGAATGGCCGTCTCGAAGAATATAGCGTCGAGCGAAACACCTCGCGCAACATTGTCGGCAGCGTCTACAAGGGCAGAGTCAAGAATATCGAGATGGGGTTGAAGGCGATGTTCGTCGACATCGGCTTCGAGAAAAATGCCTTCCTCCATTTTTGGGACGCCATCCCGGCCGCCCTCGACAGCGGGATCGAGGAGATCGATCGGCCGGGCCGCAAACAAAAGAAGAAGATCACGGCCCGTGATATTCCCAGTATCTATCCGGTTGGTTCGGAAGTGATTGTTCAGGTAACGAAGGGACCCATCGGCACGAAAGGGCCGCGCGTTACGACCAATCTGAGCTTCGCCGGTCGCTACCTGGTTCTCATGCCTTTCAGCGATCGGAGCGGCATCTCGCGCAAGATTGAGGATCCCAAGGAGCGTGAACGTTTGCGCAAGATATTGCGCGAACTCGATATTCCGGAAGGAATCGGCGTTATCATCCGCACCGTGGGCGAGGGGCAGCGTGCCCGGTATTTTGTGCGCGATTTGAGTTTCCTGCTCGAACAGTGGGTGGCCGTGGAAGGAAAAATCAAGAACGACCGCGTTCCCTCTCGCGTCTTCGAAGAGCCCGATCTGGTCGAGCGAACGGTCCGCGATTTTCTCACGGAGGAGATTGACGAGGTTATCTGCGACAATAGCGATGCGACCCAGCGCATGATTGACATGGTGGGAAAAATTTCGCATCGCGGGCGCAATCGCATTCGTTTTTACGACGGGGCCACGCCCGTCTTCGAGGCACTCGGAGTGCACAAGCAGATCGAAGATGCCTTCCATCGCCAGGTCTGGCTGCGCTGCGGCGGCTACATCGTGATCGACGAAACGGAGGCGCTTGTCGCGATCGACGTAAACACCGGTCGCAACAAAGGCGGACGCGATGTGGAGAAGACGATTTTACAAACGAACCTGGAGGCGGCCGACGAAATTGCACGGCAGTTGCGCCTGCGCAATGTCGGCGGTTTGATCATCGGCGATTTTATCGACATGAAGAGCCGGAAGGACCAGCAGATGGTCTACGCCTTGATGAAGGACCGGCTCAAACGGGACAAAGCCAAGACGCACGTTTTGCCCATCTCGCCGCTGGGATTAATGGAAATGACGAGGCAGCGCGCCCAGGAGAGCTTGAGCGATACCATTTACGAAAATTGCCCTTATTGCGCCGGGCGCGGGGTGGTCAAAACATCCATGACGACCAGCGTGGAGTTGCATCGCATGCTAAATACGGTCATGCGCAAGTATCAGGATTCCGTGCATGAAATCCGCGTGATCCTGAACCCGGACGTGCTCAAGCGGCTGAAAGAGGAGGACGAAGAACTCCTGGTCGAATTGGAACGCCGCTATGCCGGGCGTCTGCTTTTCCGGGGCGACCCCACTTATCACCACGAGAAGTTTATCGTGACGGACGCGACCAGTGGGGAAGAACTGAAACCCTGACCTTTCTCCCGCGGGGTTAATGCAGGCATGGGAGGCATGGACCGTGCTTCTCTCCGACATCCGAAGCTCTCACGAGTTTCGGCTATGCCCAGCGCTTTTGATCGGTCGAAGGCGCGTTAACCACCAGAGGAGAAACAATATGAAGAGATTAAGTCTTAGTTTGATGGCGCTTACCGCGCTCACGTCAGTGGCCCTCGCCGGAACCGAGTATTCTGGCAAAGACATGAAGCAGACCGTCGCGGTGGCACCGCAGGGCTGCTGGTATGCCGACAACGAATGGAACGTCAGCCTGTGGGGCACCTATGCCCTGAGCGGGACCGATTCCAATGGAGTAGGAGCGCAGAAATTCTTTTTCGGCGACAACACGGGGGATCGTTATCTCAAGACGGATCACGCCTTCGGCGGTGGGGGCGACGTGAAATTCTTCTGGCATAAATATTTCGGCTTCGGCGTGGAAGGCTTTGCCCTCGATGCGAAGCGCACTCGTTTTGACTTTGAAGGTTTCCCGGCTAACGGCGCTTTTGCTTTCAGCAAGACGGAGGATCACCGCACCATTGGCGCTGTTTTGGGGACGTTCACTCTCCGCCTTCCGATCGGATGCTCGCGCTTCGCGCCCTATGCTTGGGGCGGCGGCGGATCAATCTTCGGCGGCGGGCAACGCGATGAGGTGGAACCGGCAGGTCGCCTCTTTACGACTGATCATTCTGGTGGCGAAGGCAAGGCGCTGGGTCAGTTTGGTGGCGGCCTCGAAGTGCGCGTCACCCGGCACATCGGCTGGATGAATGACTTTGGTTGGAACGTGGTCGAAGGTTCGAAAAATAATTTCGGCATGGTCCGCAGTGGCCTGACCTTCGCATTCTGAGGTTGCGCAGAAGAATTTAGAACGCCGGGAGGGCTCTTGTTCTCCCGGCGTTTTTTTTTCCGAGCGTGCGTTAAATCTTTTCGTTAGGCTGCGGGATCACGCCTCGCATGAATTTTATTACCATTTTATGCGCGAAACGTTTGACATGGGCTTTTGTTCGACTAAATGTCGGCGCATGAAGAAGTTGACCCTGGCCTTTTTGATTTTGTCCGCTGCCGTCGTAGCCAGCTACGCCGGTCCTGAAACCTATTCGGGTAAAGATAAGGAAGTGGTGCAACAGGCCCCGCCACCCTGTGACTGGTATCATGCCCATGAATTAAATCTCAGCGCCTGGGGCACCTTTGCCTTCGCTGGTGATACCGGCAGCAATCGGGTGAACGATTCCGAAAACGGGCCGGAAAACGGCTCAGTCAACGATCTGGGACACGTCAGCAGGAATCGCCAATTCGGCGGTCGCGATCAGGTCTGGGGCGGAGGTATCGATATCAAATACTTCATCACCAAATACATTGGCTTGGGCGCGGAGGGCTTCATGCTCGCCACCAAGCATAATATTACCGGTGCTGAGCTGGCCACGCTCACTTTGCGTTACCCCATCGGCTGCTCCCGCTTCGCCCCCTACGCCTGGGGCGGCATCGGCGCCATTGAAGGTGGTGCTTACACCATCCGCGTCTTCACCGAGAATGGCGCTAACGAAATCGAAGGCAAAGAGTTTCAAACGCGCTACAAACAAGAAGACGCCAGACTCCTGGGCCAGGTTGGCGCCGGACTGGAAATTCGGCTCAAACACCCCACCGAACGCTGCAAGCTGGCGGTTGGTCTCCTTGCTGATTTCTCCTGGAACATGCCAGATGGCCCCGACAATAACTTCGGCATGGCCCGCCTCGGTTTGAACTTCGCCTACTAAAGAAATCTTTATCCCTTCACGAGCGGCGGCCTGGGTAACCAGTGCCGCCGTTTTCTTTTAGTCCACCGGTTGCCAACGATCGGTTGCTAAAGAATGCTGTCATCATGTCGTTCGCTGAAGTTCTCGACGCCCCGCCTTTGGCCAGGTCCCCCCTTTTGCGGCGTTTTGAAGAGCTGCTTTTGCCGAAGCTGCCTGTCGAGTTTGAGGCACTCGCGCAAAAGTCCCGCGCCCTCACTGCGCGAAATTTCGGGCGCACCATGCGTTTATTCGCCCCCCTTTATCTTTCGAACGAGTGCGTAAACAATTGTCAGTACTGCGGATTTTCCCGGGATAACCCGATCTTGCGCGTTACCCTGAGCGTGGAAGAAGTGCTGGCCGAGGCGCGGCATCTCGCCGCCGCCGGCTTTCGCCAAATCCTTCTCGTGGCCGGAGAACACCCCAAATTTATCACGCAAAACTATCTGGCCGAATGCGTCCGCGCTCTTTCTTCCATCTTCTCCTCGATCGCCATCGAAGTCGGCCCCATGGCCGCCCGGGAATATGGACCGATCGTGGAGGCCGGCGCGGATGGGTTGGTCGTCTATCAAGAGACGTATGACCGCAGCATTTACAATGATTTGCATACGGCCGGTCCCAAACGCGATTTCAACTGGCGGCTCGATTGTGTGGAGCGGGGTTACGAGGCCGGTTTTCGAAGACTGGGAATTGGGGTCCTGTTCGGATTGGCCCCCTGGCAGGAGGACGCCATCGCCCTGGCCGCGCACGTTGAATATCTTTTGAAGCATTGCTGGCAGTCGCAAATCAGTGTGAGCCTGCCCCGCTTACGGCCGGCTGCCGGAGAGTTTCAACCTCGACATGTGATGAGTGACCAGGAGTTGGCGCAATTGATATGTGCCTTTCGCATAACATTCCCGCAGATTAATCTTGTGCTAAGCACGCGAGAACGCGCCGCTTTGCGCGATGCGCTGTTACCGCTTGGTGTGACGATGATGAGTGCTGGCAGCCACACCGAGCCCGGGGGCTACACGCACCAGGGTGGGCACAATCTTCATCAGACCGTTCGGGGTCGGATGGTTGCCCACGAGTCAAAAAACGGAGAAGATGAACTGGCCACAGGTCAGTTTGAAATTAGCGACGATCGCGCTCCCGCCGAGATCGCCTTGTGGCTGCGCCGAAATGGGTTCGATCCCGTTTGGAAAGATTGGGATCAGGCGCTGTTACCGGCATGACCATTTCTTTGAACGGCGAGCCGGCCGATACCCGTGGCGCGCGGACGGTGGCCGACCTTGTGCAGGTTTATGATCTGCCCGCACCAGCCGTTCTCATCGAACACAACGGCTTGGCCCTGCAGCAGCGGGAGTGGAGCGAGCGGAATCTCACAGAAGGCGACCGAATTGAATTTATCCGCGTCGTCGCCGGCGGGTAAGACATCGCGCAGGCGAGGCGCTCAGGCACGTCGAACGATCACGCGCATCCCGTCGGCTTGGATGACGGTGATCGCAGTCTCGGCCGGAATGAAATCTCCTTCGGTCACCACATCCACCATTTGATCGGCGAAGCGCGCCTTGCCGCTCGGTCGCAAAACAGAGAGAGCGGTGCCCTTCATCCCGGGTGAAAGATGACTGGCGCTCATAAATTCCCGGTGTCCGCCAGCCAGGGATGGTCCCGCGGGATTGGAGATCATGAGGGCGAATCGTCGATAAATACTCGTGCGCGGCAGATAGCGGGCCAGCATCATGATGACGATGCCGGACCCGACCAGCGCAATGAGCAGGTTTAAGAGCGGCATCGCCAGCATGTGACTGGTGGGCCAGAAGTCTTCGCCGGGATATCGATCGATCATGGCCCAGAGGATGGCGCCCAGCATGAGGAAAATACCGGCCACCCCGACGACAATGGTGGAATGGGCGAAGAATAAGATCTCAATCAGAACCAGAGTTACTCCGAGAATAAAAAGGGCGAAAACCTCCCAGCCGGCCAGTCCCGCCAGGTAGTGACCGAGAAAAAAGAGGGTAAAACAAATCGCTGCGACAACGCCGGGCAGGCTGGCCCCAGGAATTTTGAACTCCAGGTAGGCGCCTATGATTCCGCCTAACAACAACAGCGGGGCGAGGGCGGTGATCCAGAGGGCGAGATGCTCGAAGCCCGTCGGACCGAGGGAGACGAGGTTTCCCTTTAGTTTCGCTTGGGCCGCCAGGTCTGCGATCGAATCGACGATGGCCACGGCGAGCAATGGCTGGCCGTTGATTTTTTCAATCGCTTCCTGAGCATTGAGTGTGAGCAAGGTTCCTTTCGCGTGCACGAGGCGCTCTCCAACTTTCACCTCTTTCTCCTTGTTCATGAAAGCCTCGCCCAAGTCCGGGTTATGGCCGTTGCGCGCAGCCGAGCTCCGCACCAGGGCAGACCAGTAGGAAATTGTCTTTTCCCGTTCGGTTGCAGGTAAATCCTGACCGGTAGAAAGGACGGGCGCGGCTGCGCCGATCGCGATCACCGGCGCCATGTAAATGTAGCGCGTCGCCAGGGCGATGAGCGAGCCGGCTGAACCGGCATTGGTGTTGATGAACGTATACGTGGGAACGGTCGCCCGGTTCAGCATCTTGGTAATCTCTTCCGCGGAATCGAGCCGGCCCCCATACGTGTTCATCTCGAAAATAATGGCGGAAGCGCCGTTGCTTTCCGCTTCTTTTTCGGTGCGGCGCAGGAAGGCGGTAAGGGAACCGGATATTTCCCCGCTCAGGGGGATGACGACCACGTCCCCCTTGTGCACAACCTCGCGCGCGTCGAGGTCAGCCATTGGCCCCATTACCAGACTCATGGCGCAAACGAACAATAGCCGTCTCATAATTTGGAAGCTCCCCCCAGCTGCGTAAGTTTCGCATCGCTACGTCTCAGGAACGAGCGAAAAATACATCCCGTGGCCGGCATACCATCAGAAACCATCGAGCAGGTCGCGGCGGCCAACGATATCGTTGACGTGATCGGCTCCTACTTTCCTTTGCGGCGAGCCGGAACCACTTTTAAGGCGCTCTGTCCATTTCACCAGGAGAAATCGCCCTCGTTTACGGTCAATCCGCAACGACAGATCTTTAAGTGCTTTGGCTGCGGGGCAGGCGGAACGGTTTTCCGCTTTGTCCAGGACTACGAGCATGTCGATTTTCCCGCAGCCGTGCGCAAGCTGGGGGCTCGGGTCGGAATCACGGTGGTCGAGGAAAACCGTTCCAGCGGAGAGGATGATCGTCAGCACGAGGCGCGACGGACCCTGCTGCAATTGCATTCCGAAGCGGCCGAGTGGTTCCATGATAATTTGATGAAAAAAGATGTGGCGGTTCCGGCGCGCGATTACCTGAAGCGGCGCGGGATTGATCGCCCGGTCGCCAAAAACTGGCAGCTTGGTTACGCTCCGCCCGGCTGGGATCTTTTTTTGAACTGGGCTTTGCAGGCCGGCTACGAGCGGCGTCAGATTTTGCAAAGCGGGCTGGTCAAATTGCGTGACGAAAGCAAAGCGCAAGGCGATGTCTACGATCGCTTCCGCGACCGCATCATGTTTCCCATTTGTAATGATGTCGGCGAGGTCATTGCCTTCAGCGGGCGGATTTTGCAAAAGGATGCGGAAGCAGCCAAATATATTAACTCCCCGGAAACCCCGCTCTTCCGCAAAGGCAATGTCCTCTTCGGATTGCACAAGACGAAACGCAACTTGATCGAGGCAAACTGCGCCGTCGTCTGCGAGGGCCAGCTCGATCTGATTGCCCTCTTCGAAGGAGGAATCACGAACGTGGTAGCCCCACAGGGCACTGCCTTTACCGAGAACCAGGCGAGAATCTTAAAACGATTTGTCAATGAAGTGGTCCTTTGTTTCGACGCGGATGCGGCCGGAATGAAAGCGGCCGAGCGGTCGCTCGATGCCCTGCTTCAGAATGATCTGGTGGTGCGCGTGGCGGAAATGCCCACCGGGGAGGACCCTGATTCGCTCATCCGGAAAAATGGTAAAACAGAGTTCGAGGCCCGTATCACCGCAGCCCGCGATTTCTTCGATTATTGGATAGACCGGGAGGTGGCGGCCACGGACCTCAGCTCGTTAGGCCAAAAAATGGAACTGGCCCGGCGATTGGCCGCGACCGTTTCCTCTATTCGTGATGCGCTCATGCGTGGAGAGGTTGTGCGGAAGGTGACGGCACGGCTGGGTGTTTCTACGAGTGAATTTGAAAGTCTGTTGCAGAAGCAACCAAAACCCTGGACGGAGGCGACCAAGAACATCCCGCCCGCGGCGGCCGCCCCGGCGCCCCGCCATGATATTGCGATGCTTTGTTTGCTGGCCTTGCGCGACCCGGCGGCGGCCGATTTTTTGAAAGAGCAGAACTGGCGTGAAATCCTGGCGGAGACTCCGGACACGGAGTTGCTCGGCAAAGTGCTGGCCAGCAACGTGCGGCCGGCCGAGCCCGCTTCGCTGAACGTTTTCATGGCGACTTTAAGTCCGGCCGAAGAATCGCTTATTTCCTCCTGGCTCATGCAGAAGATCCCGGCCGAGCCCGCCCGGATCGTGGAAGGATGGTGGCGGGGCCTGCGCCAAGCGGTCGTGCGGAGGCAACTCGCCGTCGCCCAAAGCAGGATCAAAGCGGCCCGTTTAAGCACGGGCGAGGTGGTCAATTTGCAGAAACAAATTGTTGACCTGACGGATCAACTCCGCGAACTTTCGCAGTTTTCGCCGGACCCTTCCGCAGAAAGCTGATTTCCGCAGAATGACCGCGAACAAACCTCTCAGTCCACTTCCCACCCGCGCAACTTTGGCCAGGCCTTCGAAACGAACGATCCGTGCGGCACGACCGCCCCAGGCGCGGGCCAAACCGAAACAGCTACAGGGTAAAAAGGTAAAAAACGCGGCGACCAAATTAAAGGTGCCGCCCAAGTCAGCGGCCGGGCCCGAAAAGAATGCGAAGGCCAAGGGGTCGCCTCCTGCTGCGTCCGCCGGAGATCTGAAAACGCCATCTATTCAGTCAGAGGCAGATCTTCAGGCCCGTATCCGTGAGCTGATCAAACTGGCCAAGGAACAGGGCTATCTCACTTTTGACGATCTGAACGAAGCGTTGCCGGAAGGGCTGACGGACGCGGATGATCTGGATGCGATCCTGATTCGTCTGCGCAAGATGGAGATCGACGTCATTGAAGCCTCCGAGGTGGATCGCTTTAAGGACGGAAAGAAAGACGCCGAGGAGGAGGAAGAGGAAAAGCCCGAGACCAAGCTCGATATTATGGACGACCCGGTCCGTATGTATCTCAAGCAGATGGGACAGGTGCCGCTCCTGACGCGTGAGCAGGAAGTCGAAATCTCCAAGCGGATCGAAGAAGCGGAGAGCATGGTGCAGACGAGCATCAACCGGTTTGGCTTTATCGCCCAGGCTCACCTCGATCTGGCGGCCAAGTTGACGGAGGGACACGAGCGCTTTGACCGGGTTATCCTAGATAAGAAAATCGAAAGCCGCGAACGCTACATGAAGTTGCTCCCGCGTCTGTGCAAACAGGTGCAGAAACTGAGCGTCTCAATCAGCCAGCAGTATGGCCAAATGGCGCGCGGTTCGGGGAAAAAAGATTCCAAAACAGCGAAGACCTTTCAGCGTTCGGTCGCGTCATTGCAGCGATTTTATCCGAAGTTTTACTTCAAACAGAAGGTAACGGAGGAATTCGTTAATCTGGCGGATGAGCAATTCCAGGCCCTCGTTATCCTGCAGGCTGAGGCGGCCAAGAAACCGAAGACCCGCTCGGCCCCCGCGCCCGTCCACGCGAAGATCGCTGAAGTGGAGAAGATGATCTGGCTGTCGGTCGATGAATATGGCGTGCAATATCAGGATTTGAAAAATTGGCTGCGCAAGGCTTTGCGCGCCAAAACCGAGATGGTGGAGGCTAATCTGCGCCTTGTCATTTCCATCGCCAAAAAATATACCAACCGCGGGTTGTCTTTTCTTGATCTGATTCAGGAAGGCAACATGGGGTTGATGAAGGCGGTCGAGAAGTTTGAATATCGCCGCGGTTATAAATTCTCCACTTACGCTACGTGGTGGATCCGCCAGGCCATCACCCGGTCGATTGCCGATCAGGCCCGCACCATCCGCATTCCGGTGCACATGATCGAGACCATCAACAAATTGATGCGCGTGCAGAAGCAGCTCGTCCAGGAATACGGACGGGAACCGACCCCGGAAGAAGTGGCCGAGGAAATTCTGTTGCCGGTTGATCGTGTGCGGGCCGTCTTGAAGATGGCGCAGCAGCCCATCTCCCTGCAATCCCCCGTTGGAGAGAGCGAAGAAACCAATTTTGGTGATTTCATCGAGGATAAAGGGGCGGAAAATCCGAGTGACATGACAGCTATTGTCCTGCTCAAGGAAAAGATCAAAGACGTCCTGGAAACGCTGACGGAACGTGAGCGTCAGGTCTTGGAGCAGCGCTTTGGCCTGGTCGACGGATATAGTCGAACCCTCGAGGAAGTAGGCCGGCAGTTCCGCGTTACGCGAGAGCGCATCCGACAAATCGAGGCAAAAGCTCTGCGCAAGATGCGGCATCCCACCCGCATCCGTCAGTTGAAGGGTTTCCTCGAAGCGGCCGAGGCTTAAGCCTCGAATTGTCGAGCCTTGCGCAACTTTCCGGCTCTCCGTTAGGTTCAATCACCGGACGACTATGGAGCGCGAAGACGATCAACAATTATGGGACCTGATGGATTCCGCCTCGCCGCCGGAAGTCTCGCCATTTTTCGCGCGTAATGTTTTGCGCCGGGTACGCGAGGAGGCCGCCGGAAGTGGAGGGCCCGCCAGGTGGCTGGGCTGGCGGCGATTGCTTCCCTTTTCCGCGGTGGGCGCAGCCACGGCGGCAATTTTGGTAGTCTACGGTTCGTCATTCCGCCCGCTCCCGTTGGCCGGCGATGACCTGATTGCGAAGATCGACTCCCGGGATTACGAGGTAGTGGCGGATTTGGATAATTTGCTGGCCTCGGACGAGAATAATTTGTGGGACGACACATCATCCTTATAACGGCCGCTGCGTTGGCCGCACTCTGCCTAACAAGTAGGGCACGGGCGGAGGGGCAGCCTACACCGCACTTATCG
>JBBRQE010000086.1:0-14668 GCA_038226905.1 Chthoniobacterales bacterium | reverse complement strand
TCATTCAGCACGGGGATGATGATCGAGACCAGCACGACCTCGACTTTACCGCAGGCATCACTAGAGTGCAGTGTAAAGTTTTACCTATGAAATCCCTCAAACTGATCGTTCTCCTCGGCTCCGCTCTGCTTTGCGTGCAGGGCCTCTTCGGTGCGGTAAAAGTGCCTGCCGCAGTCGATAACTCGTCTTACGAGCGTCTCCTTAAGAAATACGTCAACGAAAAGGGACTGGTGAGTTACGGCAAATGGAAGGAAAACGCGGGCGACATGAAAGCGCTGGATGACTACGTAGCGCAATTCGGCAAGAAAGGACCGGCCGCCACGGGCAATGAGCGATACGCCAGTTTGATCAACGCCTACAACTCAATGGTCCTGCAATGGATCCTGCAGAATTATCCGACCGAGAGTATTTGGGCCCTGAAGGATTCTTTTAAGGCAAAGCGTCACGACCTGGGCGGCGAAAAAGTGGCTTTGGAAGATATCGAGAACGGTGCGCTTCGTCCCGAATTTGGCTACCGGACTCATGCCGTGCTGGTATGCGCGGCGCGCAGTTGCCCGCCCTTGCCGGAATCCCCCTATAACGCGGGTCAACTCGACGAGCAGGTGACTCGCGCGTATCACAATTGGCTGAGCCGGCCTGACCTGAACGAATTCTTCGCCGACAAGAATGAGGCAGCCATTTCGAGCATCTTTAAATGGTTTAAGGGGGACTTTGACAAGGCGGGCGGAGTCCAGAAAATCCTCGCAAAATACGCGCCCACGGCAGGGCGTGAGTTGATGCAGAAAGCGGACACCAAGATCAGTTACAAAAACTACAATTGGGGTTTGAACGACCAGGGATCGCACGGACGCAACTACAGCAAAACCAAGCTGATCTTCGATCACATTTTCTAGGAGTGTCAGCGCCTCAACCGAGTGCGGCGGAGCAGTTGTGGAGCGGCCGGATTCCGCGAGACAATTCCAAGGTGTCTTCGTAAACCCCTCGGAGAGGTCGTTTCACCTCGCTCGTGAATGGCGGCCGGACAAGACCTACTAAACTGCAACGTTGGCAGGCTCTCCGAGCTCGGCCGTTTCGAAGACTTGTCCTTCCCGCAGGAGCGCGGGATTCTTCAGGCGTTCTTCGTAGATATCGCTCCACTTCTGCTGGTTCATGCTGCACATGGGAACGGCCCGCCACTCGCCGTTCTCCTTAACAGCGCCTTTGAACACGCATGAGTCCAGTCGCGCCTTGATGGTGGGATCGGTCTCGGCTTGGGATACCTGTGCGGCATCCATAAAATTATGCGTGCCCACTCCCAGTGTGTGGGCGCGTCCGGCCAACAGATCCATGAACATGGCGGCTGGCAGGCGTCCGGAAATGATGAGGCGAGCGAGATGAAAGAAGGACCGGAAGGCTAGCCCGGGATTGTGCGCGAGAATTCCGGCGAGGCGCCACGGAGTGGTGTGAGCGTCGTCCGTCACGAGGGATAAGCCTCCCACGCGCTCCAAAATTTGACCGAGCAAACGCTTGGTGGTGGTGTCAGTCGGCAGAAGCGGCAGGTAGTTTCCGCTCCGTCGCGAAATCAGGATGGAAGCCCAGCTGTTGCAATCGGGATGGCCGAAATGGGTGCCGCCTTTCTCCACTGGGAATCCGGTGCCTTCCTGGATTTTCTCCCAAACACGTTCCGGTAAGGCGCGCTGCTGGGAAAAGATAGTGCGACCGGTGTCGGCCTCGGGTTGGAAACTCAGCATCCGCCAGATATGGGTCCGTTCGGGGTCCGCCAGGTACCAACGAATCACTTCCGGCACATCCTCCACGTTGTTTTGCGTGACCGTAAAACTGAGTGCGTATTCCAATTGAAATCCGGTTTTCGCGCGGATTTGGCGGGCCAGTTCGGTAAACGCCTCGCGGACCGGATGGAGATCGGCCTCGCCCATGACGCGGCCGATGGGATAACCATGCCGACCCGCCTGCGTCGAGTCGATGTGAACCGAGATTTGTCGCAACCCGCCTTCCACAACAAGGCGCTCGAGAAATTGCGGTTGCTCGATCAGGGTTTGACCGTGCGTCATGAGCATCGGAACCAATCCCACCTGATAAGCATAACGAATGATCTCAATCAGTTCATCTGTCCGACCGGAGCGCCAGTAAGCATCGGCCACGTCGCCGCCCGTAATCTGCAGACCCCCGCCCGGGCCTTGAAAACGGCGATTGGCATCAATCTGCTCTTTCACATCGGATAACGCCGGGATGGGAATCTTGTTGGCGTTCTTGGGCAGATAACAGTGAGTGCAGTGAAAGGAACAGTAGCTGGCGCCCAAAATGAAACCGCAATGCGTGAGATGGCGGCCCGATATCTGGTTGGGCGTTTGCAATTCCGGCGGAAGCGAATTCCAGCGCTCGCGCAGGATGTCGCTTTTCTCGCCGTTAATGGGATGGAGGAAGGCCTGCCATTTTTTCTGCCAGCGCGTGATGTTACTCATTTTCTCTGATTTCCTTTAACGGATGGAATCGTGCATTTCCATTGATGGTGCTCCGGTGGCGGTGCCTGGCCGGACGCAACTTTCGCGGCCCCGCGCATAATACCGACTGTGCAGAAAGGTGGCTGGCACTCCGCACCGGAACAAAACCAGGAACAACATGTTGCGCAGAGTCGTTCGCGAGGCGCCTTGCGCGATTTGTTTGGCCGGAGAACTGGACATGGGCGGATCCAGCAAAGCGATGGGACCGGAGCGCCGCAGGCGCAGGGAGAATTCGACATCCTCCATGAGGGGAAGGGGAGCGAAGCCGCCCAGTCGCACAAAATGTTCGCGGCGGACGAAGATGCTCTGATCGCCGTAAAGAGCGCCGAAGGTGCGCGAGTGCCAGCGCTCGATCGATTCAGCCCGGAGCAAAAGAGGGTGGCGTTCGTCGAACTTCCGGTAAAACGCGCCGCCCACCAGAGCGGGATTCTGCATGGCCTCGGCGAGGGCCCGCAGGTGTGCCTCGGCCAAATGCGAATCGACGTGATGAAAAAGCAAGATGTCTCCCGAAGCCAGGGCCGCCCCCATGTTCATCTGTAAACCGCGCCCGGGCCGCTCGGCCCGGCAAACCGTGATGGAAGGCTCGTTAGGCGACAATCCCTCACCGCGCACACCTGCCAGGATCACCTCATGAACGAGGGGATGGGCCGCGTGCCGCCGACCGAGTTCGATGGCGGCTGACAGATCTCTCCAGCAAGGGATGATTACCGAAATGCGGGCGGTCGACCTGACCGTCGGTGGAATAGTAATCTGCATGAGTGCGCTGCAGATTGAACCAGCAAAGACGCGCTGTCGATTTTTGAATTGAAATGGGCCCGGCGCGATCGTCGCTGTTTGCCGAGGAGAGCGCTCTGCCAGAACGGCCGAGCGGGATGCCCAAGCCGACTAAGTCTTGCGCGATTTTCGCCGGGGCGTCGTCTTGTCGCTTTCGACTGAGTAGGCCCCTTCGCCTTGTCCGTAGCCAGGCGACGCATAGTAGTAGTAATAGCCGGCGCCGCGTCGACGGGGGAGACGATTGAGAATAATTCCGGCCGGACGGCCTCCCGCGCCGTTGATCATGCCGAGGGCGCGTTGCACGGCGTTACGGGCAGTGTGACCGGCGCGAACGACGACACAGACCGTCTGCACCAGCGGCGTCATGAGAAGCGTGTCACTCACCGCCAGAATGGGTGCGCTGTCGATGACCACACGATCAAAAAGTGTGGTGGCTTCGGCCACAAGTTTTCCGAAGGAGGGACCGCTTAATAACTCGGCGGGGTTAGGGGCGCGGCGACCACCCGTCAGAATGGAGAGCTGTCCTCCCACCATGGTGAGTGTCTCGGCCGCGGCTACATCGAGTTTCCCAGCGGAGACAGTGTGGACAGCGGCGGTCAGCTGGACGGCACCGACGAGGTAATCGACCACGCCGAAGGAATCGTCTTTGGTTCCTCTACTCATATCGAGCGGCCAAAAAATCTTGTGCAAACTTGGCCGGCGCAGATCGCCATCGATTAGCAAAACGCGATGACCCTGTTGAGCGAGAGACAGCGCGTAATTGGCGCTGGTAAAACTCTTGCCTTCACCGGGCATGGCGCTGGTAAATAGGAAGACCTTTCGCTCCACTTCCGGGCCGAGCAGGGAGAGCGATGCGCGCAGATTGCGGAAGCCCTCTGCGGCGGGGCCTTCCGGAGCTTCCGCCACCAAGCGGTAACTCGAGCCCTCTATTGGAGTATCGGACGAACCGGTCGCCTCCCCCTTGGTAATCTCAGGAACGGCCGCCAGCACGGGCAGACCAAGAATCGACTCTGCCTGGTCGACCGTGCGAATGGAGCGATCGAGCATATCGGCGCCATAAACAAAGGCCAGACCGACGAACAAACCGCCGAGCAAACCGAGGGCGATGGCCCTGTTACTACTGGGGCTGACGGGAGAATGGGGCAGCGGCGAGTGTTCGATTACGCTGACCGCATTGGTCTTCACGTCTTTGGTCAGATTGGTTTCTTTGATCTGCCGGAGCACGCTCTCATAAAGCGCACGATCGGTTTCGGCCTGACGAGCGAGTTCCTGGTAACCGATGGCCGCTTTATTCAGGGCGATCGCGGCTTTTTCCTGCTCGTGCACGGAGCCGCCCAGATTCGCCTCACTGGCCTGCGCCTGCTCAATGGCGTTTCGAAGGATGGCTGGTTGTGCCAGGACTGTGCGACGGAGCGCATCCTTCGCTTCACTCAATGCGGCGCGAGCCGCCATCATTTTGGGGTGTTTGTCTTTGTAACGTTGCGCCAATTGCGCGACGCCTGCTTCAATCTGTGCGACATCGCGCCGGCGCTCGACCACGGTGGGCGCGGCCGCGATCCCGGGAATGGAGACCAGCGCATCGATGTTCTCGCCTTCTTCTTCGATCTGTTTCAGTTCGCTCTCCAGACGTAAACGGTCGGACTTCGCCGCAGTCAGTTTGCTGGTGAGTTCCTGTAGTTTGTCTTCGACCAAACCTCCGCGTGAACCGCCGCTGCCCGCGCCCGCGCCCGTCTGACTTCCCGTGGAAGCAGTACCTCCCCCGAGTTGGAGCGCGTCAGGTGTTTTCTCTTTGTATTCGGCCACCGCGGCTTCGCTCTTTTGCAGATTCACTTTGAGCCGCTCTTCCTCTTCGAGGAGGTAGCGAAGTGTGTCCTGGCTGAAAGAGGCCCGGCGTTCGATGGCGTTGCGAATGTATTCGCGCCCGATCGCTTCGGACAGACGCTGCGCCATGGCCGGATCGCGATTGGTCACATAAAGATCGATGAGTCGGGTGCCCCGGCGGATGATGGGCTTGACCATTCCGACCATGGAACCGCCGAGAGCGTCCTCGAGCGGAGTGTAGATTGGTGCCGTCACGGTCTTGTCCGCCACGGAAGTTTCCGCCGGACTGGCTCCGGCCGGGCTGCTGGAGGAAGTGATAGACTGGCCGAGCAGAGCCTTACCGCCATCGTCCGCCAAGCCCTCGGAGCGCACGACGCGGGAAAGCAGGCTGCGGTTGGTTAGATTTTGCTCAATCGTGCGCAACGCATCCTGGCTGGCCAGAAACATCGATCGCATGCGCATGGCGGCGTCTTCGCCCGTAATAAAGCTTGGATCGGCCATTTCCACTTCGAGTACGAGATGCCCCTGGTACAGTTTGGGAGTGCGCGCCAGATAGCCGAAGCCGAGAAAGAGGCCGGCCACCAGGCAAAGGATAACGACCCAGAGCCGCTCCATGAGCGCGTGCCAGAAGTGACGAAAATCGAATCCACGCCGTTCCGCTCCGGGATCGATGGAGGAGCCCGTGGTGGTGGAATAGACGGGAGCGTGGGCGGGAGGCGCGGCACGTCCTTCTGATGAGATAGCGGAAGTGGGGGAGGGCATTTACTCGAAAGTGATCAGTGAATGGTGTGGGGACAACAGCGTTTCACTTGCTAAAAAATGCTCTCGCCGACGGTGACCGTGTCGCCCGGTTGCACGGAGAAATTTGTTCGGCCCCCTTTGGCCTGACGTTTGGCGTCGACCCGAAGCAATTGGTTACCGCGGCGAATGCTGACTTTTTCCGGAGCGGCAATCCGCGTGTATCCGCCAGCCATGGCGATCGCTTCCAAAAGGTCGACCCCTTCCGGGCTGCCGTCGGGCATTTCATAACTGCCGGGCCGGCTCACCTGACCGAGCACCGTAAAGCGCCGTTTGGCGTAGCCGACTAAAACGATATTCACCCTGGGGTTGACCAGATAATCCTTGCCGTAGAGTTCCGTTAGGCGGGAGGCGGCCTGGCCGAGGGTGAGGCCACCAAGATGGATGGCACCGAGCAGGGGCAAACTGAGATTTCCTTCGCCATTGAGGCGCCCATTGGTTCGTAAATCGTCTTCTCCGAACACTTCCACGGCCACCTGGTCGTTCGCGCTGAGAACGTAGCCGCTGGGGGCGCTGACGCTGCTCAAGGCAGTAGGCGCACCTGTTGTTCCCTGAGCGCCGGAACTGGGGCGGGCATTTTCCTCCCGGCCAGCCGTGGTGGGCCCGGCCCGAAATGGATCGGTTTGTACACCCTGAGCGCGGCTATTAGCGCGGCCTAGGCAAAGAACCAGGGCCAGCAACGTCAGGTAAGCCGCTCGCCGCAACGGGCGGCCCAGATTAAAACGAGATTGAGGTGCGGATACCGGCCTGGTCATTGTGAAATTGGAATTCCTGAAGCGAACTATCATTCTGCCGGTGTAAATAATACGCTCCAACCGCCCAAAATCTAGTGATGGAAACATCAAGGGCCGGCTGCGCATAGTAATAGTTATCCGTCCGATTGGCCGACACGCCCTGCACAGCACTGAAGTAATCGTTATTCTCGTAGCCGAGGGCGAGGCCGAGACTGACTCTCCGGAGTAAGCGCTGGTTAGCCGTGAAGTTAATCGTGCTGGTGGAAAAATCCTGGCCCGCCAGAACGGCCGAGTTGGAAGTGTGCCGGCTGCCGTTGAAGGCCAACGTGGTTCCATCGAAGGGTTGATAGCTGGCGCTCAATTCATAGACCGGAGAGGTCTTGGTCCCATTGGAATCGCCTCCGAACTGACGAAACTCAACGCCACCCGAGGCGCTTAAACTGATCTTGGCCGTGGCATTGTAGGTGAGGCGGACGTTGGCCTGCTCGAAGGTCTGGTCGCTATTGGCGCCGGGCGAACTGCTGGTCGTGTTAAGGCCGCCCGTCCCACCGAGTCCGATGACGACCTTGTCGCTGTAGCGATAGTTAACAAAAAAGTTGCCGGAATAAACCTCGGAGCTGATCTGAGTTTCGTACTCATCGGCGCTAAAGTTACCGCCCCCGCTCAAGAATATCTTTCCGCTGAGATCGTAGGCCGCGTTGAGCGCGCTGGTGTAAAGCTGATGGCGGGCCCGCCCTCCCACGTCGACGTTTGCGCTGTTTCCCGTCGGGTCGGACAGGCTGTTTAGGTTGGCGCCATCGAGAATCTGCACCTCCTGCGTCAGCGATAGGACCAATCGACTGAATCGCCTTTGCCCATCCAAATGGATAATGTGTTGGACCGAGTTGTTTGCGGAATGATCGAGGTAAAGGAAGATGCTGGGTCGGTAAATGAAGTTCAAAAAATTAAAGCCGTCACCCGGATCGCCTAGGCCCAGGGTAATAAAGGGATCAATCGAGGTGTAGTAACCGGAGATGCGGTTCGACGAGCTGATATTGATATTGTCGTCGTAGACTCCACGGACGCTTAATCCAAAGCTGTATTTGAATCGCCGCGGCGTTTCCGCGACCGCATGCCCATTCAATGAGACCGTGGAATCCGGAGAGGCTACAGCTAAAGGGGGGGATGAGAATACGTCGGGTTGCGCGGGTGCGGGCGCGGTATTTGTCTCCACGCCGTCGGTCGACTGTGTAGGAGTCGTGACTTCAGGCAATGGTAGAATCGCTTCCTGAGCCAGCGCGCTCGAGTACAGGAGACAGCCGACAGCGACTGCCAGGAGAATCGGAAGCGGTCGAATTAGGGGGGAGGAATGGAGGGCGTTCAAAGAAGGGTGACTAAAAGTTGGGACAACAACACGTGACACGGGGATGGTCAAGCGCAAGAAATGATTCAAGGAACGTGTCCGTTTTCTAGTAATTACGGGTCAGGTGTCAAGAAGGGCACTTTGCCCTTAGCGAAAGCCGTACCAGCGGAGGCTGGTGGTTAGGAAGTCAGAGGAAGAATTAGATAACAGTAAATAAGGGTAGGCGATGAATGGGATCTCGCGGGCGAGGCGCCGGGGAACTTACTTTCTAAATGAGAGATTCTCACTTCTACTGCTTCGCATGTCGTTGTTCCGAAACATGGCGCAGTGGGTGTTCTTTCTTGCGCTCCTGTTTGCGCCATGGGCTTATGGCGGGACGACGACGTGGAGCATCCGCATTCTTGACTGGCTGATGCTTGGCGTGCTGAGCCTTTGGCTGGTTGACCTGGCGATCTGCCGCCGGCTGCCTGGTTGGCCGCGCCTTCTTTTGCTGCTGGTTTTCGCTCTGCTCGTCGCGGGGGGCTGGATGGTGCTCAATGCCGGAGCTATTCTGGACTCCGATTTCGGCGTATTCGTGGCGCTGCCAAAGCTTGTGCGGGCGGCCCCGGGATCGGTGGACTACGCCGTTAGTGCCGACTTTATGATTCGAGCGGGGCTCTTGCTCGGCGTTGTTTTGTTCGTTTTTGATCTTTCCCAGGATAACAACGCGCTGCTCCGTCTCTGTTACGCGATTGGTGCTGTGGCCGGTTCCTTTGCTCTGCTCGGACTTCTCCAGAAAGCAACCGGAGCGCCCATGATTTTCTGGCAGGCCCCGCCGGAGGGTGGCCCGGTCACCACTTTTTTCGGGACCTTTTTTTACCATGCCAACGCCGGAGCGTTTTTAAATTTGGTGTTACCGCTTACAGCAGGCTTGGCCCTGCGGTCTTTCACCGCGCCCACGGGGCCAAATGTTCGTGCCACGTGGGCAGCCGTTTTCGCTCTCACACTCGCCTCGGTCGCGGCTAATACGTCACGCGTGGCGCAGCTGACAGGGGTGCTGATTCTGCTCGCACTCTGCTGGCAGCTCGGGCCTTCTTTGTTGCGGCGCCTTTCGCGAACGGAGCGCAAAATGGCATTGAGCGGGGGCGCGGCCGTTTTGTTTACGATGTTGGCACTGGCCCAGGCGATCCGTCTGAACGAGCCACTGACCCGATGGGGGCAATTATCAGAACACCTTCCGAACGACGCTCGATGGCAGGCCGCCCGCGTCGCATTAAGCATTCTGCCGGATGCCGGTGCGCTCGGCTTTGGTCCGGGTAGCTTTCGAATTCTTTTCCCCGTTTATAATAATCTACCGGAACATCGCGTGCCGGGCGGGTGGCGCTTTCTGCATGATGATTATCTGCAAACCGTGCTGGAGTGGGGGTGGGTGGGCTCGCTTCTTTGGATGCTGCTATTTTTCGGAGGGATCGGCGTGGCCATCCACAACCTGCGAAAACCTGAAGCCCGAACATGGAGCCCGCGTCGGCGCCTCATCCTGCCTTTGGCGGCAATCGCACTCGGGGGCGTGGCCTTTCATGCGCTGGTCGATTTTCCGTTGCAGATCGCGTCGATCCAGCTTTATGCCGCAACGTTTCTGGGCATCTGCTGGGGCAGCCATTCGTGGAAAGGCGAGGACAAGACGCAGGCGGCCGAGTGACGAGGCGCGAGGTCAGCGAACATGGAAACTCTCCGGAGGATCGTAGGCCAGGAGTTCCCTCTCGGTCTTGGTCGCGTCGTTAGACTGAGCCTGAGCATCTGACTCCGTCTGGACGAGGCGCGGCCGGTCTTGCGTGGCCGGCCAGTCTTGAAACGTTCCTTCCGGGATGGTCGATAAAGGTCCCGTGGTGCCGGCATAGAGTTTTCCGCGGATGCAGATAACGCGGGTGCGTGCCGGTCCAATATATAGAGCGAAGAGGCCGTCGGAGTTGGCGTTGATGAGAACCGAGCCGGCGCGTACGGTGAGTTGGCCAATCATGTCGTCCTCGAGATGAACGGCGATGGTGGCCTTTCCGCGAATGAATCGCAGATGCGTCTCGCGATTGGTCGCTCCGCCGTCTGTCTCATTGCCATCCTTGGTTAGCCGCAGCTCGTTAATAACAAACAGAGCTTCGCCCTTAACGTGCAGGAAGATTCCGGGGAGGAGAGCGACGTCCAGTTCTGCCCCGCCTGGCGCCTGGATCGAACTGCCGACGCCGAAAAGGCCGCCGGGGACAAGGGCGCGGAAATTGTCACCGCCCTTGGGATCATAAACGACGGGACCGCGGAGCCGCAGGACGGCGGCAAGTACCTCGTGACTCCTTCCCTCAGAACAGGCGCCAATAAAGCAGGCAACACTCCCGGCGAGAGCGAAAAGGGAGACGCGCAACGCGTTCATTTTTTGTAACAACGCTCTGAAACGGCGAGCGCACAGCCGAAACGATGGGCGTCTAGCTGCTCAAACTTGACCAAGGACCCGGACCCTGGCAGGAATCAACAGATCCCGACTGCTAACCGGTGCTCAAGTGGAAATCGGAGGTGCCGACAGAGGGCCCGTTAGGGCTTAGGAGGCTTCTCGCCGGAAACCCCTGCGCAGGGACCGGCATAAGACCCGGGATGACTATTCAGGTATGCAGTAACGTCCTTGCATTCAATGTTAATTGTTTTGGGCTTATCATGGCTACTGTGAGTGCCACAGACTTGACAGGTTTTCTTCTTGTCAGGGACCCCCCCGGGGGCCTGCGACAGAAAAGCGAAAATCACGGCGATGCAGACTAAAGCGACACTGAGCAGCCGGCGATGGATGGGAATTGATGCGTTCATAAAATACGAAAAGTGGCGACGGTGGGAGTGTAGGGAATGTGAGCCTTCGGGGCAAGCCAAATCGTGATCGGCGACCAGACAAGCCTTGCCGACGGAGCAAGTGAACGCTGGAAGTGCAAACTATCCCGAGCTCCTCCACTAAAATATGTTATCCGCTTTCTCCTAAATCTGTGGAGAAATTGGACCGCAGGTGTTTAAATTATCGCCGATATGGTCTTGTTCCACCATTCGGTAAACTTCCTTGGCAGGGCGATGGCGACTCTTCGCGTGCTGCGCTCGGCTCTCGTCATGGGGCTGATCGCCGGTTATGGGCAGGTTGTTATGGCTATCGGCCCCGACAATTATGGCTACACGGCCGTAGCGACCACCCTCAATTTCGAGGATCTGACCGTACCGGGTTTTAATCCGGTGGAGATTTTGGATACCGAAAACGATACAGCAGTCACCATCCCGATCGGGTTCTCCTTCAAATTCTATGGGGCGACCTATACTTCGGTATCGGTGAGTTCGAACGGACTCCTCACGTTTGGGAATGCCAATACAAGCGCTGTGCCGGTGGACTTAAGCAAGACCGCCCCGACCGTCGATGTGCCAACGATCGCGGTCTTCTGGCATGATTGGACGTTTCAATACCTGGGGTCGGACGAAGCCTATTACCAGACTCTGGGAATGCCCGGAAGTCGCCGGCTGATCGTGCAATGGAACTTCGCCTTGTCCAACAGCGGGCCGGGCAATGATACCGTTACCTTTGAGGCGAAACTTTTTGAAGGGAGCAACAAAATCGAGTTCCATTACAATGACGCTACGGTCGACGATGATGTAAACGTCAGTAACGGAACGGACGCGACGGTCGGTATTCGCGCAGCAGGGGGCCAGGGGGCGGTCAAGCGCTATCTGCAGTGGTCATTCAATAAGGCCGTGATCGCGGATAGCAGCGCGCTGCAATTCATCGCACCGGCCTTCAGAGTCTCTTCCATTCAGCGGCTCAGTAACGGCCACATGTTATTGCAATGTGTGGGCGAACCGAATGTGTCTAATACGATTCAAGCTTCCACCAACCTGGTGACGTTTAGTCCGTTTGTTTCGTTCTCCATGGTGGCCGACGCGACCGGCAGCTTTCAGTTTGAGGACGCGAGTCCGGGGCTGACGCGCTTTTATCGCATTTTAGTTCCCTAAAAGCCCTAACGATAGTGCGTCTCTGCTCCGAAGCCTCTGGCTAGGAGCCGTTCGGAATGCATTTTGACAACGCGTCCCACGACTTGCGCCATTCCCCTTGCCGGGCCCGCCACTGACTCAGGGCGAAGTAAACCACCTTGGAGGAGCGCGGATTAGACGATACTCTGCCTAACGTGTCGAGCGCGTCGGCCGTCCGGCCGTCGGCATCTTGTGTGACAGCCAGAACCAGCCCTTCGTGCTCACTGGCCCGGCCTAACCGGAATTGCGCAGCCAGCGCGTCCATCTCCCGAGCCGAAGCCGGCGCGGGCAAGACCATCGGTGGGATATGCTGGGTGACGATTCGGCAGGCCTGCTCATAATCGGAGAAATCGGCCAGAGCATGGGCCCACTCGCGCCACGCCATATCCTCCCAGGCAGGGTGTTCCCGGACCATGCGCACGAGGTCAAGCCGATCTCCCACCCGGTACCAGGCCGAGAAAAGCGCGCGCTGTTCCGGCCGGGTCAGAGTTCGTAATTCCGGGTCCAGGCCAAGAATCCGCTCCAGCTCGACCGCGAACTCCACACTGTTGAATGCGGCGAACAAAGCGGGCAGACAGCGTTGATCCGACTCGCCCAGTTTGCGCCAGCGATCGCGCAAATCCGCATCGTCCTGGACTGCGGAGTAGAGCCCGCTGAAGATGGCGGGTGCGTTGTCGGGCCAGCGCTGCATACCCTCCTCCCAGGTGGCAAAAGCCAGGTCGGGCTCGTCCAGGGCAAGCCAGACCCGCCCCTCTTTCACCCAGAGATCGGGCCAGTTCGGAAGAAGATAACGCGCTGCGGCGAAATCGCGGTCGATCTCGCGGCGGGGCCGATAGGCCTCCGCCTCCGCCACGCCGCGGAAATGATAGAATTCCCAATCAAGCGGAGCGATCGTTAGTCCCTGCGAGGCCAGTAGGATGCCGCGCTCATAATCCATATTCTGTATGGCGGAAGGAATTTCCGTTTTTAGGCGGTCGATCGTGGCCGTGGTCGGGAAGATGTCATGATTAGTTAGGCTGGCCCCCCACCCGAAACCAATCGCCACGAAGCCGAGTCCGAAGAGCCTGAAGGACCACGGCAAGAGGCGGGAGCTACGCCGAACAATGTGTGGATTGATGGCAGTCGATATCAAAAAAAGAGCAGGCCATAAGGAGCCAAGGCGATGACCGGAAACGTCGACAAAGCTGTGACAGATGAAGGCGATCCCGCAAAGGAACGCGGCAAATCGCATCCGTGCCCAGGAGCCGGGCGAGAAGGGAAAGCAATGACGCAGCCAAATTCCGGTTCCCAGCGCAAGGAGGGCCACGGCCACACCTCCCAGTTCGACGGCGGCCCAGAGCCAGTCACTCTCCGGATGAATCGCTTCGCTGGGTGAGATAAAATAGTGCCGGGCGGATGTGAAGACTCCGCGAAAATTTCCCAGACCGATCCCTAGCAGAGGAGACTGCATCCAGAGCTGGAAGGCATCGCGATGAATGGGGATCCGGGCGTTTTGTTCGGGCGAGAGGAGACCGGACGAGCCGTGGGTGAAGCGCACAAGCGTCTCGCCGCCCGCCAGTAGGAGCATGACGAATAGGATGGCGAGCGGAACCCAGGCGATCGCCTTGGCGCGGATCGGTTCCTCGGAGCTGAACAGCCACCAGGCATGCCAGACGACAATCCCGAGGAAGAACAGGATGATACCCCCGCGCGAGTAGTTGAGAATGAGCGCCCAGCAAATCAAAGCCAGGCCCGCGAGCCACACCCAGCCTTGCTTGCGTCGGCGTTGCAGGCGTTGAAAGGCGTTGGCGTAGAGAAGAAT
Source organism: Chthoniobacterales bacterium (assembly GCA_038226905.1). GTDB lineage: Bacteria > Verrucomicrobiota > Verrucomicrobiia > Chthoniobacterales > UBA10450 > JBBRDU01. The sequence continues at coordinate 883 of JBBRQE010000086.1, read as the reverse complement.
TCCGGCCAGAGCCATGACGTTGCTCGTCTGATTGCGATTTGGAAAAAAGCCATATTCGGGAACAGACGGCCAAAAAGGTATTCGGATCTTGAACGTGTAGGAGATTGTTAGGGCGGCAGCCAGGCCGAGAAGGCCAAGGCAGAAACCGTCCCATACTCTTTCCCGGGTCCGGCCTGGCCATTCGTAACTCAAGAGGTAGCAGGTCCAAGCCAGGCCTAACCAGAATAAGCAGGTCGACTGCCCGGTGAGCCATGGTTGCGCCGACTGCGTGACCGGCAGGGATACGCCGATCTGCCGGAGATCCGCGCGCCATGCAGGGATGGGGAACCAGTTGGCGGGCAGGAACGCGACCAGGGCGATGCCTGCCAGGGCAACCAACAGCAGGTTGGGAATTTTGCCGAGCGACTTCGCTGGTGGGGAGATCATGAAGAGAAGTCCGGTGGCCACACAAAGAAAGGTCTGCGACCAGAGAGCCGTCGTTCCGCCCAGCAGCGGAGCAGCGACGGTGAGCGCCAGGATAACCCAGGCCTTCCAGGCTCTTGGCTCTCTGGTTAATTGACTCATTCGGAAACGGTTTCCACTGCTGCAGGCATTATGAGCAAATCCGGCGGGACGCAAGCGATGCGTTGCGCGAAGGGGATAGACCGTCAACGGACCGAGGTTAATCCGCAGCGCGTACGGGAGTCGAACCCGTGCACCAGCCTTGAGAGGGCTGTGTCCTAACCACTAGACGAACGCGCCGTAGTTTTGCGGTCGGTAGGATAGCTGCAGACAGGCGAGCGGCAAGGACGGGCTTCGTTCTCGCAGGCCGTGCCGGGGAAATGGGCCCGCTTTCCAACGCATAGCGGCATAAAGGCTGCTTCTCGCTTTAGGAGCATTCTGT
>JBBRQE010000085.1:0-14909 GCA_038226905.1 Chthoniobacterales bacterium | reverse complement strand
GTTCGTCGGCCGGTTCGTGATATTGTTCAAATCCCATACGTTCTTCCAGCATGACGAATGGGCTCGCCTGCGCAAAGCAAAACCGTTGAAAGCTCAACCAGGAGCGTTGGACGTCGTCCACTTGCTCGACATCTTTTCATCTTACCCACTTCCATGCACTACTCCCTTCTTGATCTCGCTCCCGTCCGGGAAGGAGCGGACGCGGCCGAGGCCTTCCGTCATAGCCTCGATCTGGCCCGCCACGCCGAGAAATGGGGTTACCACCGTTTCTGGCTGGCCGAGCATCACAACATGCCGGGCATCGCCAGCGCGGCCACTTCCGTGGTCATCGGATATGTGGCGGGCGGGACCACATCCATTCGTGTGGGCGCGGGCGGCATCATGTTGCCTAACCACGCGCCTCTCGTTATCGCGGAACAATTCGGAACGCTCGAATCGCTCTATCCGGGCCGAATCGATCTGGCTCTCGGTCGCGCTCCCGGAAGCGACCAGGCCACCGCGCGAGCCTTGCGCCGTTCTCTCGGCAGCAGCGGTGACACGTTCCCGGACGATTTGATGGAGTTGATGGCTTACTTCCGCGCGGCCCAGACGGGTCAACGCGTGCAGGCTGTGCCGGGCGCCGGTCTGAGCGTGCCACTTTACCTGCTCGGTTCGAGTGATTTTAGCGCGCGACTAGCGGCCGAGTTGGGCCTGCCTTTCGCTTTCGCTTCGCACTTCGCCCCGGAATATCTGCGGGTCGCTCTGCAACTTTACCGGGGCGGATTCAAACCGTCTCCTCAGCTGGCCGATCCCTACGTCATGATCGGCGTGGGAGTTTATGCGGCCGAGACCGACGAGGAAGCGCGGCGTCTTTTCACTTCGGCGCAGCAGCAAATCCTGAGTCTCATCAGGGGACGCCCGAGCAAATTGCCACCGCCCGTCGCGAGCATGGATGAATTGTGGAGCGAAGGGGAACGCGCGGCCCTCGCACAGCGCGCTCGATATACAGTAGTCGGATCGGCGGACACTGTGAAAGATCGTATGAAACAAATAGTGGCGGAAACAGGGGCCGACGAATTGATCATCACGAGTCAGATCTATGATCACGCCGCCCGCCTGCGCTCGTTCGAAATCGCGGCCGAGATTCTCAGGTAAGGCGTTCGACTCAATCGCCGGCGGGCTTAATAATAGCCGGCTTGGTTATTCCGCCCGCAAGGCCACGATGGGATTGACCCTGGTGGCGCGACGTGCCGGGACAAAACAGGAAGCCGCCGCCACGGCCGTGAGGAGCGCCGCCACCACCGTGTAGATAAACGGATCGAGCGCGTTCACTTTGAAAAGAATATTTTGCAGGGCGGCGGCGGCCAGCACTCCCAGAAGGAGAGCGGCCGCTCCACCCCCCAGGATAAGCCCGATGACGAGTTGCCATGCACCCTGCGTCATAACAAGCCGGAAAATTCGGGCGGCATCCGCCCCCAGGGCCATGCGGATACCAAACTCCTGGGTGCGTTGATTAACCGAGAAACTCATGACCCCGTAAAGGCCCACAGCGGAGAGGAAAAATGCCACCGCTCCGAAGATCATAAACAGGTTGGCCGTAATGCGATTCACTCCCAGAATTTCAGCGTGCAATCGCGCGGGCGTCCCGGCGAAGTAGACGGGTAGATTGGGATCGAGCTTGGCCACGGCGCGGCTCAGGGCGGGCCCGAGGGTCTCGGCCCGCTGCCCCGCGTGAGGTCGCACGACAATAGTACAGAACTGGGGAACCGGCGCGACCCCGAGCAGGGGCACGTAGAAGCCAAACTCGTCCGCCTGCGTGTTGAACGGTCCCTGCATGAGCGTGTCCGGCACTACCCCCACGACCGCGCGCCAGGGCTGCGGTTGCGCCGGATTGAAAAGGCGCACCCGACGGCCTAACGGACTGTCGTGCCCGAAATATTTCCGGGCGAACCCCGTGGAGACTATGGCCACCGGCTGTTTCTCATCCGCGTCATCGATGGTGAAGTCCCGTCCCTCCAAAACTTTCAGCCCGATGCTGGAAAAGTATTTGTCCGAGATGAACTCAAAGTTGCCCTGCGGCCGGTCGCGATCCGTCACGTAGCTCTGTCCATCCACCTCATATTGCCCGAACCCACCAAAGGTCATGCGGAAACGTCCCGTCATGGAGGCGCCATCGAAGGCTGGATCAGCTCGCAGAGCACGCAAGGTTTTCGCGAAGAACTGCACCCGCGCGGCCGGGGTCGGATAATCCCCTTCAAACAGGCCCATGCGCGCGCTGTAGACGCCATTTTCGTCGTAGCCGTAATTCAATGTCGTCTGATTACGGATCGATTTAATTTGGAGACTCGCCGCGATAAGAAGAGCAGCGGTCAGGGCAATTTGCCCCACCACGAGGACGCGAGTGATAATCGTGGCGAGCCGACTGCTATTGCCTCGTCCCCCTTCTTTCATCATTTCTGCCGCATTGGCGCGCGCGCTCAACCAGGCCGGGATGAAACCGGAGAGCAGCGTCGCCACCAGCGTGATGACTACGGTGACGAAGAGAACGCGGCCGTCGATCGTAAACGAAACCCAGTAAGGCAGCGGGAAGGGAAGTGCATTGGTCGCCCGCACGAGCAGGCCCACTCCCCAATAGGCAAGGAGCACGCCGATGGCCGCACCGAACACGGCGATGAGCAGGCTTTCCGTCAACATCTGGCGAACGAGCCGCCAGCGGGTCGCCCCGAGCGCGCCCCGGATGGCCAACTCCTTGGCCCGCAAAGCCGCGCGGCCAAATTGCATGTTCATCACATTGACGCACGCGATCAGCAAGACCACCATCACCGCTCCGAGCATGGCAAAGACGGTCTGGCGAAGTTGCGGACCGGTAAACGTATTGAGGAGCGGCTGCACCGCTGCCGAGGCGAGCTGTCCGTTCGTTTTCGGATTCGCATTGGCCATGCGCTTGGCTAATCCGGAATACTCCGCATTCGCCTGGTCGAGGCTTACCCCCGCCTTCAATCGACCCAGGATAGAGGGGCCGACCGTGCCGCCTTCCAGGTCGCCGCGCGGTTTCAGAGGAAACTCATTATAATAAGGAACCCACAGCTGTTCCGAGATGGGGAACTTGAAGTTCGGCGGCATTATCCCCACGATGGTGGCGGCCTTGCCATTGATCCGCACGGCTTGCCCGACAATTTTAGGATCCCCATTGAAATCGCGCTGCCAGATTTCGTGGCCCAGAATGGTCACCTTCTCCGCGCCCGGTTTGTTATCTTCTGCCGTAAAATCGCGACCCATGATGGGTGAGACCCCGACGATCCTGAAGAAGTCCTCCGTGACGTATCCTCCGGTGTAGCGCTGGGGGTTGTTGTGATAGGTGACATTGATGGTGGAGCCATTGAGATAGGCGGCCATCATGGAGAACGATCTCTGGGCGGCGCGCAGATCCTCGTAATCCTGAGCCGACGGGATATTGCCGGTCCCAAAATTGTTATTCTGCGCGGTAGCCTGGGGATCGATCAGTCCCACGCTCGCGAGTTGCTCGGGATGAGGAAAGGAGAACCCGCGCAGCACGAAAGCGTTGACCACGGTGAATTGGGTGGTTACGCCGCAGATGCCGAGCGCGAGCACGAGCACGGCGAGGAAGCAGAACGTCTTCTCTTTGATTAAGACACGAAGACCGATGCGGACATCCTGGCGAAACGATTCGAGAAACATAGGCGAGGAACGGTCGGGATTATCTAATCTACGCGGAGGGCTTCACTGGTAAGATGCGTTCGCGTCCCTGACTGGATTCAGTTTTTTCAGACAGGGCCTCGTTTCTGCCGTTCACACGCCCATGGCTGCCGCCATCCGGGGCAGAGCAGTCGTCGTCCGTCGTGCGATCTCCGCCCAAGGCGACGAGCTGACGCAGTATTTCGGCCAGTCCTTCCGGACGCGGTGACGCACTCATCTATTCGACAGACGCCACCGTTTGAGGGTTTTGTCTATTTTCGAATGTCTTTGTTAGCGGACGTGATGGTTAGGGACGGCGCGCCGCGCCGTCCCGCTCCGCGCGCAAGCTTCTTGGAAAAAGTCTCCGGGGCGACCCGCTCTGTCCGCGGTGCGGAGGCCGCAGCGCGGCGTCCCTGGCTTTTGCTCTGTGGACTATTCCTCGCCATCCAAGTAATCAATTCCGTCCGAGCGTATCAATCGCCTTTCCGGCGAGCGCACCAACCACTTTTTGCTGTCCGGGTAATACGCAACTTCCCCGATCGGGTTATCCGCAATGACGTAGACCACCAGATCTTCTTCACTGTCGTTAATTATCTGGTGCGGCTCATCCGGCCCGAAGAAAAACGCATCTCCGCCTTCCACCGGCGTCGTTCCATCCTTATGACGAACCTGACCACGCCCGGAAATGACGTGGTAAAGCTCCCACTGCGCGCTGTGCGCGTGATACGGGTAATTCATTTTCCCGGCGGGTATCCGGCAAATCTCCACGTCGAAAGGATGCCGCTCCCGCAAGTCGGTCGAGGCCGGCGTGCGGCCGAGCGCCTCGGAAATCCCCCGGTAGCCGGTGGCGAACTTACCCTTGGGTGAGGACCAGACATCCTCCTTGAGGTCCTTCGTGTTTACTTTGCGCATGCGCTCGTCCTTTTCTATTTCCCGGTCATCACCCAGACGCCGTCCCACGGGCCGTTCACCGGATTGGCCTTGAGATACTGGCAGCGCTCTACGTACATCTCACTCAATTTGTCCCCCGGATGCAGGGCCAGCGCTTCGCCAAATTGACCGATCGCCCGATCGAACTCGCCGGCCCGGTAATATTTCAGGCCGCCCCGGAAAAGATTGAGAGCTTCCGGCATATTCGGAAAGGAATTATCGGTATGGAAATCGAGAATCTCATAAACGCTGACCGGCTCCGTCTTTCCTTTCACGACGACTCGATCGATTTCGCGGGCGCGGTAGGATCCCTTTAATTTCCGGTAGGTGTTTTCACTGCACAGGATCTGCGCGGAATACTCCTTGCAGGCGCCCTCCAGGCGGGAGGCCAGGTTTACACCGTCCCCGATGACGGTGTAATCCATGCGCTTGGGCGAACCGATGTTTCCCGAAACAATCGCATCCGTGTTCAGCCCAATCCCGATGGCGATCGACTTCTGACCACGCTGCCGGCGTTCTTCGTTCCATCCATGCAACTCGGTAATCATGCTGATAGCCGCGCGCATGGCCCGATCCGGATCGTCTTCGTGCGAAAGGGGAATGCCGAACTCGGCCATGATGGCGTCGCCGATAAACTTGTCGAGCATGCCGCCCTCCCGCGCGATGCAGTTGACCATGATGGAAAAATATTCGTTGAGCAGAGCCACCGTCCCTTGAGCGCCCAACTCTTCGGTCAAAGTGGTAAACGAACGGATATCGCAAAAAAGCACGGTCGCCTCGACGCTTTGTCCGCCCAAAATATCGTCGCCCCCGGCCAGGAGCTTGTCGGCCAGTCCGGGATCCATGTAGCGGGACATGGTCGCTTTCATGCGCTTTTCGTTGCTGATATCCTCGATCATGACCATGGTGCCCAGGCGCTTGGCCTTCAGGCTAACGAGCGGCTGGATGGTCAGGTTGACGCTTAACTTCTCGTCGCCCATCAACATCTCCGCATCGAGCAAGGCCTCGCTCGAATTACTTTCACCCACGCGGGCAATGCTTTCGTTGACCCAGGCGTTGCCGTTCTGAAACACTTCCAGGGCGGGTCGGCCTAACAAATCACCGGCCGGCCGGCGCAGAATTCGATAACCGGCTGCGTTACAGGTATGGACGCGCCCCTCTTCGTCGAGCGTAATGACTCCGCTCGACATGCTCTCTAAAACGGACTGGTTGTAATTCTTCATGTTCTGCACGTCGTCGAACAGATTGGCATTCTCCAGGGCGATGGAAACCTGGGCGGTAAAGGCCTTGAGCCGGGCTTCATCTTCCGCGGTGAAGGGACCGCCCGACTTGTTCAGCGATTGCGTTACCCCGATGCAGCGACCGTTCTTATTGATAACGGGGACGCACAGGATGGAGCGGGTGAAGTAACCGGTCTTCTTGTCGAAAGCGGGATTGAAACGCAAATCGGCGTAGGCATGGGGAATGTTCACGCTCTGGTGGGATTGAAAAACGGTGCCGGCAATGCCGACGTGATCGGGCAGTCGAATCTCCACCGCGTTCAATCCCTCCCCCACCTCCGACCAAAGCTCCTTCGTCTTTTCGTTATGCAGAAAAAGGGTCGAGCGATCCGCCTTGAGCATGCGCGTCGCTTCACTCATGACGCGCCGGAGCAGGATGGAAATATCGAGAGAACTGGTGATGTCGGCCACCAGATTGAGAAATTCCATTTCCTGAGCGCGCGTCTTCTGCATCCGCTCAATAAACTGCGAGCTTTGCAGGGCGATGGAAGCCTGCGTGGCCATCGCTTCCAACAGATCAAGGTCTTCGGCGGTGAAAGAGCCGGCCTTCTTGTTGAGGGTTTGCACCACGCCAATGACGAGGCCTCGCGTGGTTTTCACCGGGGCGCACAAGATCGATCGGGTGGTGAAGGCTGTTTCCCGATCAATCTCATTGTTGAAGCGGGGGTCCGCATAGGCATCGGGGATAATCTCTCCCTGCCCGCTTTGAAAGACCGCCCCGGCGATGCCTTCGGTATTGAGCAGACGAATCTCCCGATTGAGCGTGCCCTGCGCGACGCGCGAATAAAGTTCATTGGATGACGGATCGTTCAGAAAAAGGGTTCCACGCTCGGCCTCGGTTTCCGTCACCACGATCCCCACCAGGGTAACGAGCAGTTCGTCCAGATTTTCGATCGAGCCAACGCGCTGCCCGAGGTCCAGTAACAGTTCGCTTCGGCGCAGACGCGATACCAGTTGCCCGGAGGTTCGGCTCGAGCGGGCCGGTCGCTTACTTTTTAGAACGCCGCTACGTTTTCCGGACATGGGATAATATTACAGCGTCAGGCCCGCTTTTTTTCCAGATCTTCGCGCAACACCGCGATCGTTTCGCGCAACTGGCGCATTTCCTCATGAGCAACATGCCTGGCCTGCTCGATTTCGTCGGCGTGACGGAAAACCGTTTTCTCCAACTCGGCGCGCAAGACTTCAATGGTGGCCTGCAACTGCCGGGCTTCATTCGACCCCGAGGCGACGGCGGCCTGCACGGCGTCGCCCTTGGCGGAGCGCATCGTTTCCAATTCGTCGCGCAGTGCCTGAACGGTATTCTGCAAGTGCCGAACTTCTATCTGCGCGATATGCAGTCTGTCATTGTCGACTACCGGCTTCACGCCGACCATGGTCGCTCATTTTCCCTGCAGGCAGCAAGGCGGAACTGCCTTGTCGCTCGATCCCGTACAAGACAAGGACTCAGCCGACCTTTAAATCGGCTGAGTCCCGCACAAACAGCAAATTAGGGAAGGTCCGCTTACTGTCCCGAGCCTTCCGAGGCGGTAGGCGATGCAGAAGGCGAGGCTTCCATCTCAGGAGTCGCGGTGCTCGCCGGCGTTTCCATCTTTTCGGCGGCCGATGGCGAAGGCGATGGGGTCGCACTGCTGGAAGACTTCTTCTTGGCCGAGGTGGAGGTGGACGAAGTGGAAGCGCTACTATCCGTGGAGGTCTTTTTCTTGGTGGTAGCGGACGTTGTGGATGCGCTGGTCGTCCCCGCTTTCTTGGTGGTAGTGGACGTGGTCGGCTTCTTGCCCGTAGTAGCGGTCCCGTGGCTAGAGGAGGCCGTTTCTTTCTTGTGGGCGCACGAAACGACGAAGGCTGCTCCAACGAGTAGAACAGTGAGGGTAAAGGCGGTTTTTTTCATAGAATTATGTAAGGGGCTTCAGCCTGTGCAGACGGGGTCTAAATCACAAGCATAATTCTCCAGACGGCAGGCCTGTTCGCGAATCAGCGAACATCCTGCGAAGCGGGATCCTTCTTTTTGCGCGTCCCTGTTCCAGCGGGCTGGTTCTTAGGGTTTCCCCCCTTCGTCTGGGGCGTGCCCCTGCCTGTGGTCTTCTTTTGGGTGCCCGGGTCGCCGGTCTTGCGGGGGCCGGTTTGTCCGGTGCGCCCATTATTGCCGCGCGGCCCATTGGTGTTACGCCTTCCGTTGTTACTCGAATTACCCGGGTGAAACCCGCCCACACCGCCCGGTCCCAGCCCGATCCCGATGAGATTCGGAATGATGGCCAGTCCTCCAGGAGCGCCCTGCGGTTGCACCGGACGAGAGGCTGTCGCCAGGATCAAGCCCCGGCTGGGCAATGGATCGAAATCGGTAATCAACGGATTGTTTTCCATCAGGTTCGCCAGATCCACATCCATGGGTGGAGGCAGATGACGGGCTCCGGGAGGAACATCCTCCATTTGCCCACCGCGCACGTAGACCGATTCATCCTTGTACTTATTAAGAGAGACGCGGGCGCCCCCTTCCAGCACGGTTAACTTGTTCCGTCCCGCGCGGGTCGATTCCAGGATAACAGTGGTGCCCGTGATCCCCACCGTGACCGCACCGGTAGACATCGTAGCCCCGCCCGAATCTTTCGGGATTCGCAAAAGCATGGAACCGCCCTCAAGCCGAACCTTGCGTCCAGCCCGGTTAAAACTGAAGACGGTGCTCGCGCCCAAACGCTCGATCGTTAGGTCGACGAAGGTCAATTCCGACCTCGAGGCCAGGCCCGTACGCACTCCGGTCCCGGCGCTCACCTTGTCATTCAATTCAGCCGGCTGCGGTTTCTCCTGCGAGGGCAGAAGCTTCACGTCGCGGACAATGCGAGTAACGCGTGCTTCGTTCTCCGAGGCCGTCGCGCCCCGATCGAACAACGCGCAACCCCCGGCCGCCAGCGCGCAGGCCAAAACTAAACTACGATGACGGACAGCTTTCATGACAACCCCTTCCCTTTTACTAGCTTGCCTCCGGAGGAGCGCGAAGGCCAGCGGTTTCGCAACGCGAGGGCCTGGCTCAGGTTATGACTTCGACGATCCTAAAGGACTGCACTGGTCCTTGCCAAACACTGGACTCACCGTTCCAGTCTTGTGCCGATGAAGCATCCTCGCCACACTCGCGCCAGAGCCACATAAAAGTTAGCCATGCACCCCGCAACCATCATGACTGAAAGCGACGCCGAGGCGCGTCTCGTCGCGAATCGAAAGACAGAGAAGTCCAAAACGCGGAAACTTCCGCCGCCCCTGGAGGTTTGCCAATCCGGCGTGCACGGCCGCGGCGTTTACGCGACCGGGCCGATCCGCAAAGGAAAGCGAATCATGGAATATACAGGAACCGTCGTGGCTTGGGAGAGCGCGACCCCGCAGGCCGATGGACCGCACACTTTTCTCTTTGGCCTAACTAACGGTAAAGATGTGATCGATCCGGAGATCGGCGGCAATGAATCGCGCTGGGTTAATCATTCCTGCGAGCCGAACTGCGAGGCCATCGAAGAAGGAGACCGCGTTTTTATCTACGCCATGCGAGCTCTCCGGCCGGGCGAAGAACTCTTCTACGATTACGGTTTGGAAGTGGACGAGCCGCGCACCAGGGAACTGGAAAGGGAATACGAATGCCGCTGCGGTTCCCCGAAGTGCCGGGGCACCATGCTGGGGCCCGTCTCCCCCGAGACCGCCTAAAAAGCCGTTTCACGCTCTGGCCCGGCCGATGCCAACCGGCTGGTCAATCCAATTTCTGCACGAGCAACCAGACACAACCCGATAGAATCCCGGCGAAAGCCGACAGCACGAGGGTGGCCCGTCGGGCGCGTTTCACTTTGAAATCGGGCCGCGGGATATCGTCGTGAATATGAGTACCCTCATAGATCTTCATGAGAAAAAACGCGACGACAAAACCCACCGCCGCCCATTTGGCAGACCCGAGAATCAAAGGCCACATGACTTCTGCATCATAGCGCTTTATGGGTTTCTCGTCACGGGCCTCTTAAACCGGCGCAGCGCCCGGGATTGCCCCTAGTAAGAATCCCGGGGAGTCTGGCACAGCGACAAGGCCAGGCCCAACGCCACTTCCGCCAGGTAAACGGAGCGAGCGACTTTGGGATGATCCGCCAGCTCCTCCGTCATGGCCCGGCTCAGCTGCGGCCCGAAATGCCAGAGCAACGAGTGGCGCCGCGGCTGCAACAACCCCATGATTCCATCGCCAATGAGAAAAAGTCCGCCGGCCTCGAGCAAGCGTCGGCCTATCAGTTTACTTGTCATCTCATTCAATCGCGCTCCCGTCCTTCTTTATCAAATAAGACAACGCGCTCTCGGGCTTGCCGGAATACGAGAACCCCGGCCCTCCCGCCCGGCGCAGGGTTTTTAATTTGGCGTTGAGCGTTGGACGTGGAGCGGTGAGAGTTTGCTCTCCTCCCGCCTTTTCTTCCATGCACGATTCCGTCGAAGCCCCCGCCACTGGTCCTTGCATTCCGGCGTCGCCCTCGCCGGCCGAGACTCCGGCCAAATCGGCTGCGCCCGTCCTCGGCGTGCTGGCCGCCCTCAGTTTCTCCCATTTGATTAACGACACGCTGCAATCGCTCATCCCCGCCATCTACCCGATTCTGAAAGAGGCTCTGCACCTTGATTTCGGCCACATTGGCCTCATCACCCTAACGAATCAACTGACCGCCTCCATCCTGCAGCCTTTCGTCGGGCTATACACCGACCGGCGCCCCCAGCCCTTCTCTCTCGCCATGGGAATGGCCAGCACCCTCGTGGGCCTCGTCCTCCTGGCCCTCGCCACCAGCCTCGGAATGGTGCTCGCAGCCGTGGCCTTCGTAGGGCTCGGCTCGTCCGTGTTTCATCCGGAAGCCTCCCGCGTGGCTCACCTGAGTTCGGGCGGACAACACGGCTTGGCCCAGTCCCTCTTCCAAGTAGGCGGGAACGCGGGCAGCTCCCTCGGCCCGCTCCTCGCCGCCGCCATCATCGTGACGCGCGGCCAGCGCTCCATTATGTGGTTCTCTCTTCTGGCCCTGCTCGGCATCATCGTTCTAATCGGCGTGGGGCGTTGGTATGGCCGGGTCCTGGCGGGCCGGCGCAGCGGCCGCACGAGCCAGGCCCATCCACACCGTTACGCCTCGACCTTGTCGCGCCGACAAGTTTTCTTTTCGTTAGGCATCCTCATCGTCCTCGTCTTTTCCAAATATTTTTATCTGGCCAGCATGTCGAGCTACTACACTTTCTTCGTGATGGAAAAATTCGGTCTCTCCGTGCAGAAAGCACAGCTCCATCTTTTTGTCTTTCTCTTCGCTATCGCGGCCGGCACGTTTCTGGGCGGCCCCATCGGCGATCGCATCGGTCGCAAAGCCGTCATTTGGGTTTCCATTCTGGGAGTGGCGCCTTTTGCCATCGCCCTGCCGTATGCCAGCCTTTTCTGGACAGGAGTGCTCACGGCCATCATCGGCCTCATCCTCTCCTCCGCCTTTTCCGCCATCCTGGTTTACGCGCAGGAACTGGTGCCCGGAAAAGTCGGTCTCATGGCCGGCCTCTTTTTTGGTCTCGCCTTCGGCATGGGAGGAATCGGCTCCGCCGTGCTCGGCGCCCTGGCGGACCAGCACGGCATGCGTTTCGTCTTCCGGATTTGCTCCTACCTTCCGCTTATCGGCCTGCTCACTGCTTTCCTTCCCGATTTATCGCGCGCCACCAAGCGTTGAGCGTTTTCACCCTCGGCCCAATTCCCCAGGAAACCGTAAAATGGCTGGCGATTACCGGATGAATCCCGGATGCTCGGTCCGTGGCTATGATCATCCCCACTGAACCGATTGGGAGTATCCCTCGTCCGCTCTGGCTGATTGAGGCTTTTTCCAAAACGAATCCGGACGACCCCGCCCTGGATGGTCTCTACGAGAATGCCATCCGCGACACGATCGAACAATTCGAGGCGACCGGTTCGCCCGTTATTACCGACGGGGAACAGAGGAAATATCATAATTTCGGGACCTACTGCGTGGATGGGCTGCCCAACCTCGCGCCCGATGGTTTTCAACTTCCATTCGTTAGTCATACGCGCCGCTGGCCGCGACTGCTCTCCGGTCCGTTCCGCTACAAGCGGTATGCCGACAGCTTTCTCGATTTTGCCAAGCGCTTTGCCCATGTCCCTCTTAAGCAGGCGGTCATCTCGCCTTCTGCCTTAAGCCTGATGTATCCGGCGGATGGCATCGCCGGCTATTCGCGCGAGCAATTCCTTGATGATCTCCTGCGCGAACATGTCAAAGAGACGCGAAGTTGCCTCGAGAAAGGGGCGCACAAGGTGCAGGTTGACTTCACGGAGGGTCGGCTGGCCGTCAAAATCGATCCGTCCGGCGAGCTGCTGAACAGCTTTATCGATCTGAATAATCTCGGGCTCGCCCAGTTCTCGACGGCCGAACGCCAGCGCATCGGAGTGCACACCTGCCCGGGGGCCGACCGTGACTCGACCCATAGCGCAGATGTCGATTACGCCCAGCTGCTGCCCAGCCTGTTCGAATTGAAGGCGGGCAATTTTTACATCGCGCTGGCCGGCGAAAAAGATCCCGAACGCATCCTGCAAATCGTGCGAGACCGTCTCAAGCCCGACCAGAGAGCCTTTATCGGCGTGGTGGCGCCGATCGATCCGCATATTGAAACGGCCGAGCAAGTGCGCGACCGAGTCCTGACTGCGGCCAAATATATTCCTCTCGCGCAACTCGGGACAACCGATGACTGCGGCTTCTCTCCTTTCAGCGATGACACATCCACTCCACGTGAGACAGCCTTCGCCAAGATCCGGGCGCGGGTTCTCGGAACCGCTTTGGCCGCGGAAATTCTTGGGGGAACCTAGTGGCGAGCGGTAAAGACGAAGAGCAACGGCTGCGCTCGACCGCCTTGCAGACTTCGGACGCGATTCTACGTGCGCGGCACCGCGCCGAGCAGGAAATACTCGCGGCCAAAGAAGCGCTTGAGGAAAAGACTGTCGAACTGGCGCATTCTCTGGCTCGCCTGCGGGCCACCCTCGAGTCCACCAGCGACGGCATCCTCGTGGTCGATCAAAGCGGGCGGATCACCGACTTCAACGAGCAGTTTCTTAAAATATGGCAGTTCCCGCGCGCCCTGATGAGCGGGAACGACCATGGGAAGCTGCTCGAAACCGCCGCCAGCACTTTGAAAAATCCGGACCGGTTTCTCGCTCGAACCAGGGAAATTTACCAATCGACCCCGGAAGAATCCTTCGATCTTGTCGAATTCACGGACGGCCGCGTTTTCGAACGTCTTTCCCGCCTCCAGTTAATGGAAGACGGCCCGGTCGGACGCGTCTGGAGTTTTCACGATGTCACCGAGCGGAACCGCGCGGAAGAAGCGTTGCGCGATGAGACACGCATGCTCGAATTGCTCAACAAGACGGGCTCAGCCATAGCGGCCCAGCTGGATTTGGCGACTCTCGTGCAAATTGTCACCGATGCCGGAACCCAGCTGACCGGCGCGGATTTTGGCGCATTCTTTTACAACGAAACGGACGAGAGCGGCGATGCTCTCCTGCTCGATAACCTGTCGGGTGCGTCGCGCGAGGCCTTCGAAAATTTTGGCCGGCCGCCGGCCCGAGTTCTCTTTGGCCCCGCTTTTACCGGGGCGATCCGTCTGGTTGATCTTCAGGATGGCTCTCGTTATGCCGAGAACGCGCCGAAATCTGACACGCCTGGCAAGCCTGTTCCGGTGCGGAGTTATCTGGCCATGCCGGTGATTTCCAGCTCCGGCCAGACGATTGGCGGCCTCTTTTTCGGACACCCGCAGGCCGGCATCTTTACCGAGCGCAGTGAACGTCTGGTCACAAGCGTGGCCGCCCAGGCCGCCATCGCCTTCGACAACGCCCGCCTCTATCAGGCCGCCCAGAAGGAGCTGACCCAGCGCAAACAAGCCGAGGCCGAGCGCGAAAAATTATTCGTTAGCGAGAAGGAAGCGCGCGAACGGGCCGAACGTGAAACGCGCATGAAAGACGAGTTCCTCGCCACCCTCTCGCACGAACTGCGCACACCGTTAAATGCCATCCTCGGATGGGCCAATGTTCTGCGCGAGAGCGATAAACCGGAAGACATCATGGAAGGGCTCGAAGTGATCGAGCGAAATGCGCGCGCCCAGACCCAGATCATCGAGGATCTGCTCGATATGAGCCGCATTATCTCAGGCAATGTGCGCCTCGATGTGCAGCGCGTGGATCTTGTGGAGGTCATCAAATCCGCCCTCGAATCGGTCAAGCCCATGGCGGCGGGCAAAGAAATCCGGCTCAGTTCCGTGCTCGATTCCCTGGCTGGTCTCATTTCGGGCGACCCCGCGCGCTTGCAGCAGGTGCTTTGGAATCTCCTCACGAACGCGCTGAAATTCACGCCGAAAGGCGGGCGCGTTCACGTGGTCCTGGAACGGGTTAACTCGCACATCGAGATCAGTGTAGAGGATTCGGGGCTCGGCATTACCCCGGAGTTTCTCCCCCATGTCTTTGATCGCTTTCGCCAGGCGGACGCTTCCACCACCCGCAGCCAGCGGGGTCTCGGCCTCGGTCTCGCCATTGTCAAAAATCTGGCGGAGCTTCATGGAGGCAGCGTGCGGGCCAAGAGCCCCGGACCCGGCCAAGGATCGACTTTTATTATCGCTCTGCCCCTCGCCAGCGCCCGCCTGGAGACGGAGCCGGATGGCCGGCATCCGCAAGCCGGATCGAGCGGCGAACCCGTTGAGGCCATGCCCGATCTGACCGGCATCCGCGTCCTCGCGGTGGACGACGAAGCGGACGCGCGCGAACTCATTAAACGTATCCTGGCCCGCTGCGGTGCCATCGTGGAGACGGCCGGTTCCGGCGCGGAGGCGCTCGAAGTTTTTCGCCAGAATCCGCCACAAGTACTCGTTACCGACATCGGCATGCCGGACGAGGATGGCTATTCTCTGATACGAAAGGTGAGACAACTCGCGGTCCACGAGGGCGGCAACGTTCCGGCCGTCGCGCTCACGGCTTTCGCCCGCTCGGAAGACCGCCGC
>JBBRQE010000084.1:0-15219 GCA_038226905.1 Chthoniobacterales bacterium | reverse complement strand
GCTTTCGGCGACCGCCTGTTTCGCGCTGACCGCGCTGCGCAAATCCTTATCTCCATAAGGAATCAGGGTGGCGCCGATTTCTTTGTTCAATTTGCCAAGCTGTTCATCCATGGGCGTGGCTACTACCGCGACATTGCCTGACTGGGCGATGGCCACATAGCTTCCTTCGGAGAGCCTAGCCATCTCCTGCCATATGGTCGTGGTTTCGGCCATGTTGCCACACTGGATGGTATTGATGATCAGGTCCTTCCTGGCGGCGGCGCGGCAGAGCTCGGGATACTTGGGACCATTGGCGTAATCCATGTGGGGCGGGGCATCCCCGACCAGGAAGATAATCTTAAGCACGCTGCGATCGTTGCTCCACGGCATCTTTTCAATGGCCTCGGCCAGCGCTTCGTTGACGCTTTCGGGAGTATCGCCGCCGCCGCCCGCTTCGAAGGCGCGCAGGTTGGCATAGATCGCGTCGATGTCATCAGTCAGCTTGAACGACTTGACTACGTACTCGTCTCCGCGGTCGCGGTAGCCGATTAATCCTAGTTTCAGTTGAGGCGTCGGTTTGGCGCTGACGATTTCATTGGCGATGGACCAGATCTTTTGTTTGGCGCCTTCAATCAAGCCGCCCATTGAGCCGGTGGTATCCAGGACAAAGCAGACTTCGATGCGGGGCTTTTCCTGTTTTTCTTTGGGCTCCGGGGTTTTGGCGGGAAGCGTGGCTGTTGAGCAGCAGGCGATCAGAATCGCCAGGAGTTTGAGTTTATTTTTCATGGAGTGGTTCCGACAGCGCAGATTATTTGAAAACGAGATTTCGCTGTGCGCCCTGTTCGCGCACGGCCGAGATGACCGCGGCATCGAGGGTATCGGCCCCGGAGTTTTTTTGCATCTTGTGGGCGACGTACTTTTCGCGGTCGGTATTGAGTTGGTTGATGTGCGCCTGTAACTCGGTTCGTTGCGTGGCGTTCTTTTCGATAAACGCTTTACGCTCATCGGTGTTCATCTTCCGCATCCCGGCGGGCAGGTCGGCAGCTTTCAATCTGGATACCTCAAAGTTCTTGTCCTTGGCCGCATCGATCAGATCCCAGGTCGAATTCTGGTAGTTAGCCGAAGCTTTGGACACGGCGCGCTGCACGGACGCGCCGGAGGCGGGGGCGAGGGCCGCGACGTTCGCATCCTGGCTTTCCTGGCGCCGGGCGCCAGCCCCTCCAGAAACACCGAATGCGAGATAGGTCTTGTTGAGTTCCTCACCCAGCCGGGCAATCTCCTTGTCTTGCGGTGCTTCGATGCTGACGACCGCGCGATTGTGATCGATGACGAGAAATTTTCCGTCGGCCATGGCGGCGCCATCCTTCCATTTCCCGTCGATCCCTTCCCTCTCGGTTCCGCAATGAATCGTGTTTACCATGATGCCTTTGCTGATGGCCGCTTTGCACGACTCGACGTAATTCACCGGTCCCTGTGTGAATGGCTCGTTGCCGGCGATGAAGATGACCTTGTAGACGTCCGGGCGTGGACTCCACTCGAGGTCGTGCACGGCATCTTTTATGACCCAGCCGCAGTATTCGTCGCCGCCATTCGTGTGCAGGGCGAACAACTCCTCGGAAATCTTATCGAGGTCGGTGGTCAATGGTTGAATCCGCCGGATCCATCCGGATTCCTGTGACAGACTGCTCTTGCCGTATTCGTAGAGGGCCACCTGCACTTCGGGTGCCACGCCGTTCTGACGAGCTTTGATGAATTCGTTGCAGATCTTCCAGAGTTGACCTTTGGCCTGTTCGATCAGGCCGTCCATGCTTCCGCTGGTGTCGAGCAGGATGGCGATCTGAACGAGGGGCTTCGGTGGAAGCGTCTTTTCCGGGGCGCCGCTGAGCAGCGGGGAACACGCGATAAAGAGGGCGAGGAACGTTGATATGGCTTTCATGTTTTTGATTTCTATTCGCTGATTTCGTAAACGGTTTTGTCGAGAGCGAGCAGGACGTTTTGACCGAGGGCCATCCAGGGCGCGGCTTCGGGGTGTCGCTTGAGCAGATCGAAATAGTCGTCCGAGTTGAACTGAACGTGCTGTCGCTTCGTGACGCTCTGGGCGTTGGCGTCCACCCATTGCTTCCCGTTTTGGAAGAAGGCGCGACCGTTCACGAACCTCGACTGCTGCGTGTACTGAGCGACCCGGCTCGATTCTAGCGGGGCGGCGGGTGCGGAAGCCACGTAGCCGCGGAACGACTCCGCAGCGCCCGCGCTGATGGAGGCCCCGGCCTGATCGGCAAACTTAAAGGCGTTCTGGCTGCGCGCGTTGGCTACTCCGTCTTCGCCCCCTTTATTATCTTTGAATCCTAACCAGGATTTGGCCACGCTACTTCGAGTAGCCTTGTCCTCGCTCATCTCCTGCATGGAACGCTGCGCCATCGGCACACGGCGCCGATCTTCGTCTTCCACGATCAAGTAGGCGGTGTAGGGCGTGACGATCCCATAACGCCGCGCCAGCTCGGTCGCTTCATCGCGCAGTTCGGACGTCTCACCGTGGATGCGGATTTCATCCAGGAGAAAACCGACGCGGCGAGTCGCCCACAGGCGTGGGACGAATTCGTTAGACGAATTGCGGTCGTCGAACTTGACCTTGTAAGTGAAAGTCTGTTCGTGACCGGCGGCTGTGCCTGTCAGTTTCGCCTCCACTTCGCCGCTGCCGTGATAGCGCCCGGTCAAGACCAGCTGATCGCCTTTGAAGATGTCCGGCAGCGCCGCGGGGTACATCCTGCTCGTCTGCACGCCTGGACTGAATTCGAGATGGAGATTGGTCAGGGCTGGCTCTTTGATGCGGGTGAAAAAGTTGGAGACTTTGACCTCAAGATCTTCATTGGCCAGCACGTATTGGCTGAAAGCGCGCGTGCTCTCGGCAATTTGATCAAGCAATTGCGTGTTCACGTCAGAGCCGATGCCGAAGGAAAAGATGCGTGTGTTTCCGGCCTTCTTTACTCCGGCCAGAATTTCATCGGGGTTGCGCGTGCCCACCGTGGGCAGGCCGTCGGTCAGGAAAATGACGACGAAGGGACGCTCGCCTTTCTCCGGACGCGTTTTCAAGGCAGCTTGCAACGCGTCGGCGATGGCGGTCCCGCCGATGGGTTTTAGATCGCCGATGAAAGACGAGGCCCGTTTGCGATTGCCTGCATCCGCCTCCACGAGTTTGCCGAAGAGCGGTTCCGCTTCGGTGGAGAAACGCACCAGTTCAAAGCGATCCTCCGCATTCAGATTGGCTACGCAAAACTCCAGGGCTTTCTGGGCCTGCTGCAATTTCGCCCCGGCCATCGAGCCGGAGGTGTCGACCACGAACACAATATCTTTGGGAGCGGGCCTCGACTCGTGGGCCATGGTAGGGGCGGCCAGGAGCAGAAAATATCCATCATCGCCGTCCGGTTTATAGGTCACCAGGTCTAAGCCGACGTCGCGGGCTTCCGAGTTATAAACCAGTTGGAAATCGGTGTCCGGCTTTTCGTCCTTTGACTCGTAACCGATAACGGCGTGGTTGGCCCCGTCCCGTTTGATCTCGATCTTGTGACTGGGCGAATAGATGGAAGCGAGCGGTTGCGCGGTTTTGATTTCGACTTTTACGCTCAGGTTTTTGATGGGCTGCGCGGAGAACTTCTCCGTGCTCAACGGATAGAGGTAGGTCACGCTGCCCGTGTCGGAACGGAGCAGCTCCGTGTAGGAAATCTTGATCGGCTTGCGGCCGTGCGGTTCGAGGGGGTAAACCCGTACCTTGAAGAGGTCGCGCCCGGCGTATTCGAGCAGGGCGGGATCGCGCATCTTGCGCACGATGTCTTCGTAAATCTGGCGGGCCTTGTCCGCGGAAAGCAGTTCGGCGTCCACCATCTTGCCGCCGATTTCCATGCTGAATTTATCGATGTGCGCCCCTTTCGGGACGGGAAACATATAGGTGCCTTCAAGGCGTTGATCGTTCGGATTGTAAAACTCCTGGTCGATCGACGTGACCGCGACCTGGCCGTCAATCTTGACGTCGACGTGATGACTGGTGACCTCGAGGGGGGCAAAGGGGAAATGACCCGGAGGCACGAAGGTGGGGCGTTCCACGACAATGAAGCCGTCGCCGCGGGCCTGGAGCAGAAGGCAAAAAAACCAAACGGCGAAGAGGAGAGGCGATTTTCGGTTCATACAGCATTAGTCGGGATTGCCGCGAAAATGCTCCCGCCATTTTTCCAATGAACCGAGCGGGGGGTGGACAGGTCAGATGTGCGTGAGATGTTTGCCCCGCCAGATCCTGTGACGAACCTCCCCGGAAATCTTGCGTCGCTGAATGCGCCGATCTCGACTCAAGCCGCAGAGGCCGAGTTGATCGGCCAATGCCGGAACGGACGGCAGGACGCCTGGGATGTCTTATTCGACAGGTACTACGCGACGGTCGCGCGTTTCGTTTTTCAACTTTCCGGGGAGTTCAGCCACGAGGACACAGAAGAAATTTGCCAGGAAACTTTTCTGGCAGTGGTGCGCAATCTGAAATCGTTTCAGGCGAGGAGCTCATTTCAAACATGGCTCCTGCGCATCGCCGCGAATAAGGCGATGGATTTCCGGCAGAAGACGCAGGCCGCCAAACGGGGCGGAAATAGCACTCACCTTTCCGTTCATGGCAGTGGCGACGACGAAGAGCCGCCGGTCGATCCCCCTTCGCTGCGTCCCGGTCCTGATGCCGCGCTCCAGCAGGCAGAGACCTGCCGACTGCTCCGGCGTGCGCTCGATGAACTGGGCGATCCTTGCCGTGAAATCATCGAGCTGCGTTATTATGGCGATCTGAGCTACGCCGAGATCGCGACGGAATTGCACCTCAACGCCAAGACGGTGAGCTCGCGTTTGAGCAAGTGTCTCGACCGTATGGCGACTGTCGCGAAAGAAATTCTTCCGATGGAACATTCGTTTGCCGTCTAATTTATAGAGTCATGTCGCCTGAACCAAAAAAGCCGATCGAAAACCTGCTGGAAGGGTCTGCCCGGACGCGCCGGCTCGAGTTTGGGGCTGACCCGGCCATGCCAAATCCGATGCGGGCGCGGTTGCAGGATGAGGTTGCTCGTCTGGAACGAGAGAACTCGCGGGAAGCGGAGCGGTCGCGCGGACTTTCCGTGTGGTGGCCGAGAATTGTCATGACGACCGCGGTCGCCGCCGTTCTGATTGGCGTATCGGTCGTCGGTTTGCGCCATGGAGGGCCCGTGCCCGATGAAAAGAGCGAGCTCGTGACAAGTGAACCGGCTGCGAAGAATCCTTCTGATCTTGTCGGTCCGGTTTTGGCTCAGCGCTCCACTGAGCCCGCTGCAAAAACTGAACCGGCGACGAGCCTGCCGCTGGAGCAAGGCGCGGCCGCACTATCGTCGCGTGGCAGTTTTGCCGACGCCAATAGCGACGCGGCGAAATCGACGGAAGCGACCAAAGCCGTCGAGGAGAATTCAGCTTCGTTGAGAAAATTCGCCCAAGTCGCGATCGCGCCGGCGGCCGCTGCCCCGGGTTGGAAAAATCTGAATAGTGACCAGAACCTGATGAAAGGAAGCGTTTCGTCAGGTGCCGCTTCCTCCGCGGTGGCTTCGGCTCGGAAGCGGGACGTGACAAATTTCAGTCAGCAATTTTCGCAGAAGCCGACAAATCAGGCTGCGCAGTTCAACCTCAGGCTCAAACAGGCGGTGAACGTCCTGGGTTCATTTCAGATGGAACAAAAAGGGAAGCTCATCCGCGTGGTAGATGCGGATGGCTCCACCTACACCGGGAAAATCGAGGCGCTTTCGCAGAACGATTCGCGTGCTGCGTTGAGAGAACAACAGAGCTACGAGCCGCGCTCCGAAGGCCGCGCGACGCAGGCCAATAAAGATAACGAAGCGGCGGGTATCGAATTTCATTTTCAGGCCGCCGGCTACAATGGGAGCCTGAAAAAGCGCCTCGTCTTCGAAGGGAACTACATAATCGCCGCGCCTTCCTCGCAGGAGAAGCAGGCACAGACCGGCGCAGGGGAAAACAGGATGCAGGTTCCGGCGCGCGTTGTGGGCACGGTGAAAATCTGCGGAGAAACACCGGTGCAGGTGGATGCCGTATCGGTCGCGCAATAGAAACAGACGTGACGGTTACTGGCTGTTCAGGCAGGGCCATGGAAGTCACCTCGTCCCCCCGTTAAACGAGCGTAGGATGAAATAGTACAAACTGGTTGGTCTTTGTCTTTTTCGGCTAACTGGTCGAACGTTTGAGTCCGGCGGCTGTCGAATCACCAGCTGCCCGGTTAATGTTTTCTTGTGCTTCTTTTTCGCGTTTCATGGGTTTCATCTCGTAATGGATTTGCCGCTGACCAGAATCGCCGCGATCTCGATGGCTCCGGTTAAGGACGAAAGGCGGATGCGCCGCTCCTGGCCCTCCTCGATCACATCCCGGATAGGATTGATGGCGGGATGCGTGGTTCTGATTGGCGTCCTGGGCTATCTCGATTTCTTAACCGGGTACGAAGAATCGCTGCTTCTCTTTTATCTCGTGCCTATTTCGTTGGCTACCTGGTTTGAAGGACTTTTGCTCGGTTTAACGTTATCGGCGGTCAGCCTGGCCGCCTGGGTCGTCTCCGATATTTATGCCGGCATTCCCACGGTGGGCGTCTGGAATCTGGCCATGGGCGCCGCGGCCTATAGCGTGTTTACCGTGCTCCTGCATAAATTGCGGACGGTCTTGCGCGATCTGGACCAGCGGGTGCGCGATCGCACCGTGGCCTTGCGTCGCGAAATTATGGAACGCGAGCGCCTCGATAAGGAGATCGCGGAAGTGGCGGATCGTGAGCGTCTGCGCCTTGGCCAGGAGTTACACGATGGATTATGCCAGCATTTGACCGGCACGGCCCTGACCGCCCAAACCCTGCGCCAACGGTTAGCGGCGCGCTCGGCTGGCGAGGTGGCGCAAGCCGACCAAATCGTGCGCTACATCGAGGAGGGAATAGACATGAGTCGAAATCTCGCCCGCGGTCTTTTCTCTCCCGAGTTGGAAGCAGATGGACTGATGGTGGCCTTGCACGGGTTGGCTGAGAACATGACCGAGCGTTATGGCGTGCCCTGTATTTTTCACGGCGATGATGTGGTGAGCGTGCTCGATACGAAAGTGGCTACCCAGCTATACCGGATTGCGCAGGAAGCGGTCATGAATGCGATCAAACATGCTGAGGCCCGCCAGATTGACATCCGTCTTTTGGAAACGAAAACGGAGCTGACCCTGGAGGTGTCGGACGACGGCGCCGGATTTTCCCGGCCATCCCAGCATGAGGGCCTCGGGCTTCGCTTAATGACCCACGGCGCCGCCCTGGTGGGCGCAGATTTTCAAGCGCTGCCCAGAGACGGCGGCGGAACCGCCGTCCTGTGCAGAGTAAACCTGACCATTGATCAATCCTATGAGCCGTAAACCTAACGAAGAAAGCGAAACGAAATCCCGGGTCTTTATCGTGGACGATCATCCACTGGTCCGGCAGGGTCTTTCCAATCTGATCAACCAGGAGGACGATCTGGCCGTGTGTGGCGAGGCGGAAGATGCGGCTCAGGCGCTGGCCGGCATCGGCGTGAAGAAACCGGACCTTGCGTTGATTGATATTTCATTGAAGACAGCCTCCGGTCTCGAGCTGGTTAAGGATCTGGGTATTCATTTTCCCAATGTTGCGTTGATCGTGCTTTCCATGCACGACGAGCTTCTTTATGCGGAGAGGGCGTTGCGCGCAGGGGCGAAGGGATACGTCATGAAGCGCGAGACGACCAAGGACGTGCTGGTCGCCATTCGCCGGGTGCTGCAGGGCGATGTCTATGTCAGTGATCGCGTGCTGAATGCCATGGCCCGCCGTTTGGGGACCCCGCGCAAAGCCTCGGCCGCCACGCCAGTCGAGCAGTTGAGCGATCGTGAGTTGGAGATCTTTCGCCTCCTGGGCCAGGGTCTAACCACCTCCCAAATCGCGGTCGATCTCCACTTGAGTCTGAAAACGGTGCAGGCTTATTGCGCGCGGGCCAAGGAAAAATTCGGCGTCACCTCGTTAGGCGAGCTTTTGCGTGCGGCCATCCGCTGGGAAGACGCCACGCACGTGAAATAGCGGACGTGCTTGTGGCGCTTAGATCGTTTTTTTGGAAGGCAGCTTGTAACCGAGGGCGTTGATACTTTTCTCTCTCGGGGGCAACAGCAGGATTTCCTGGTCGGAAAGGCCGTTCCAAGGCGAGGCCAGGGCTGGCCGGATGCTTCTGGCGGCGTTGTCTAATTGCACCTGAGTCGGTCGCAAACCGCAGGCCTGAGCCAACTCCTCGAGGGTATTGATGGCGTCGGCTTGTAACGCTTCAAAACGCACGCGGCGGTAATTCCGTGTTCGATGCTCCATTTGGCCGCCGGCCTCGACATAAGTCAGGGCGAGGCCCAGACAGTAATCCATTTGGTCGAGCCCGGGGTGGGGCACGTCGCCAGCCGCGCGAAACTTCAACTCGCGCTGGCGAATGCTCAGGGCCACCGCCACAGGATGCCGGACGACTTCGAGGAAGAGCGCGTCCGGGAAAATCTGCAGCCAGAGTGGGGCAAATAAAGTAGTGCGCGGCTCTTTCCACCCCCATGCGCAACCCGACCTGAGCCGGGCGCGCAGCCACCAGCCTTTCAAATTTGTTCGATACCCGAAGAGAGGGTTGAACTCGCGTTGGGCGTGGTCTTGCAGATACGCCACACAATCATCTTTGCCTTCAGCCGACTCAATCCACTCAAGGAAGGCGTGAGGCTTGTGCCAGGCCGCGCCCACACGTTCCAGATAGTGGTCGTGTAACTGCTGTATGGCTTTGGATTCGTAGTGGCTGTCGAGCCGTTGGCCCAATTGCAAGCCGAGCAGGGCGAGGGCACGCGCGGTGGCCGTAGTCCCCGAGCGATGCGCGCCAATGATGATAACGGGCGGCCGTTTCGCCGGTGGAAAACTCACAGCCTTAGGAGACGCCGGTCCCGCCGCCCTTCCTCTCCGCCACTTCGTGTAATAATTTTACATAGCCCCCGGCAAAGGCGTCGAGAGAGTAGCGCTCTTCGACCAACTGCCTTCCGCGCAGACCAAACGTTTTCCGTTGTTCCGCGCTCTCGATCAGAGCACTGAGCGACTGAACCCAGTCTTCTCCCGACCGCGCCAGAAAGCCGTTCTCTCCAGACCTGATGATTTCATTGTTCACACCGATGTTCGAGGCTACCACGGCCGTCCCGACGCCCATGTATTGCAGAATTTTGTAACCGCATTTGCCACGCGTCCAAATGGAGTCCCACAACGGCATGATGCCGATATCGAAACTGGAAAGTTGAGCCTGCTCCATCTCCATTCGCCAGGGCTCGTTTTCCACTTTTACGCCGTCGAGTTGCAGCGGTTTATCCGAGACAACTTTCAGTTTTAAGCCGGGGAATCGCTCCGTCAGTTTTTTTAAGGCGGGTTGGATATTTTGCAGATAGGGCAGTCCGTCGCTCAGCCCGAGCCATCCGATGGTCAATCCGGGTCCTCCGCCGTACTCCTTCAGATGATACCTGCTCAGGTCAATCGAAGTCGGCAAGATCTCCGTCCGCCGATCGCAGGCGCGCGCGAAACAGGCCAGGAAATCGTTTCCCGCCACGACCGCTGCGCATTTGTTCAGGGTACGCCGAAATTTCCGAAAATTCCGGCCATCGAGTGCGCGTCGATGCTTTTGCTCACGGAACATGACGGCATCGTCGAAATCGAAAACGATTCGCGGGTTGGCGCGCTGCAGGAGATGAAGCTCAAGACGGGAAAACCCGAGTGTTTTGAAGAGGAGCACGACGTCGTGCTGGCGCGCCTGAGAAATGATTTTCCACTGATCGGCCATATGCGAACGGCGAGTGGTCAGGATCGTTACCTCGAGGCCGAGCTGCGCATAACGGTCGAGGCATTCGCGCAAGCGCAAGCGGATGCTGGGCGCATCTCCATGTTCGACTATGCAAAGGGCTCGCATAAACCAGGGGGAATATTGCCGTCCCTGGCCCTGGGTGAAAGCCGATTCGTGGGCCCGGTGGGACGCGACGTCCTGTAGGGGAAGCGTTGTCCCACCGGGACGGTGGCAGCTTCCCCTACAGAAGGGGGATACTAAAGCGCGAGGGGCGTGCCCTCCTTTCTCCGCCGCGCAGGCGGGGGGTCGCTCGCATTTTTGCTAATCCCTACTTGCGAAGTATGGATTATGGGCTTCTTTCTCCCGGCCTCATGAAGTTATCCAAACGCGGCGAATATGCTTTGCGCACACTCATTGATTTGGGCATCGCCTCCGCTTTGAAACGCCCGCTGCTGCAGGTGAGCGAGCTGGCCGCGAAAGAGAAACTTCCGGTCAAGTTCCTCGAACAAATCCTGACTCAATTGAAGGCGGCCGGTTACGTGGAGAGCAAGCGCGGCAAGCATGGCGGGTATTCTCTGGGCAAGAGGATGGATAGAATAAAATTCGGCGCGGTCATTCGGCTGATTGACGGCCCGCTCGCGCCTATTCCCTGTGTCAGCCAGACGGCCTACAAGCGCTGCACTTGTCCGGACGAAGCGCACTGCGGCTTGCGCATGCTCATGTTCGACGTGCGCAATGCCATTGCCCGTATCCTCGACCGCTACAGCCTGGCGGACATTGTGGCCATCACCCTGCGCAAAATGAAGCGGGACAAAATCGAACCGGCTTTCGGGCGTTCGCCTGATCTCTACCGTTTGCTCGGTGAGGCGGCCCTGCGCGACTAACTAATCCAAGGAGAGCCTATGACAAAAAACCTAAGACTAACCATTTCATTTCTTGTTCTTTGTCTGGCGCAGGTCGTTTCGGCGGAGGACAAGATCACCATCCGCTTCGGGCATTTCCCTAATATTACGCATGCCCAGGGGGTGATCGCGCACGCGCTTTCGCGGCAAGGCCAGGGTTGGTTCGAGCAGCGACTCGGTCCGGGCGTCGAGATTCAATGGTACACGTACAACGCGGGGCCGTCCGCCATGGAGGCGATCTTTGCTGGCTCTCTCGACCTCACTTATGTGGGCCAGGGCCCGGCCTTGAACGCGCATTTCAAATCGAACGGCGAAGAAATCCGCATTCTGAGCGGAGCGGCCAACGCGGGCGCCGCTCTGGTCGTCAAGTCGGATAGTCCGATCAAGACGGCGGCGGATTTCCGGGGCAAAAAGATCGCCACTCCGCAGATGGGCAATACGCAGGATATTTCGTGCCGGGCCTGGCTCAAAGCGCAGGGATTTAAGATTACTCAGACCGCGGGCGATGCGCTGGTCCTGCCCACGGCTAATCCTGATCAGCTCGGGCTTCTCCAGACCGGCCGGGTGGATGCGGTCTGGACGGTGGAACCGTGGGTGACGCGGCTTGTCCGCGACGCGCAGGCCAGGGTGTTTCTGGAAGAAACGGACGTGATCACGACCTGGCTGGCTTCGAGCGCCAAATTCCTGAAGGACCATCGCGATCTCGCGAAAAAAATAGCGGGGGCGAACGAGGAACTGACCCAGTGGATTACGGCGTATCCGGAGGACGCTCAAAAAATGCTGGCGGCTGAATTGAAGCAGGAAACGAAAGCCGACTTCCCCGCGGAGGCGGTGGCGCAGTCGTGGAAGCGAATCAAATTCACGACGGACGTTTCACCCGAATTGTTGGCGAAGGCCGTCCGGGATGGAAGAGATGCCGGCTTCTACAAAGGCTCGACCGACACCTCGAAGCTTATCGAAAAGCCCTGATGTTTCGTCAGAAAACAGGATCGGTCAGCGAAGAGTTGCAGGTCATCCCACCGAGCAAGCTCGCGATTGAAGACGTCTCGAAAAGTTTTCAGACGGGGACGGGAAACGTTCTGGCGCTCGACCATGTCAGCCTGCAGGTGAATGAAGGCGAATTTGTCTGCCTGGTCGGGCCGAGCGGCTGCGGCAAGACCACGCTGCTGAACATCATCGCCGGTTTGGAGAAGCCGGACAGCGGTCGTGTTTTGTCCGACGGCAAGCCCGTGACGGGTCCAGGTCGCGATCGGCTCGTCATGTTCCAGGAATCGGCGCTCTTTCCGTGGCTGGATGTTTTCGGGAATGTGCTGTTCCCGCTAAAGCTGAAGCCGCAGCTCACGAACAAAGACCGGCGCGACGTGGCCAGGTATTACCTGGAACTGGTCGGTCTGACGCGCTTTGAGCATGCTAATATTCACGAACTCTCGGGCGGAATGAAACAACGGGTGGCCCTGGCCCGTTCGCTCGCGCCCAATCCGCGCGTGCTCTTGATGGACGAGCCCTTCGCCGCCCTCGATGCGCTGACGCGCGAACAATTGTACGGCGATCTGCAACGCATCTGGAAGGAACGGAAGAAGACGATCGTCTTCGTTACCCACAACGTGCGGGAAGCGGCCTGCCTCGGCGATCGCGTCCTGTTGTTCTCGCCCAACCCGGGCCGCATCCAGGAAGAGTTTCGGGTCGAACTAGAGCGACCGCGGGACTTTAACACCCTCGAACTGGCGGGCCATGCGAGGAAAATCATGCGCGCGCTCAAGAGCTTCAGTTCCGCCCAGAATGGAGCGGCCACATGAGAAGATTTTTTTCGGCCGCCCTTTTCTTTGCCGCCCTGATTCTGCTTTGGCAATGGGTTTACCGGACCGGCCACTACTCACGGGTCCTGGTGCCTTCGCCGGGACAGGTTTGGGAATATCTGAAGGGGGCGATGGAAGATGGCACGCTTTGGCGAGCCACCGTCGTCACCATGCGCCGTCTCCTCATCGGATATCTGGTGGGCATTATCGGAGGTCTTCCCCTCGGCCTGCTGACCGCGCGCTTTAATCTGTTTCGCGACACCCTCGGCGTTTCCGCACTGGGTTTACAGACGTTGCCCAGTGTCTGCTGGGTTCCGCTGGCCCTCATAGGGTTCGGTCAAACCGAGTCAGCCATGTTGTTTGTCGTCGTTATGGGAACCTTGTGGTCGGTCATTATTGCGACGGAGACGGGCGTGCGCAACGTGCCTCCGATTTATCGGCGCGCGGCCCTGACCATGGGCTCGAAACGTCTGCACATTTGGTTCAGAGTGATCCTGCCGGCGGCGCTGCCCTTTATCGTGAGCGGAATGAAACAAGGTTGGGCCTTTGCCTGGCGCTCGCTTATGGCCGCGGAAATCTTTGTCACCATTCTGACCGGCTTTGGCCTCGGACAGCTTTTGCAGTTTGGGCGCGATCAGAACGCCATGGAACAGGTTATCGGCATCATGGTGGTCATTGTGGTGATCGGCTTGCTGGCCGATAAGATTTTCTTTTCGCCGGTCGAAAAGTTTCTCCATCGCCGTTGGGGCACCAGCGATTAGACCTAATGAGAAC
Source organism: Chthoniobacterales bacterium (assembly GCA_038226905.1). Taxonomy (GTDB): domain Bacteria; phylum Verrucomicrobiota; class Verrucomicrobiia; order Chthoniobacterales; family UBA10450; genus JBBRDU01. Next base: position 1,908 of record JBBRQE010000084.1, on the reverse strand, counting down.
GCCTCGAGCGGGGGACGACGTGGTTGCGACGCGTCAGGTCACGATTTTGAACGAGCTTGGTTTGCACGCGCGTCCGGCCGCTGAGTTCGCGCGGTGTGCCCGGGCTTTTCGGTCGGATGTCTGGATCGTGAAGGATGGGAAGCGTTTTTCCGCGACTAGTCTCATTGAAATTCTGCGTGCCAATCTCGATCGAGGTGCCACCGCCGCGCTGGAAGCAAAAGGGCGCGATGCGGAGGCGGCGGTCGAACGGCTCTCGCGCTTTTTGCGCGAATTCAAGGATTCGCCCTGAACGGTCGAGGCGGCCAGGAAACGTCGCTATCGGATGGGCCGGGCGACGAGAATTCCGCTGTCACTGCGATAACGCGCGAGATAGGTGGAGATGCGGGAATCGATCACGATACGGCCGGAATTGCCGGGCGACGATGCGTGCATGAAATGCAATCCGTCACTTTGGCGAAGGGCGAGACCGACGTGCGCTGTGGAATAGAGGTTGCCGCGATCGCGTGAAATAATCCCGATGATATCGCCGCTGTGCAGACTGGACTCGATGCCCGCGACCCGGCTCTTGGGGATCTGGTAAAGGGGGCGCGCGGAAACGCGCGCTTCCATGCGGGCGAGCGGGCCGAGCAGCGATTTATTGGCGGCGAGGTAGCGATAGTGCCTCCACCCGATAGACATCTCGCGAGCCGAGTGTGGCACGCTGGAACCGCCCAGTTGCGGGGTCAGATCGTCGATGAGACCGCGCTGTTTGTTATCCGCCAGCCAATCTTCCAGATAGTGCAGACGGGTGAGATAATCCCCGGTGCACTCACCGCCGCGGTATCGATCCAGTTCGACGTAGTGCAACATGCGTTCCGGCGTCCAGTTGGCGGGCGGCTCCTCCAGGAGGCGGGCGAAAGCGAGAGAGATTTCGAAAAATGTCCAGCAATCCATGCCCGTGAAATTGACCGAGGCGGCTTCAATCCGATTATCGATTTCGAGAGTGAAATGTTTGTAGCGTGTCCCCACCAAAGCCTGCCCGACGGTGGCCGTGCGTTCGCCGAGGGCGAGGGCGGGCCAGTTGTTAGACTTGGCTTGGGAGACGAGTCGATCGAATTGTTTCTGGCCTTGAAAAACCGTGCGGAAGGGCAGGCGCGATTCGCTGGCCAGGGCGGTTCCGGCAAGGAAGATGAGCCAGAGAAAAAATTTAAAGAAACGCATCTCGCGCACACTGAACGCTGATTCGGGATGCGATCAACCCTGATCTAAGGCCGGCTTCCCTGGGGGGGCCAACGCCTTCCCCTACAGAAGGGACTTGCCGGATTATCGGCTGGAAGCGGATGCCACATCCGTGACGACGGCGTCCATGACAACGTCGTGGCCTTCCACGGGCACCGCGTCGATGACTTGGAAGGAAAAACAGATGGCCAGTTTGAAAGCCTTTTCCCCGCGACCGGCCAATAGACGATCAAAGAACCCACCGCCGCGGCCCAGTCGATGTTTGCCATGGGAAAAAGCGAGACCCGGAACCAGGATCAGATCTATTCCTTCGGGCAATCGGAGGTCGGCTTCGCTCCGGGCACTCTGCGGCACCGTCGTACACACGACCTTGCGCGCGTCACAGTCGAGTTTTAAGGGCGTGATGATTGGTTCGCTCGGGAGGGGTGAGAAAAGGACAATGCTCTGCGCCTCGTTCCACTCCGTCATTTCCAGAACCCTTTCGCAAATCTCCTCGGACAGAGACTGCCGGTCTTCCGCCGTCAATTGACGTAATCGTTTGATCATTTCGGCCCGCAGGGCCGCCTTCTCATCGCTGGGATTCATATTCATCGGCGCGAAAAACTTTGCTTCAACCAAGGTAGTTTATATCCTTCCGTGCAAGTGCCGATTCCTTTTTCGAAAAAGAGTCGACGAAATGTCGTTCGACAG